>CAMDRP010000127.1 GCA_945906965.1 Opitutus sp. GAS368 | reverse complement strand
AGTTGCGCGGCTTGATCATGGTAATTAATCCGCACTCGGCCCTCGCTTGCTTGGTACGCATCGCTGCGCTGCGCGAGCATCCAGTTCCAGAGGAAACGTAAGGAGGGAACCCAAGCCCGCAACGCGGCGTCCTGAGCCTGGGTCGGCTCGAGGGCGAAACGAAAGGCTTTGAGGATCGTCGCCATTTATTGCGGGGGCTAGAAATTATTTTCGGAGCGACTCGTAAAGGCTGAAGTGAAGTTTTTTTCGCGGGAGCTCAAAAATCAAGGAGGGCGGCGCTTCATCCCGGCCCGAAAGGGCCGGGTTTTCGCGCCGTCCGCTGAGATAAAAAAGTAAGGCGCTGGTCAGAACGACCCAGGTGCAGAGCAAGGGCCACGAGGGTGCGTTTAGCCGTAAGGGGGGAAAAATGATACGCGGCCACCAGCGGCCGAGGTTGAAGGTGAGAAACACAAGCAGCGGCCCGTACATGGAGGCGACGTCAAGTTGTTGGCCGAAGCGGGTAAGCGTGGCGTGAAAGTAGCCACTGCCGAAGCCAAGCCCGCAGCAGGTTAGACCAAACAGGACGCTGAGCGCGGGTGTCGCGACTACGTACGAAGGAGCAACGGGGCGCGACGTGGAAGTAGTCGGGCAGGCGCGGCGGCGGTCTTGCGCGGCCCAGGCGAACGCGTAAAAGCCGAGGGCGATGTAAGCGAGGTTGGACCAGGTATTGGCGCGGGTACGGAAGAAATTTTGGCGGTAGATGCGCTCGGCGTAGTTACTCCGGCGCAGGTCGCCACTCTCGGTGATGGAATTCCAGATGTCGCGGCCGGCGTAGGTTTGATTGAGGGCGAAAAGAGCGAGGATGAGGACAAGCAGAGCACCCCAAACATAGAGGTGAAAGCGTAGGGGGAGGCCGAGGTGGGATGAAGGCATCAACTTAAGAGAAATGTTGGCTTGGGTCGCCGGGATGTGGGCGGGTTCCTTGTCGCCGACAAATACATAGCTTTAGGCCCTAAGTAATACCTCGGAATTTTGACGCAGATTGAAACTGCCGTCAGCCTTTAGGTTTCCGCGCCCACGAGTCGACCCGTGCAGCGCGGAGATTTTAGCGGAGCGAATCAATCAGGCTTTTTTGGCGTGCGAGCCGTCGCAATAGCCTTGGGCATCCTTGGTGGTACCGCAGCCGCATTTCTTGCGGGTGTCTTTGGGCGGGAGCTTGGCGTGCGAACCGTCGCAATAGCCTTGGGCGTCTTTGGTGGTACCGCAGCCGCATTTTTTGCGGGTGTCGGGGGTGGTGTTGGATTGGGACATAAAAAAGGATCGGCTACGAACGGAGTGGAAATTTAACTAGCGGCCAATGGCAGTTAGATTGGCGAGAGATTTCTGCCAGTCAAACGAGGTCTTGGGCCTCGCATCACTGCGGCGGGGATGAAGCGAGGCGCCCGGTTATGGGGTCGCGCTGGTGGGGTGGAATCTCGGTTCGGTCCGAGCTTTCCTGTGCGTCTCGAAGTCGGCGGCGAGGGCGAGCAGGCGGGCATCGCTCCAAGGCGAGCCGGTAAAAGATAAACCGATCGGCAGGCCAAACACGTGGGCCGCGGGCACGGTCACACTCGGATAACCAGCGACCGCCGCGAGCGTCGAGCTCCCGCCGCTGCTGCCTTCGCCGTTGAGGTGATCGGTGAGGGTGGCGGCGCCTTTGGTGAAATAAACGAGGGCGTCGAGGCGATGCGTGGCGAGTGCGGTATCGATTCCTTCCGTGCGCGTGAGTTGGAGGCAGGCGGCGCGCGCCTCCAGGTAAGTTTTATCCGTAAGCGGTCCGCGGGCTTGCGCCGCGATGAAGAGTTCTTGGCCAAAAAAACGCAGCTCGGCCGTGGCGTGGGCGGTGTTGAACGCGATGAGATCGGCGAGGGTGTGCATCGGCGTCACGCGGCCGGGCGTGGCGAGGTAGCGGTTGAGTCCGTCTTTGAATTCGTAGGAAAGCACGGTACTCGGGGCCTGGCCCAATTTCGCCAGCGAGGGGATCGCGACAGGGTCGATGATTTCCGCGCCGGCGGCGCGCAGTGTAGCGATGAGGCCGTCGAGCAGCGGGTCCATCCGCGCGTGAAAGCTGGAGATGTGGCGCACGATGCCGAGGCGCGCGCCTCTAAGCGCGCCGGGCGGCAGCGTGGTGAGCTCGTGCAGGAGACTCGCCGGAATCGCGTGCGTCGCCGGGTCGTGCGCGTCGGTGCCGGCGAGGGCGGCGAGGACGAGGGCGGCATCACGCACGGTGCGCGCCATCGGGCCGGCGGTGTCTTGGGAGGCTGAAATCGGAATGATGCCGTCGCGACTCACGAGCCCGACGGTGGGTTTCACGCCGACGACACCGCTGACGGAGGCAGGCGAGACGATCGAGCCGTTGGTCTCGGTGCCGATGGCGACGACGCATAAGTTGGCCGAAACGGCGGTGCCGGAACCCGAGCTAGAGCCCGAGGGGCTACGGTCGAGCGCGTAGGGGTTGAGCGTTTGACCGCCGCGGCCGCTCCAGCCGCTGCTGGAATTATGGCCGCGGTAGTTGGCCCATTCGCTGCAATTGGTTTTACCGAGAATGACGGCACCGGCGGCGCGCAGACGGGCGACCACGCCGGCATCTCGCGGGACTTTTTGACCGACCAGCGCCAGTGAGCCAGCGGTTGTCTGCATGCGATCGGCGGTGTCGATGTTGTCCTTGAGTAGAACCGGAATGCCATGCAAGGGCCCGCGGATTTTTCCCGCTTTGCGCTCGTTATCGAGGGCATCAGCGAGGGCAAGTGCATCGGGATTGAGCTCGATGACGGAGTTGAGTTTCGGGCCGGCGCGGTCGATCTGCGCAATCCGCTCAAGATAAGCGGCGGTTAGTTGGTGGGCCGTGAGCTGGCCGGCCACCATGCGAGTTTGCAGCTGCTCGATCGTGGCTTCGGCGAAGGGGAAATCGGCAGCCGGGACCGCCGTCGAAAGAAGTACGGCCATGAGCAGGGATCGGAGCGGGTTTTTCATGGGCAGGATCCCGGCGAACCGCCGCGGCTCAAAGTTCAGCGAGGCGGATGTTGCGATATTCGCACTTCATCACGACGCCAGGATGGATTTGAAAACCGAGGGGAGCGGCGCCGGAGAATTTGGCGTCGGTGTATTCGGAGGCTTTTTGGCCGTTGATCCAGCACGTGAAGGTGTTGCCCTTGGCCTGAATGCGGAGGGTGTTCCACTCGCCTTCAGGCTTCATGAGTTTTTTGGCGTCTTTGGCTTGGCCGATTTCGGGGTAGGCGGGTTTGCCGCCGGTGTAAAACGAGCCCGTCATGTCCACGCGCAAGCTGCCGGAAATGCCAAGCTGGAGCTGGATTTTCGGGCTGCGCATTTCCAGGCCGGTGTCGACGCCGCGCTCGGTAGTGGCTTTCCAACGCACATCGAATTCGATCACGAAGTCGCCGTAAGATTTTTCGGTCCAGAGGTAATTACCTTTTTTCTCGGCGTTGTTTTCGCCGATAAGGATGCCGTTTTCGGCGCGCCAAAATCCGGCGGATTCCGCGGCTTTGAAATGGGTGAGATCTTTGCCGTTAAAGAGCGGGGTGAGTTTCGGTTCAGCGGCGTTGGCCGCTAAGGTGGAACCAAGGGCGATAGCTAAGAGCAGGGCAAGGGTGGGGTATTTCATCGAAGTGGAACTTAGGCTGATTAAAACACAGCTGGAAATAGGAATGTGGCGAAAAATTTTGACGCCTTTTTGGCCATGGGTTGAATCCACTTTGCGCTCCTACACCGTGAGAAAGAAAAAGCTTAACCCGATCCTCCGGAATTTGAAACGGCTTAATCGCGCAATTAAAGTTGATGACTCGGAGGATGTTTATGTGCGGTCTGAAAATGCGCTTATCGATTCATTAGTCCTCGCGCTAAAAACTTCGGATTTTGCTGCCGTTGACGAAGCTTTGCCCTGGGCTTATAACAATGAAGCGGATTATATTTTGCGTGGTCCAATGGCTCGTGCCCTGTTAGAAACGGTGGGTTTGTCGTTATTCCTTATGCCGGTAGCTGCCGTTATGGATTCTGATCAAGTCCAGTGCTTTTCCGGACTGAGTTTTTTGTCTTTTTCGCAACCTATAGAAATTCCTTATTTTCGTAAGATTATCGCTCTAGAAAATAAGGGTCCGTCGTTTTTTCCGTTCGATGGTCTTTTTCGAACCTCGCAGCTCCACTTCTTGGACGACAGTAAACAAGTTTTTGAGCTCTACAATGAATTGTCCGTGCACACTAAAGCGCTTTTTAAAGATAGAAAAAATCCCGACAAATTCTTTAATAAAATTCAAACCTCGTTTCAAAATCATTGTACTGCTCGAGACGATTTTTTGCCCCCAATAAAAGCCCCTAGAGGGATCACCCACATTTTTAACTACGTGTGGCCTGTTTGTATTATTCCGAATATTGTCGAAGGGATCGAAATGGATAGGGTCGCTCAACGGCTCGAGAATTTTATCGAAGGTGGTCCCGACCTGGGAATCGAAGAAACCGACGAAGCAGACTACGCGCTACTAATATCTGAGGCGAATAAGGCGCTCGATAAAGCACTCAAAGGGAAGGTGGATTCAGTTATCGCATCACCCTTTGAACATACTTTTGGTGCAATTCGGCCCCTTGTGGACACGGCAAATTTGCTAAAGGATGAGTTTGCGGACATTTTAGACCTTCCCCCTGAAGCAAATGGGCTAAATTAAAGAATATCGGTTTTATTTGCACGCATCCACTTGCACCCGCCTGCTTGAGAAATGAAAAACGATAAGGATCCCACGAATCACAACGTGACCTTGGGTTACGTACTGGGCGCTTTGGGGGTGTTTATTTTCGCGATGACCTTGCCCATGACCAGGCTGGCCGTGGGGGATAGCCAACATCCGCAATTAAGCCCATTATTTGTCACGGTGGGACGGGCGGCCGTCGCTGGCTTATAGAGCGCCGCTTATCTTTTTGTGCGGCGTTGTCCGGTGCCGCCGCGCGCTTTGTGGCGCACGTTGGCGCTCAGCGCGGCGGGTACGGTGATAGGTTTTCCTTTGGGGATAGCGATGGCCGTGCGCGAAGTCCCCTCCATGCACGCTGCGGTGGTGACCGGGCTTTGTGGCGTAACGTCGTAGTGTTACGGCAACTCTTTGATCCGGATGTTGCGGTACCACACGGGGGCTTGTGCTTTGCCGTGGAGGCCTTGGAGGCCGATGGGGCCGTTGCGGCCGTAATCTTTCAGCGCTTTGGCAAATTTGTTTTTGGTGCCGTCGGGATTTTTGTTCGCTTCGGTCCAGGTGTTGAGATCGACGTTGAAGACTTCTTCGCCGTTGAAGATGAGCGCCACGCGGCTATCTTGGCAGGTGATGGTGTAGTGGTTCCACTCGCCGACGGGTTTGGCCATATTCTTCGAGGGCGGCTGGGCGTTGTAAATCGCGCCGACCATACCGTAAAGGGCCGCGTCTTGGTTTTCGTGCACTTGGATTTCGAGGGCAGCCAGCACGTCTTTGATGTTGCTGGAGTGGATGAAGACGCCGCTGTTGGACTCCTTGGCGACCTTGAATTCCAAATCCAAAATGAAGTTGCCGTAGGATTTTTTGGTCCAGAGCGTCTGCTTATTATTGGCTACGAGGACGCCTTGGGCAAAATTCCAGTCGCCGGATTCGGTCGAGGCGTTGGACAGGTCGGCGGCAAACACTTCCGTCCAGCCGGTGGTGACAGGATGGGCTTTCGGGGCGGCTGAAAGGGTGAGAGCTAAAAAGCTGAAGCTGGCGGCGAGGAGAACGGTGCGGCGAAGATCGCTTAGTTGGGTGAGGTTCATGGGATGGATTTTGCGCGGTCATCTCGTCGCTTCAGCGCGCTAAGATCAAGGGTGATTGCGCGCGCAAGAGCGCCGATCGATTTGGTTTTAGGTGTGAGCGATAGGCGCTGTAGTTCGCGCAATCGTAACGTAGGCGGGTTGACGGGGCTTGTTTCTGGAAAATGATCTCTCTCGTTGCCGCATAGCGGCGACATTGTCTGGGGTTATATAGAAAGCTAAGGGCCGGTCACGTAGGGGTACGTGACCGGCCCAATTGTTTAATTCAGGTTCCGGTGCGATGCGCGGGTGGTGATCCCGGCGGATAAAGGGTTTAGGCAGGGGCGGGGTCTAGGGTTCGGCCTTGCCAAGCTCGGGTCCGACTTGGAAGTAAATGGCTTATGGCGCCCCCTACGTCTAAGCAGCTTGCGAGTACACCCACGCTGAATGAGGCAGGAACCATACGACTCGATTCGCTGGATGCCTATCGTGGCTTTGTGATGTTGTTGATGATGGCCGAGGTCTTGCGCTTGAAGCGCGTCGCCCAGGCCTTGCCCGAAAGTAAGCTCTGGAGTTTTTTCGCCGCTCAACAATCCCACGTGGAATGGGTCGGGTGTTCGCTGCATGATCTTATTCAGCCCTCATTTTCTTTTTTGGTGGGAGTCGCGTTGCCGTTTTCTCTTTCGAGTCGTCGAAACCGCGGACAAGGCATGACGGCGTTGCTCGTCCATGCGTGCTGGCGAGCTGGGATTTTGATTTTACTCGGAGTTGCGCTGCGCTCGGTGGGCAAGACGAGCACGTATTGGACGTTTGAAGATACGCTCACGCAAATCGGGCTGGGCTACGTTTTTTTATTCGCGCTGGGTTTACGTTCGCGGCGCGAGCAAGCGTTGGCGTGTGGATCGATCCTCCTGATTACGTGGGCGGCGTTTGCGCTCTATCCGTTGCCGGTGGCGGGTTTTGATTACACCGCCGTTGGGGTGAGCTCGAGCTGGTGGGAGGCCAATGGACTCAACGGATTCGCTGCGCACTGGCAAAAAAACACCCATATCGCCGCCGGTTTTGAGCAGGTGTGGCTTAATCTTTTTCCGCGCGAGAAACCTTTTGTGTATCACCCGGGTGGTTACGTGACGCTCAGTTTCGTGCCGACTTTGGCGACGATGATTCTCGGATTGTTGGCTGGTGGTCTGTTACGGGATGAACGTCCGGCGAAGGAAAAAATCCGATGGTTGGTGATCGCGGGGCTGGGTGGGTTGGCGCTCGGTTCCCTGCTGAGTGGGCTCGGCGTGTGTCCGGTGGTGAAACGCATTTGGACGCCCAGTTGGGTGCTATTTAGCGGCGGCGCGTGCAGCTTGTTACTCGCCGGATTTTACGCGCTCGTGGATGTGGCGCCGCGGGGCCGCGGGATGTTTCCGTTGGTCGTGATTGGGACAAATTCGATCGCGGCGTATCTGATCGCGCATCTGCTGGTGGATTTCATTCGCCAGGGTTTGCTGACGCATATCGGCCCGGCTTTTTTTCG
>CAMDRP010000126.1 GCA_945906965.1 Opitutus sp. GAS368 | reverse complement strand
GACCTAGAACAATTCCATAATGCCAGATGCAGCACCAACCAATCCCGGTAACAATAAACCGCTTTTGGCCGCGCCAAAACCGTTTGCTCCGGAAGATGAAGTATCTCTAAGAGAAGCGCTTAAGCGTTGTTCTCCCTCAGCTTTTGAGTCAGCGGTGCAATACCGTAAAACCGGTAATCCCGAGCACGTCCCGGCCGTCGTCATCGGCATCATCGAGCGTTTCGTTGAGCCCGACCTGCGCATCAAGCTCAAGGATGCGGACGACGATCTGCGCCTGATCGAGGATCTCGGCATCGATTCGCTTACGATGATGGAAATCGTCATCCTCGTGGAAGACGTTTTGCAGATGTCCATCAACAACGACGAATTGCGCAACCTGCGCACGGTCGGCGATGTGAAGATGTTCATCGATTGTAAGATTCGCGGCCTCTCCCTGCCCAAGCCGACGAAGTTTCTCCCGATCGAACAGATCGCGGCGGTGATGCCGATCCAGCCGCCCTTCTTGTTTCTCAATGAAGCCTCGGTGAGCTCCAGTGGAGCCAACGGAAAATATAAAATCTCGGGGCAAGAATTGTTCCTCCAAGGTCATTTTAAGAACAACCCCGTGATGCCTGCCTCCATTATGTTGGAAGCGTTGGGGCAACTCGCGGTGTTGTTCTTACTCGAAGGCGCGACCCCCGAACCCGGTAAGGTCATCAGCTCCTCGATGATCTATTTCACTGGCTGTGAAGGCGTGCGGGCTCATCGCGTCTGCCGTCCTGGCGATATTTTGACTCTCTCGATCAAGCCCAAGCGTATGAAAATGCCCTTGGCGACGTTCGAAGGCTCGATCCGCGTCGGCCAGGAAAAGGCCGCCATCGCTGAGGAAATCACGCTGACCTTCGGCTATGCCGAAGCGGTCGTACCGCCGCCCGCGCCGGTCGTCGTTGAGGTCAATGGCACTGCGCCGACCAAGCCTGCGACCCCGAGTGCGACGCCTCTTCGGGCCGCAGCCAGCGCGTAATATTCGTTAATATTACCGGTTTTCTCGCTTACCAACGGCGGCCGTCGGCCGCCGTTTTTTTTGCCGCTATCGTTGTTATAAGAGACGATGGCGGGGTAAGTCGCTAGGATTGTCACTTAAGACGAAGGTCATCTCCCGCGTTGACCACGAGGACTTCGCCCTCGATTTTAATCCACAATCTTAACATAAGCTTGGAAGTACGGACTGGCTTACGGTCCCTGATTTCTACGCTTCTTCACCCTGCACCACGCATGCCCAGAGTTTTTATTACCGGCCTCGGTTTCATCACCAGCATAGGCAATGATGCGGTTTCGGTCACGCAAAGCCTGCGGGAACTGCGCCACGGACTCGAACTTTACCCGCCGTTTCAGACTCCGGAAATTCCGGTCAAGGTCGCCGCTCCCGTCCGTGGATTTAATACCGCTTCCACCGACGCGGAAGACTGGACGTTCCCGGCTGGTATTTCGATTAAGCGCGAGCTCTTGCGTGGCATGTCGCCGCACGTGGTGTACGCTTGGTGCGCAATGCAACAGGCCATCGCCGACGCCCAACTGGCCGAAGCCGATATCTCCAACGACGCCACAGGATTATACGCTGCGTCGGGCGGTTCGCCCTACCTCATGGGTCACATGTTGGAGCGCATGCACAAACTCGGCGTCATGCGTTGTTCGCCGCTCGGTATCGTCGCTTCCATATCGGGCGCGGTGCAGTTTAACCTCGTGGCCCATTTCAAGATCAAGGGCTCTTCCTGCGGCTTTGCCTCGGCGTGTGCTTCGTCATCTCACGCGTTAGGCTTTGCCTACGACGATCTGGCTTTAGGGCGTCAGAAACGCATGTTTGTTGTCGGGGCGGAGGATGGAAACATGGACGCGATTTTGCCCTTCGCGGGCATGCGCGCTTTATCGCTCTCGACGGATCCCGCGACGGCTTCCCGGCCCTTTGATACGGGGCGTGACGGATTTGTCGGCACCGGTGGCGGCGTCGTCCTCGTCCTCGAAACGGAAGATGAAGTGCTCCGTCGCGGCGTGACCCCATATTGTGAGGTCATGGGTTGGGGCCAGTCTTCCGACGGTCACAACGTCGCAATCTCGCATCCTGAAGGCCTCGGCCTACGGGCGGCCATGACCCATGCCCTGCGCTCGACCGGTACCGCGCCCGAAGCGATCGACTACATCAACGCGCATGCCACCTCGACTCCGATCGGCGATGCCTCGGAGGCGCGGGCTTTGCGCGCGATTTTCCAACCCAGCGGCGCCCTTCCGGCGATCAGTAGCACCAAAGCGCTCACTGGACACGGCCTCTCGTTGGCCGGAGCGATGGAAAGTGGTTTTTGCGCCCTCGCGGTACGCGACGGATTTATGCCTGGCTCTGCGCATATCAACCAAATCGACCCTGAGTGCGAGGGATTGAACATCATCCGTACCACGCTTTCGCAGCAGCCCAAATTCGCGCTCAATAACGTGAGTGGCTTCGGCGGAGCCAACGTTAGCATCGTTTTCAAGCAAGCCCGCTGAACGTGTTTCCGCGCCACCTCGCCGCCCGCCGCGATCGCTCAGCCCGCCCGCGGCATTAAGCCGGCAATCTCAACGTCGCCTCATGTCCAAAGTTCGCATCCTCATTCTTACGTCCTCCACGGGCGGCGGACACGATGCCCGGGCCGAAGCGTTTGCAGAGTGGTGCTTTCAGCTGTATCGCCACGAAGTTGACGTGCGTATCGAGCAGATGTTGGAGAAATCCTCTGTCGTGAATCGCGCGGGCGTCGGCTTCTACAACCGCATCCAAAAGGTCGCGCCCTGGCTGCACACAGCGTTTTATACCTTCGTTGAGCTGCTTTCGTACATCAATAGTCGTGATGTCACCTTTGGTCGCAGCTATTTCATTAGCGTACTGCGCGATTATGAACCGCACCTCATCCTGAGCGTGCATGACTGCCTAAACCGCGGTTTTTTCCAACTCGCGCGCGAGACACTCGGAGCTGATCGCGTACGTTGCGTCACGTATTGCGGCGAGTTTTCCGGCGGCTGGGGCTACTCGCGCAACTGGATCGAGCCTTCCGTGGATTTGTATTTTTCTCGCACCCCCACGGCGCGCGATTTTGCGGTTAAGTCGGGTATTGCTCCTGAGAAATCCCGCGTGCGCGGTAATCTCATGTTGCCCCGCGCGCTCCTCGAGACGGTCACCCCGGCCGAGCGCGGCAACTTCCGCGTCAAACGTCTCGGGCTGCGGCCGGATCTTTTCACCGTATTTCTTGCGACCGGTGGCAACGGCGCCAACCAGCACCTCGAGTTGCTCCCCGCACTGGTGAAATACGCCGACCGCGTCCAAGCCATCGTCATCTGCGGTAAAAACAAACAATCCTACAACGAACTCGTGCACTGGCGCGCGAATAACCCCGAGTTCAACTGTTACCTCGAGGGTTATTCCGAGGTCGTCCACCTGCTCATGCAGGCCAGCGACGCGATCGTGACCCGCGGCGGTACGACCACGTGCGCCAAGGCGCTGCATTTCCGCTGCCCGATTATTTTCAACGCCTTTCAAGGCATCATGCCGCAGGAAGAGCTCACGTGGAAATTTTTCCGCAACGGCGCCGCCTCAAATAAAATCGAAAGCGCCGCGGACTTCGCGCGCATGATCGATATGTGGATGGCCGATCCTTCGACCTACGCGCGGGTGAAAGAAAATTTCCTCAAACTCCGCTACGACGAAGACCCTACGCTGTTGATCGACGAAATCGTCGGGCTCGCCAACGACGTCGCCCAAGCCAAGTTGCAGCGCCGCGCCTTCCCGCCCGCCAACGGCCAAGTGGCCTCTGGCTAAACGAGAGAATGACTTCGACCTGCGCAATCCGCTTGGCCGCGATGCGCCCGACGCTCTAGTTTCGAGCCACCTTGTCCGACTCGAAGCCTGTCATCGCCTACCTCTTCACTACGTTTCCCAAAAGCACGGAGACTTTTCTCCAACGCGAAATCATCGCCATGCGCGCACACGGCGTAAACTTGCGCCTTTATTCGCTCTGGGGCGGCTTGAGTTCCTTTCGTGGCCTGCCGGTCACGCGCTTCAACAAATGGCGTCTGCTCACCCTTTTTTGGATGATCCCCTACGAAGGCTATCGCCGACCCGAAGTCTTGAAGCAGGTGCTGCACGGCCTGTTCACGCGGCGGCCGCCCTCGTGGATTAATTTTTGGGAAAATATGCTCGGAGCCGGATTCGCGTGTTTGTTTGCGGGCAGTTTTCGAAAAAATCGGCCTGCGCTCGTGCACGCGGCCTGGGGCGGAGCGCCAGCCACGGCGGCGTGGCTTCTGTGGCGGCTCGACGCACATCGCTTCAGCGCCGCCGCGCATGCGTACGATATTTACGAACACGGCGGCGATTGGTGGCTCAACGATAAGCTCGAACATGCCGCTTTTATCCACACCTCAACCGAGATGGGCCGAGCGGCCTTGGTGGCTCGGGGCATTGCGTCGGAGAAAATTTTACCCATCCGCCGCGGCCTAGATCGACTGCCGAAGTTGAAGCGCCTGCGTGCCTCGCGGGAGCCGCTTCACCTGATTTGCGTGGCGCGCTTGGTGGAAAAAAAAGGCCTCGACCATCAGCTGCGGATTTACGCGGCGTTGCGCGCAGCGGGTGTGTCGTTCCAGGCCCGCATCGTGGGCGAGGGTCCGTTGCGGCCTGCGTTGGAGAAAATGGCGGGATTACTCGGTATCGCAGCCGATCTGACGTTTTGCGGCCATCTCGCGCAGCACGAAGTGTGGGAGCAATTTGAATGGGCCGATGTGTTGTTGCACACCGGCGTGATCGCACCGAGCGGCGATCGCGATGGTTTACCTAATGTGATTCCCGAGGCGATGTCGTGCGGCGTGTTGGTTGTGACCTCGCCGACTGCGGGTACGACCGAGGCGATCACTGATGGGGTGAGTGGGATCGTGGTGCCCGAAGACGCTCCGGCTCGGTGGGTCGCGGCCTTACGTCAGTTGGCGAGTGACGATGTCGTGGCGGAAAAATTCCGGGCAGCAGCGCGACAATGGGTTGAAGAGAATTTTGACGCGCACAAAAACGCGGCGCGCTTGTTGCAGCAGTTCGAGGCGACGATCGCCTCGCCGAGGCAGTCATGATTTTTTTCGACGTCACCAAGACCGGCGGCTCCGGGCATCGTTCCGGGTTGATGCGTGTGAGTGCGCGACTGGCCGAGGAATTGGGAACGGCGGCGCGCGCGGTGAATTGGGCGACGTGGGATCGGCGTATGGGGGCCAGCGACTGGTTTCTCACCAGCGAGTTATTTTCCGAGGAAGAACGTCCGGGGCTGACCGATTTTCTCGCTGCGTGCGTGGGGCGGACGGCGGCGATTTTTCACGACGCGATTCCGCTCAAGCATCCGCACATCACGTGGCCGCAGAGCGTGGCGCGGCATCCGTCTTATTTGAAATTGCTCGCGCATTTTAGTCGCGTGTGGGCGGTCTCGGCGACGAGCCGCGATGAGTTGATTGGGTTTTGGCGCTGGCAAGGTTTGGATACAATGCCGCCGGTTGATGTGCTGGCGCTCGGAGCGGATTTTAATCGCGCGGCACGGGCGAGGCGCACCGATGCGAGCAAGCGCGACGCGTCACTACTGTCGGTCGGGATTTTGGAGCCGCGGAAAAACCAGATGCTGCTGCTCGATGCGGCAGAGACGTTGTGGAGCGAAGGGTTGAACTTTAAATTAAATTTGGTCGGTCGAGTGAATCCGCATTTCGGCGAGCCGATACTTGCACGTGTGCGTACACTGGAGAAGCGTTTCTGGGGTCTGCGTTATCATGCGGCGGCGGACGATGCGGCGGTCGCGGCGCTTTACTCGCAGGCGCGGGCGAGTGTGTTTCCTACGATCGCGGAAGGCTGCGGATTGCCGTTGCTCGAATCACTCTGGCAGGGCGTGCCGTGTGTGTGCAGCGATTTGCCGGTGTTGAGGGAAAACGCTGCGGCGGGTGGGTGTTGGGCCGTGGCGACAAACGATCGCTCGGCTTGGACGGACGCGCTGCGGCGCGTATTGACGGATGACGCGCTGGTGGCGCGGTTGGAGGTTGAGGCTTCGACGCGGGCTTTGCCGGTCTGGGCTGAGGCGGCGAGCGCGTTGCGGGCGGCGCTGAGCTGAAGACTCAGAGTTTTTTGACGGCGTAGGCCATCGCGTCCGCGATCTTGTCGAGCTGCTCGTCGGTGTGCATCGCGGAGATGGCGGTGCGGATGAGATCTTTACCGATGGGCACCGCGGGGGCGATGGACATGACGGTAAAGACGCCTTTTTCGAGGAGAGCTTTCCAGAAAGGGTAAACGCGTTCTTTGGAGCCGAGTACGATCGGAGTAGCGGGCGTTTCACTGCCCCACGTGTCGAGGCCAAGATTTTTCAGGATGGCGCGGTACTTTTTCGTGTTGGCCCAGAGGCGCTCGTGATGCTCGCGCTCGTTTTGCATGAGCTCAAGGGAGGCTTGCGCACAAGCGGCTTGGCTGGGACTGAGGGCAGCGCTGAATACGGTCTGTTTAGAGCTGGTGCGAAGATATTCGATGGCTTCGCGGGAAGCGGCGACGAAGCCGCCGGTGCTGGCGAGAGATTTGGAGAGGCTGCCGCAGATGACGTCGACTTTGTCGTTGAGGCCGAAGTGATCCACGGTGCCGCGGCCATTGCGGCCTAGAACGCCAAAACCGTGGGCATCGTCGAGGACCGTGAAGCAGCCGTGTTCTTCGGCAATTTCGGTGAGCTCAGGGAGGCGGGCGATGTGCCCCTCCATGGAGTACACGCCCTCAATTACCAACAGTTTCGGGGCGTCGGTGGTGGCGGCTGCCGCGGCAACTTCGCGAAAGTCGTCGGGACTGTTATGCGAGAAACGCTCGACGGTGGCTCGCGAGAGCTGAATGCCTTCCCAAAGACAGGAGTGAATGTTTTTGTCGGCGAAAATAATGTCACCTTTTTGGGCGAAGGCGGCGACGCTCGAGAGGCAAGATAGGTAGCCGGCAGCGTGGACGTGGCAGGCTTCTCGACCGAGGAAAGTGGCGAGTTTTTCTTCGAGCTCGATGTGAAAGGCGCGAGAACCGTTGGAGATGCGGGCTCCCGTGGTGGAAGTGCCCCACTTAAGGAGGGCGGCGCGGCCGGCTTCGATGACTTTCGGGTGAAAGGACAACCCAAGGTAATCGTTGCTTGAAAGCATGATCATCTCTCGGCCATCCAGGCGCACCGTTGTGCCCTGCTGCGACTCCATGGCGTGGTAATACGGGTCGTATTTCAACCGCATCTTCGTCGCGTAATCGTCGCGGAAGCGGTTCTGAACCGCTTTTTTGCTTTTGCTAAAGAATGAGAGCGCCATGTCTGTGCTCAAAACCGTGTGCGGTGCGAGCGAATTGGCAAATGCAAAGACGGGACGGTCGGAGTTTTTGCATCCCCTGCGAGGGAGGAAAGATCGTGTTTGGGAGTGGTCCGCTCAGGTTGCGGTTTTCGCCGGAGCGAGCGGTTGGTAAGGCGGGAGCGGTGGGGGTGGCGGGGCCTTCGAGGGCGGAACGGGTTTCCCGTCAAAGGTGCTCGGCTCCATGATTTCAACGCGTGTGCCGTCGGGGTCGAAGGTGTTGATTTGGCGTTTACCGTTCACGCCGGTCTTCATCTACGGGAGACGTGGCGGAAACCTGGCCCTTTAGGACCAGGAGGAAGCCACGCATAATGGTTTTGGAGTGTGGGAAGGAATCGGAACGAGATTAAGCTGGTGGGTAGGCGTAGCCGTCAGCGCGTTGGACTAGGGCGCAAAAGCGATGGGCGATACCTTGCACGACCCCGAGCCGAATCTGTACATTGAAGCTACCCGAGGCACGGACGGCGA
>CAMDRP010000125.1 GCA_945906965.1 Opitutus sp. GAS368 | reverse complement strand
CGCTTAAACCATGTCACTACCGCGCCCGCTACCGTGCGCTTTCTACCGCACCACCACTGGCAACGAGCCGGTGCGTGAGTGGTTGAAGGCGCTGCCGGAAGGCGAACGCAAGCAGGTCGGCAGTGATATAAAAGCAGTGCAGTATGGCTAATCACGAACTCGATTTAGCCAAAAGGAGAAAACTTGAAGTCCAAAAACAATCAGCACATCGGAAGTAGCTTCGACGAATTTCTTCGCGAAGAAGGCATCTATGCAGAGGTCGAAGCAGCGGCCCTGAAAAAGGTTATTGCTGCCGCCCTCGCAAGGCAGATGAAACGTCGGCACATCAGCGTGTCCAAGCTCGCTGAGGCCTTAGGCACAAGTCGGGCCGCGGTTAGCCGCGTCCTCGATGAGGAAAATACGTCAATCACCCTGACCACGCTTTCACGCACGGCCATAGCGCTTGGCTGCAAAGTCAGATTGGAAATCGTCGCGGCTTAACCACTCAGCACTTGGTGTTCCTGCGAATCGGTCTTCTGCTCAGCAGTCGAGACCCTGAGTCACCCTGCGCTCCGCCTTGCGTGCGTACCGCACTGTGCCTTAGTTCGAGGCGTGACTCCCGCGCTTCCTTCCACCCTCGCCAGCGAACTCACCCACTGGCGCCGCGATTTCCATCGTTACCCCGAACTTGGTTTTTGTGAATTCCGCACCGCCTCGCTCGTCGCCGCTACGCTGGAAAAATTCGGCTGGCAGGTCGCCGCAGGGGCCGAGGTCATGCGCGCTGACGCCCGCATGGAAGTTCCACCCGCCAGTGAAATCACGGCCGCCTGCGCCGAAGCGCTTCGTGATGGCGCCGATCCCGCTTGGGTCGCTCGCTTAGGCGACGGCCTCACTGGGGTTGTCGGCACCTTCGACACCGGTCGCCCCGGCCCCACGGTTGCCTTCCGCGTTGATCTCGATGCCCTGCCCGTCAAGGAAAGCAGCGAGTCCACTCACCTGCCCTCGCGCGAGCACTTCACCTCCACACGCCCCGGTCGCATGCACGCCTGCGGCCATGACGGCCACGCCGCCATTGGCCTAGGCCTGGCTCGCGTCTTGCCCGCTCTCCTTAAAAACAGTCGCGGTAAAATTAAACTGATCTTCCAGCCCGCCGAAGAAGGCTGCCGCGGCGCCAAATCCATGGTCGCCGCCGGCGTGCTCGGCGAGGTCGATTACTATTTCGCCACCCACCTAGGCATCTCGCTCACGGAGACGGGCGCCGTCGCTTGCGGCACCGATCACATCCTCGCCACCACCAAGCTCGACGCCACCTTCCATGGCGTTGCTGCGCACGCCGGGGTCGATCCTCACCTCGGCCGCAACGCCCTCCTCGCCGCGGCCACCGCCACGGTCCAACTCCATGCGATCGCGCGCCACGGCGCCGGCGCCTCCCGGATCAACGTCGGGCTACTCGAAGGTGGCTCCGGTCGCAATGTCATCGCCGACCGCGCTGTCCTGAAACTCGAAGTTCGCGGTGAGACCACACCGATCTGCGCCTGGATGGCCGTCGAAGCCGAACGCATCCTGCGCGCCACCGCCGCCCTACACGATGTTACCGTCTCGATCGAAAACATGGGCGAAGCCGGCAGCGCACCCTGCGACGATGAGGCCCGCGCGATCGTCCGGCGCGCCGCCGAAAAATCTGGGGCCACGCGTATCGTAGAATTTTCCCCACTCGGCGGCAGCGAAGATGCGACGCTCATGATGGACGCCGTCCAAGCCCGCGGCGGCAAAGCTACCTACCTGCTCGTGGGCACACCTCTTCCTGCTGGGCATCATCATCCACGTTTCGACATCGACGAGGCCGCCTTACCCAAGGCGGTTGCGCTCCATGCCGCCATCGCCGCGGAGATTCTTGGCCGGTAGGAATTGCCCTTACGCCCACAACGCCGAAATCGGCGCCGCAAACAGCCGGTCGCCAAACGGCACGATCTGATCGTGGTCATAGAGCACGAAGCCGCCGGCAAAGCGTTTACCCGCCGCCGCCGCGAGTTTGCGCAGTCCACCGAAATCGGCCGATCCCACCGTCGCCGCCGCTTTCACTTCAAGACCGATGAGTCGACCTTCAGAGTTCTCAATCACGACATCGACTTCGTTCTGCTCTTTGTCGCGGAAATGGAAAAACTCGAACGGTTCGTCTTCCCAACTCGCGAGTTTCAGCGCTTCGGCCAGCACAAAGGTCTCCAGCAGCGCGCCAAATATGCCACGGTCGGCCGCGATTTTTTCCACCGTAAGCCCACGCAACGAAGCGAGCAGGCCAGAGTCGAGGAAGGTAAGCTTGGGCGTCTTGATGAGTCGTTTTAGCTCGTTAGTGTACCACGGTGACAGCGTTCGAGTGAGAAAGAGCTGCTCGAAGAGTCCTACGTATTTTTGCGTCGTCACGTGCGAGAGTGCGAGCGGAGAACCCAGCGAAGAATAGTTAATCAACTGGCCGGAGTGATGCGCAAGCATCCGCAGCAGGCGCGGCATCTGCCCGAGTCGGTCGATCTGAGCGAGATCGCGCACATCACGCTGCACGATCGCGCGCACGTAATCCAGGTGCCACTGTTGACGCCGCGTTGGGGTTACCCGCAGTAGTGCTTCAGGGTAACCACCCGCGAGCACGGTCCCCACGAGATCCGCCCCCAAGATGCTCAAGCGCGGTTGCGGTGCGCGACCCGCGAAGGCCTCAGTCAGAAAACGCGAGGGGGTGCCCCGTACTTCCGCAGGTGAAAGCGGCAGCAGGTCGAGCGTAGCCATGCGACCCGCCAGTGAATCCGCGAGGCGAGGTAACAACATGAGATTGGCGGATCCGGTAAGTAAAAAGCGCCCAGGCCTTCGATCCTCATCCACACTGCGCTTGATTGCCAACAGGACATCTGGCGCGCGCTGCACCTCGTCGATCACCGCGCGGTCAAGTCCACGCACGAAGGCAACTGGATCGCGCCGCGCGGCATCAAGCGTGGTGGGGTCATCGAGTGTGAAGAACGGCCGACTGTCACCGGCCAGCCCGCGCGCGAGCGTCGTCTTACCTGACTGCCGTGGACCGTTGATCAGCACGACTCGCGTGTCTGCCAAGGCGGCGGTGAGTTTTGCGGTGATAAAACGGGGATGCATAACGATTTTTCAGAGCAGAAAAAGATTCGACTGATTGAAAGTCAAATTCTGACTGATTGAAAGTTAAAATTTGACCAATTGAAAGTGAAGTCGGCCAATATTTCGTTTTCCAGTCGGTACTATTTCGAGTTAACTAAGTGCACTTTCCCGTCATGAACACCACGCTCACCCTCGCAGATATTCGCGCTGCGCACGCGCGGATCGCAGATAAAATCCACCGCACGCCCGTCCTCACCAGCGCCACGCTCGACGCGCTCTGCGGCGGTAATCTTTTTTTTAAGTGCGAGAACTTCCAGAAAATCGGCGCGTTTAAAGCCCGCGGCGCCGCCAACGCCGTGTTCTCGCTCACGGACGCCGAGGCCGCGGCCGGAGTCGCCACCCATTCCTCTGGCAACCACGCCGCCGCGCTCGCCCGCGCCGCACGTCTGCGCGGCATCGCCGCGCACATCGTGATGCCTTCCAACGCGCCGAAAGCCAAAGTCGATTCCGTGCGCCGCAACGGCGGCCGCATCATTTTCTGCGAGCCCAATGTCGCTGCCCGCGAAGCCGCTTGCGCCCAAGTCATCGCCGAGACGGGCGCGCATCTCATCCATCCTTACAACGACTACGCCGTCATGGCCGGCCAGGGCACGGCGACTCTCGAGTTGCTCGAACAAGCGCCCGCACTCGATCTGATCCTAGCACCTGTCGGCGGCGGAGGCTTACTCTGCGGTACCGCGGTCGCCGCCAAGGGCATGCGCCCCGGTATCAGCGTGATCGCCACGGAACCCGCCGCCGCCGATGACGCCGCGCGCTCGTTCGCCGCCGGTAAAATCATGGCCTTAGCGCCCACGCTCACCATCGCCGACGGCCTGCGCACGACGCTCGGCGAACGCAATTTTCCGCTTATACAACAACACGTGGATGGTATCGTGACGGTTTCCGAGGAAAGCATCGTCGAGGCGATGCGCCGTATCTGGGAAGTGCTCAAAATCATCATCGAGCCGAGTTGCGCCGTGCCCTACGCGGCGATTATGGAAAACAAAATCGAGGTCACCGGCAAACGCGTCGGCTTAATCCTCACCGGCGGCAACGTCGATCTCGACCTATTGCCGTGGTTGAAACCTTAAACGGAAGCGCCCGCCAGCAAGCGCACGTCCTCACTTTCGCTGGAAGAGATCGCTCTGCACGAGGCCGTGAATGAGCGCACGCACGCCGTAGTCGTGCGATTTCGCGCCGACGACGATCTGCTCAATCGTGGCACGATCACTGAAACGCACCGGGGCCCCCGTCGCGTAAATCGCAAGTTGGCGCGTGAGGTTACGTGCGAGCATCACGTCTTCTTGGCGCAAGAGATTTTTAAAGTCTCGGATGTCTTTAAACGATCGCCCATCAGCTAGTTCGCCCGCGGCGTCCACCGGAAGACCAAAGTGAAACTCAAACGCGTGGCCATTTTTGCCGCGGCCAAGTTCCGCTTTTTTTGTTTCATCGATGGCGCGGTACCGATCACGCCAGCCGCCCATCACGTCAAAATTTTCCAAGGCAAAACCGGGTGGGTCCATTTTGCTGTGACAGGAGGCGCAACTCGCATCGGCACGGTGTTTCTCGAGTTGCTGACGGATGGTGACGGCGCCGCGAATATCGGGTTCAACGGCAGCGACCGGCGGGGGCGGGGGAATATCGATACCGAGGATGCGTTCGACGATCCATTTGCCACGGAGCACCGGGGAGGTGGTGGTACCGTTGGCGGTGATTTTCAAAACGCTGGCCTGCGTCATGAAACCGCCGCGCGGGCTATCGGGCGGGAGCGTAACGCGGCGCATGGCGGCGCCCTTCACATCATTAATACCGTAGTGCGTCGCAAGGCGTTCGTTGAGATAGGTGTAATCAGCGGCGACGATGCCGCGGGCGGGTTGATCGGCGCGGATCATTTCTTCAAACGTGAGGCGCGTCTCGGCGACAGCGGCCTCCGCCAGCGAGTCGTCGAGGTAATAATCGTTATAGAGCGTGGTCGAGGGTGTGGAGTCTTCGATTTTACGAAGATCAATCCAGTAATCGAGAAACGCGTCGCGGAAGCGTTGCGATTTGGTATCAGCGAGGAGTCGCTCGGTCTCTGCGCGCAAGACAGCGGGCTGGCTCAACTCGCCCCGAGCGGCGCGCGCGCGCAGAGCGGCATCAGGCGGAGAATTCCAGATAAAAAGAGCGAGACGGGTCGCGAGCGCGGTGTCGTCGAGCCGGCCGGGTTTCTCGTCGAGAAACACAAATCCCGGCGACGCGAGCACCGCAGTATATGTTGCTACCATGGCTTCCGCGAAACTCAAACCGGCGCTTTGGCGTTCATCGAAGAGCGCGAGGAAACGCGCGACGTCGGCTTCGGCGACGGGGCGGCGGTACGCGCGGTTGAGGAAACCACGGAGCAAGCGCGCGGCGTCGCCGTGCGGATCGTTCGAGACGATCTCGACGCGCATTTCTTCGAGCGGTTCAACGCGTTGGCCAGCTTGACGGCCGCCTTCGCGGCGATCGCCGCGCGCGGTGATCGGCAGCGCGAGTCCGGAGGCGCGGGTCGGAGATTTTTTAAGCGGCAGCTCTCCAAAAAGCAGGCGGTAACCGGCGGTGGTGTCCGCGTCGTAGAGCGGGCCTTCGACTTCCATCCAACGGAAGGCAACACTGGGCACACCCGCAGTTGTCATGAGTGGGTTGCGGAAATTTTCTGGGCGCGAGCGGTAAAACCGTGAGGCATCGGGAACGAGCGTCTCGTTGGCCAGCAACCAAACCTCGCCGATGTCGTGCGTCGTAGGCTCAGGGGTGAGGTCGAACTCACCGAGGCGACGATTAGGAACCCCGTTGCGGGTGTAAACGGTGATCGGCTCGACGGTGCGACCCGGTGAGAGCCGATCGTAGTCAGGCGTATTTAAATTGGGCGGACGAATTTTTCCGACGGTGTCCGTGGAGTGAGAAAAGCTCTTGGTCACGCCGCCGGGTGCGGCCCACATTGTGTAACCATTGAAACGAATTCGGTAGCGACCCGCGACGGGCGCGCGAAATCCGTCCCAGCGGTAGGTGAAGCCGGTGACGTAATTACTCGAGACCCAACCCACCGCCTCACGGTCGCGCGTGGCTGGATCTTGCGCGCCGACCGTAAGTGGCGCCTCACTCATGCGCACGGGGCGCTGCGGCTCGCGGTCGAGCAAGGGATACGTCATGCGGTCGGGCGAAGAATTAAAAGGGTTGGGCGTGAACTTACTGGTGAGGGTACGTTGATCGCGCGCGTAGTGGCGCACGATGGTGGTGGGCGGGTGCTCGAGTTGCACGGTGAGCGCCTGGCGAATCGCGTAGTCGGCGGCGGCCATGTAGCGAGCGAGATGGACATGAGACACGTCGAGAGCGTCGCCGATTTTATTGTAGCGGTTAGATTCTCCGTCGTCGGGAAATTGACCACGGATCTGTAGCCAGGGCGCGTGGAGGAGGTCGCGCAGAGCGTTTTCGTATTCGTAGCCGTTGAGGCGGCGTTGCGTGGCGCGACCTTCGCGGGCGATCAACTCGCGGTCGTGGGTGCCGAGCGTTTCACGGAGCGCAGCAAGAAAAGCAGCCGTCTCGGCGGCGTCGGGGCGTTTTTTTTCTTTCGGGGGCATTTCGCCGGCACCTAAGCGGTCGTGAACTTTGACCCACGTCGAAAAATCAGTCGTGGCGGTGAGATCGAGGGTCAGCGAGGTGAGATCGAGACGGCCCTTCTTGTCCTCGTCGTTGTGGCAGGAGGAACAATACTTGTCCGTGTAATCAAGGAGCGCGGCCGGCAGGGCGGCGGCGTGGAGCACGGCCGGCAAGACGACGGCGAAAAAAATTCCGGCGCTCAGGCGCTCCCAGCGGTCGCGTCCCACTTTCAAGGCCGGGGCGAGCAGGCTCATGCCAGCTCCAATCCGCGCATCGTGCCGGTAGACGAAGCGAATTTGTCGGTTTCGATGCCCATGCGCTGCAGCATGGAAACGTAGAGGTTCGGCAGGGGGTAATTATTGGTCGTACTGAAGGCGTGGTGTTGGCCATGCCGGAAACCGCCGCCGGCGAGAATCGTGGGCATATTGAAACACGTGTGGGCGTTGGCGTCGCCGAAGTTAGAGCCGTAGAGCACCATGGTACGATCAAGGAGCGTGTCTTCGGCTTCACGCACGGCTTTCAAATCGGCGAGGAGTTTGGCGAGGTGCTTCATGTGCCACTCGTCGATGGTGGTGAGCTCGGAGCGTTTCTTCTCGGATTTACCGTGGTGCGAGAGGTTGTGATAGCCGTCGGAGATGGTCTTGTCGGGAATGTCGAGGGCGGGCGTACTGACGCTGTCGAGCATGAGGGTGATGGCGCGAGTCGAGTCGGTCTCAAAGGCGAGGCGAGCGAGGTCGTACATGATTTTAACCTTCTCCATGTACGCGGCGGGATTGGTGGGATCGACCGGGACGGGCGCTTGGACGACGGGTTTCGGTCTGGTCTCCCAACCACGCGAGGCTTGGAGGCGGTGCTCGAGATCGCGCACGCTGGTAAAATATTGGTCGAGGCGGTCGCGGTCGCGGGCAGTGACGCCGCGGGAGAGTTCGCGGGCCTGACCGGCGATCGTATCGAGGATGCTACGACCGTTGTCGAGTTGGCGCAGTTGCGCCTTCACCTGCTCGGGCGAGCCTTGGAGAAAAAGCTGTTTGAACACCTCGGCGGCCTTGTCTTCGGGCGGGATGGCGACGCCGGTGCCGGTCCACGAGAGGCTGCGCGTGCGGGTGTTGACGGCGAGCGT
>CAMDRP010000124.1 GCA_945906965.1 Opitutus sp. GAS368 | reverse complement strand
TCACCGAATTGTTTTAACGTCGGCAAAGCGGATGCCACCGCGTCGGTCACTTCGGCCACGATGGCCTTAGCGGCAGCTGAGGACAGCTGGCAGCGCCGGATTCCGAATTTTTCCAGCCGTTTCGCGTCGGGCCAGCGTTTGGTGCCATCCATCGTGAGGGCCATGCTATCTTGAGGCAGGTAAGGGGTCGTGGTGATGACATCAAACGTCGGCGAAAGGGTTACGGCGCCGGTCGCATCCTCATAAATGACACCAAAATTTTTCCGGTGCGCGTCCCCGTTGCGTACAAGGATTGAAAAAACGAGGGATCGGAAGAATTTCGCGAGCTCCTTGGCAGTGCCGTCGGGGCTGCGCAGTACGCTACTCAGGGTGCCCGCGAGCTGCTCGTACGAGCCCTCATATTTTTCACGTGATAGCCGACCTGCAAGCGCGCACCCATCCTCGAAAGCCAAATAACTTCCGTTGGACCACAAATCGAAGCGCTCGACAATCAGGAGGCGTCCATCCGTTGCGATATCGGTTTTTGCCACGACGAGCCCCGCGGCCTGCGCTGCTCGCAGGCAGAGATATTCATTCGCCGCGAGTCCGGGAAATTTCACGGGGTCGAAAGATTTTATGATGTGGGTGGTGCCTCGGGCGGTGAGCCGGTCGTCCGTTTCCACCGGGCTAAATGTTTCGGTTCTTAAACTTCCGTTGTCGCGCACCAAGATTTTGGGCTGAACGCCCGAGACCCCAGAATACTGGGCATATCGCATCAGTAGTTGCTCGAAGAGTTCGCCGGTTCCCCGCGCCTGCAACAGTCCGCGCAGATCCTGAGGCGGAACTTGATCGAGGTCCGCGGCTGATTCTCCTAAACGGATTCGGCCGATGAGGGATCGGCCGACGATCTGGAAAAGCGCTAGATCGTCGATGATAGGAAGCGCCTTCGCAAACAGCCTCGATACGGCCTCGCGCAACGCTCCCTCCGGCAGACTCATGTCGAAGACCGGGTGCAGCACGCCTGTGCGTTCGGCGAAGTAGGGGCCGCCGCTTGTGGGCATGAGCAACGATACCGCCTGACTGGAGTGGGCGTTGGCCTCGTAAACGAAGCGGTTGAGCGGCTCCTCCCGCGACAATTGGCCGACCGTCTGGCGGTTGATGAAAATATTAGCCATGAGTGTCGGGCTTTAGTTTAGCGAGGGCCGCGTCCGTCTCACGGAATGCCTCCCGCCGCTCTAGGCGGTTTTTTGCGTAAGCTTCGTCGAGCGTGAGAGCCTGGCGCGGCCGCACTAGAACCTCCAGGCCAAGCCGGTCGCACAGTAGGGAAAGCTTTCGCACGCCGAGCTCCTCGATGAGGCCATTTTCTATCTTGGAAATGGTGGCTCTGCTCATACGCAGACGTGCGGCGAGTGCCGCTTGGGTTAGGTCAGCCTTTTTACGTGCCTCTCGGATCAGTAGTCCCGCTTCAGTGAAGTTCATGTATCGTATGCGAAACAATATTACTAGATTTAGTCAAAATGCGATAATTATGTATCGCATATAATGCAGGATGGACCTAAAGAAGTCTCGGAGATTCACTAGGACTCTGCGCGAAAAAGATCGGGCAAGACCGATCTTAATGACTCTTCTTGCTCTGAATTTAGGAGGGGTGAAAAGAAGACTAGCGCCTGTCGATTAATACATCACCAAATTCAGAACAGTTATTGAAAAAAACAATTATCGCCCATTCAGGAGACACTTCCCCTGAAAAACCATCTCTCGAGCTGGGCTTGAGTCTGATTTCGGCTTTGCCGTAGCGGTCGCGACCGCCACGATCGAAGTTAGAAATTATGACCTCACAACCTACCCCAAACTCTGCCGTGACGCTCGATACGGGCGGCATCGGCGGCCACCCCCGCGGACTAACCACCCTTTTCCTCGCGGAGATGTGGGAGCGTTTCAGCTACTACGGCATGCGCGCGTTGTTGATTTTGTTCATGACGAAAACGGCCGCGGAGGGCGGGCTCGGTTATGAGGTCAAAGACGCCTCGGCTGTTTACGGCACGTACACGATGAGTGTCTACTTGCTCTCGATTCTCGGTGGCTTCATCGCAGACAACTTCATCGGAGCTCGCCGCGCGGTGTTCGTGGGCGGCATCATCATCGCCACGGGCCATTTCACGATGGCGTTTAACTCGATCTCGACGTTCTACGCCGGCCTCGTGCTCGTCGCCCTCGGCACGGGCCTGCTCAAGCCCAACATTTCCACCATGGTCGGTAGTCTCTACCGACCCGACGACGACCGCCGCGATGCCGGCTTCTCAATTTTTTACATGGGCATCAACCTCGGTGCGTTTGCCGCGCCGCTCGTCACGGGCTACCTCGCCCAGAGCGACAGCTGGAAAGCCCAACTCTCGGCGTGGGGTTTCAATCCCATGCACAGCTGGCATTGGGGTTTCGCCGCGGCTGGCGTGGGCATGGCGCTCGGGCTCATCGTTTATGTGGTGCAAGGTCACCGGCTCGCCCACGTTGGAGCCGCCCCAGCTCCTGAAAGTGACGGCAGCCGTCCGTGGGGTCGTCTCGGACTCGTTGTTCTCGGTTCGGCTGCGCTCATCGCGGCCATGAAGGCCAGCGACACCTATCCGGTGATCGTTTACGCGCTGTTCGCCTTGCAGATCGCGGCGATTATTTTCTTCGCGCTTCGCCCGGAGCAGGACAGCAAACGCATGGCCGCGATCCTGGTGTTCTTCTTCGCGGCGGAGATTTTCTGGGCGATTTTTGAGCAAACCGGTTCCACGATTTCGCTCTTCGCGGATCGCCTCACGCGCAATGAAATCTTCGGCTCCGCCTTCCCCTCTTCGTGGTGGCAATCGGTCAACTCGATCTGGGTCATCATGCTCGCCCCGATCTTCGCGGTCCTTTGGATTAGCCTCGGCTCGAGGCAACCTTCCAGCCCGATGAAATTCGTCCTCGGCCTGCTGTGCGTCTCGTTGTCCTTCGCGCTCATGGTGCCCGCCGCGAAACTCACCGCCGAGGGCAAGATCGGGCCGATGTGGCTTGTATCGCTGTTCTTCCTGCAGACGTGCGGCGAAATGCTGCTCAGCCCCGTCGGGCTCTCGACGATGACGAAACTCGCCCCGGCGCGCCTCCTCGGCCTCGTCATGGGCATTTGGTTCCTCGCCGCCGCGCTCGGCAACAAACTCGCAGGCGTTTTGGCCGGCGAATTTAAAAGCGACAACCCGGCCCAGCTCGCGGACTTTTTTCTGCACCAAGCCCTGATCGTCGGCGGTTGCACCCTCGCCTTGCTCGCGCTCGTGCCGTGGGTCAAAAAACTCATGGGCGGCGTGCGTTGATAGCAACCGACCGCAACTTCTCCTTCATTTTCCATGCCCGTCCGCACCTGGTTTCCCACTGAGATTTATTGCGAGCCGCTTCAGGCCGCCGGCCTCGCCAAATTCAACACCGAGTTGATCGACGAATGCCGCAACCTGCGCGACTACGACGCGGCCGGGCGCAAATGGTCCGCCAAAAATTACCCCGGCGGCTACACCAGCTACGCCTCGATGAATGAACTCCACCGTTTCTCGAGTACGTTCGCCGGTCTTGAGAAAAAACTGCTTCGCCACGCCCGCGCTTACGCCCGCACCCTCGAGTTCAACCTGCGCGGTTGCACCATTCGCATGACCGATTGCTGGGTGAACATCATGCCGCCGACCGCGGCGCATTCGCTCCACCTGCACCCACTCGCCTTCATCAGCGGCACTTACTACGTCGCTACACCGTCTGGTTGCTCCGGCCTCAAATTTGAAGATCCTCGGCTCGAGCGCTTCATGGCCGCCCCACCCCGACGCGCCGACTGCAAACCCAGCCACCGCGCGCACGTCACCTACCCCGCCGAGGCCGGCAACGTCATCCTCTTCGAAAGCTGGCTGCGCCACGAAGTCGCCGCCAACCGGGTCGACGAAGAACGCATCAGTATCAGCTTCAATTTCAACTGGAGCTGAGGCCGGTCCAGCCGTCGCTATTTTTTTCGCACTCGCCCTCGCTAAATGAGCCCTTCGCGCTTTCGTGCGGCATGATCGTCATCCGACGCATGGTTGATCGCCAACGCTCCTACACCGGAATTTTCCTACCGGGCGAGCCCGCGCAGATTTTCCCCACGACCGACTACGAACACGCGCGGATCCTTCAAATCTACAAACAGGACCGCCCGCACGAAGGCATCATCAACGACTTTACCGACCTCGACGCGATCGCCCCCAACACTACCACGCCGGCGCCATCCGCCTCGGTGAAACCCAAAAAACGCCAAGCAGCCGCACGACAGCCGCGCCGGACTCGGAGTTGATCCAACATTTACCGGCAAACACCAAGTTTCGCACGTAGCCTTTAGGCGGCCAAGCCGTTCTGTGACAATTTGGCCTGTAAGCGTTAAAATTCGTAAGAGAATTAGACGGAGCGGCCGCTTAGACGACGCGTGAAGCGGCCTCAAGGGCAGCGGAGAAATTTGGCAAGTTTTCGCGATCAGCATAAGCTTGAAAGCGGTGTATCGCCTGTGGGGAGAGTTTAACGGTTTTCTGCAGTTTCCCGGTTGGTTTACGGCCCGACCCCTGTCGCGCCCCCCCGTGCGTTACCATAGCTCTTGCGACATCAAAATAGTCCAGAATATCGCGGCCACTGGTGAAGCGCGGTTCAAGGCTGGCCGCCGAGGTCTTAGCTAACGAGTTTCTGGAAGAGGTTTTTTTCATTGGGACGGGAACGGCGTGCAGATATGATGCGAAAGTGGTCGCCACGAAATGCGTAAACTACAGTCCAGTGCTTTTCCTTGATTAACCCGATGGCGAGATGGCGCAATTTATCCGGATTCTTCGGGGGGAAGAGTGACGACAGGACCCCGCCAAAGAGCACACGCCTCGGCCAAGCTGATACCATGCTTAGCCTGATTGCTTGTATTTTTTAGCGGATTCCAATCGAACTTCACTTTTGAAAACATAATTATGATATCAAAAACAACAAGCTGATTATTTTTGGTCCAAAACAGAACAGTTGCACCAGATCGGCATAGGCAGGGTCCTCATTCGGCGAGCCAGTTTGGCTGAAGCTAGCGATCAACTTCCGGCTTTCGCTTGGCCGAGAAATACGATTAATGTGACAAAAGTGTCCACGCCTCTACCACCCGAGGAACCTGTCGTCAAAAGCCGCAGTGTGAAGAATTTCTTCGCTTCGGTGCGCTACTCCATCGACGGTTTTTTCGCGGCGTTGAAGCATGAACCTTCGTTTCGCGAGGACCTGATTTTCGCCTTATTGCTGGTGCCGCTGGCGATCATTTTACCCGTCAACGCCGTCTCGACCGCGCTGATGATCGCGTCATTGATTTTGATCCTCATCGTCGAACTACTCAACTCCGCCATCGAGTGGATCATCGACTACGTGCGCCCCGAGATCCATCCGCTCGCCAAGCGCATCAAAGACATGGCGAGCGCAGCTGTTTTTCTTAGTTACATTAACTGCATCGTCGTCTGGGTAATCATGCTCTGGCCCGACAACACCGTCTGGCGCCGCATCGGTGCGATGTTGAGCGGCCATTGAGTAAACCGCCGACCATGGCGCTTTTCCCTTTTTTTGGCCTCGCCGTGATTTCTTGGCTCTATCGCGACGAGCTAAGTGCACGCTCAATGCTGATATATTGGGGGCTTTGGTTGAGCGGATTGACGATGGTTCTCCTCGCAAAACTACACCCGGGTTTCTTCGCCTCGTTTCAATGTGTCCTAGCGATCGCGATGTTGATCCAACTTCGGGTGAATCCCGTTGTTCCTCGTTAACCGAGCCCGTCCGCGCTCACCGCATGCGCGCAAAAAACCACGCCGCGAGCGCAGCCATCCCGATGTTAGGCAACCAAGCAGCCCAGGCCGGATCGATGATTTGCTTCGTCGCGAGCGAGGCCGCGATGTTGGCCAACACGTAGTAGAGGAAGAATAAGCCGATGGATTTTGAAACCCCTACCGCTGGATTCACGCGCACCCCCGTCACTGCAAAGGGGATCGCAATCGCAATCACGATGAGCGGCCCGAGCGTGTCCGCGATCAGTCCAAAATAACGCACCGCATACGGCACGCCCTTCGGATTGCGCTCCGTTTTAAAATAATCGATCAGCCGCGCCAACTCGCGCAGCGACAAGTCGATCGGGCGCCGGTCGATCAACAACATCAGCTGCGGATCCTCCCGGTATTTCTCCATAAATTTTTCTGCAAACGGCACCGAGGCCGTGATCTCGCCCGTCTCGACATCGAAAACCAGTTCGCGGCCATCCTTAAACATCCAACCGCGGCGCGTCGTATCGTACCAAGCCTGCGCCGCGACCAAGCGCACCGACTCGCGCCGCTGCACATCCAGCTCCGAAACCGACACGCCGTAGCCCCGCTGCGCACCCTTAGAGTAGCGGTTGAAAAACCACATACGCCGCGCCGCCGGATTGTCGAAACCCACGCTGTTGACCGCGCCCACGCGATCCGGCGGCAACGTCCGCGCCTGCCGGCGAAACTCCAACCCATCCTTCAGCGACCGTGATTCCTCGACCGACCACGGCACGACGGTCGCGTTTAACCACCACGACAGCGCGCACGCCAATACCCCGATGAGCCACACCGGCGCGAGCAGTCGGCCAAAGCCCACGCCCGCCGCGCGCATCGCCGTAAGTTCGTTCGCCCGATGCAATTTCCCCAGCGTAAACATCAACGACACGAGCAACGCCAGCGGTAGCACCACGGTCAGAAAACTCGGCATCGTCACAAAAAAATACGTCCACAACTCCAGCCCGCGCGCCCCGCCCTCGCGCAAGGCCCGGAAATCATCGTACATCACCTGCACCAGCAACAACCCGCACGTCGCCAACAACACGAGCCCAAGAATCTGGAGCCACTCGCGCAAAAGGTGCCGATCAAACGTGTTCACCCCCGCGAGCAAGTCCGACCCAGCCGCCGGCGCAAATTTATTTCTTGGGTCCGAGCCCGCGCCATGTCTGCGCTGCGGTCCGTCCGGTGGTTCTAGGCGAGCGAACATTCATCCACCCAGCTGAAGCCAATTCACGGCCGTTCGCACAGTTTGGTTGAAAACCTGCTAAGCCTGCCCTTGCCTCACGGCTCCCCGCTTACAACTCGACCCGCTATTTTTCCCATGTTTTACGCCCTGCGTTCCTTGTTAGCCTGCGCTCTCGTCACCTTAACCTTCGCCCGCGCGGCCGAGGAACCCATCCGCATCGGCGAATACGCTTCCATCACGGGTAAAGAAGCCAGCCTCGGCCAATCTTCGCACAACGGCACCATGATGGCCATCGATGACCTCAATGCCGCCGGCGGCGTCCTCGGTCGCCCCCTGCTCCTTATCACCGAAGACACCCAATCTAAACCCGGAGAATCGGCCACCGCCGCTAAAAAGCTCATCTCCCGCGACAAGGTCGTCGCCCTGCTCGGCGAAGTCGCGTCCAGCCGCTCCCTTGAAGCCGCTCCCGTCGCCCAGCTCGCCAAGGTCCCCATGATCTCGCCCGCCTCAACCAACCCCAAGGTCACCGAAACGGGCAACTACATCTTCCGCACGTGCTTCATCGACCCGTTCCAAGGCCCGGTCATGGCGAAATTCGCCCGGGAAAAACTCCGCGCCAAACGCGTCGCCTTGATAGTGAGCAACAGCTCCGCGTACTCCATCGGCCTCGCTAAATTTTTCCGTGAAGCCTTCACGGCCAACGGGGGAACCATCGTACTCGAACAAAAATACGCCGAGGGCGACAAAGACTTCAAAGCCCAGCTCACCGCCATCAAAGCTGCCGGCGTTGATGCCGTGTTTAATCCCGGCTACTACAACGAAGGCGCCTTAATCGTGCTCCAAGCCCGCGACCTCGGCCTCACGTTGCCTATTTTCGGCGCCGACAGCTGGGAAGCCGAGGCCCTCATCGAGCTTGGCGGCAAAGCCATCGAGGGCGCGTACCTTTGCTCGCATTATTCGCCCGCCGATCCCTCCCCGCGGGTCCAGAATTTTGTCCAAGCCTACAAAAAACGCTTCGGCTCCACCCCCGATTCCAACGCTTCACTCGGCTACGATTCCGTCCTCGTGCTCGTCGATGCGATCAAGCGCGCCGGCTCAACCGACCGCGCCAAGATCCGCGACGCCCTCGCGGCCACCAAAAATTTTGCCGCCGTCACCGGCAACATCACTATCGATGCTCAGCGCAACGCCTCGAAAAACGCCGTTAT
>CAMDRP010000123.1 GCA_945906965.1 Opitutus sp. GAS368 | reverse complement strand
CTGCTGAAGATGGACTTCCTCGGGCTAAAGACGCTCACCGTCATCGCCGACGCCGTGGATAACATTCGTCGCACCGCTGACCCTAAGTTCGACATCGAAGCCATCTCACTTGAAGACGCGAAGACCTTCGCCCTGCTCAACTCCGGCCGCACTACGGGCGTCTTCCAGCTTGAATCCGGCGGCATGCAAAACCTCTGCCGCCAGATCAGCCTTTCCACAATCGACGAGATCGTCGCCCTCATCGCCCTCTATCGCCCCGGCCCGATGGAATGGATTCCCGACTACGTCCGCGGTAAAAAAGATCCCACCACGGTCACCTACCCGCACAAACTCCTCGAGGAAGTCTGCCGCGAAACCTACGGTGTCATGGTCTACCAAGAGCAAGTCATGGAGGCCGCCAAGATCATCGCCGGCTACACTCTCGGCGGCGCCGATATGCTACGACGCGCCATGGGCAAAAAAGACGCCGAGGCTATGGCCAAGGAGCGGGCCAAATTCGTCGAAGGCGCCCAAAGCGTGAACCAGATCGACGAAAAAACCGCCAACTCGATCTTCGACATCCTCAACAAATTCGCCGGCTACGGTTTCAATAAATCCCACTCCGCCGCCTACGCGATTCTTAGCTACCAGACCGGTTTTCTCAAAGCCAATTACCCAGTCCAATTCATGGCCGCCATGCTCAGCTCCGAACTGGGCAATTCTGAAAAAGTCTCCCACTTCGTCGCCGAATGCGAAGCCATGGGCCTCAAAGTCCTCGGCCCCGACGTCAACGAATCCCGCGAAATGTTCACGCCCGTCGGCGAAAAAATTCGCTTTGGCCTCGCCGGCGTCAAAGGCGTGGGCGAACTCGCCGCCCAAAAGATCATCGCCGAACGCGACGCCAAAGGCCCCTACGGCTCCTTCGACGATTTTATCTCCCGCGTCGACGGCCGCGCCATCAACAAGCGCGTCCTTGAACATCTCGCCAAGACCGGTGCCTTCGATTTCAGCGGCGCCCTCCGCAAAAAAATCTTCGACAGCATCGACGGCGCCATGGCCACCGCCGCCAACAACGCCCGCGACCGCGCCGCCGGCCAACACAGTTTCATGGACATGCTCGCCGAGCCCGCCCCGGCGAAAAAAGGCCCCGCCGCCGCCTCGCGTACCGCGCTCCCCGCCGCGCCTGGCACCGCCGACCTCGAAGATTTTACCTCTGCGGAGCGCCTTATTTTCGAAAAAGAGCTCCTTGGTTTCTACGTCACCGGCCACCCGATGAACGTCTACGGCGGCATCACCGAAGCCCTCGACACGTTCGCCGTGGACGACCTCCTCAAGCAGGGCGACCGCATCGAATTCCGCCTCGCCGGCATCGTCAGCAACATCGTCAAACGCCTCTCCAAAAAAGATAACCGCCCCTGGGCCGCCTTCACGCTCGCCACGAAAAACGCCTCCGTCGCCCTCAATCTCTTTGCCGACGGCTACGCCGCATACGGCGCCATCCTCGCCGAGAACGCCCCCGTCCTCGTGCTCGGCAACATCATCACCGGCACCGAAGGCCCGCGCATCAACGTCAAGGAATGCTACCCACTCGACACCGAAGTCACGCGCCTGGTCAAAAAGGTCACCTGGCTTCTACACCCCGCACACGCCGAGTTGCCTGCCTTCCTGCGCCTCTTGCGCGAAACCCTTAATAAACAGGTCGGTGACACACGCGTCGAATTCGCCTTTATGTTCGAGAAACGCGTCGCCCCGCACGCCGAAGCCAGCACCGCCCTCACGTGGAAACTCAACGGCGCAACCTTCCAACAACTCCGCGCTCACCCCGCCGTCGCCGGCGTCCAACTCCAGACGCGCGCCCTCGAACTCAAGAACGATCGCAAGTGGTCGAAAAAGTCTTAATCCCGACTTTCGGGAAATAACGTTTCCCCTTTGGCCCGGTTTCGTGTGTCTGGTGGTGACACATGATCGACCAGGCCCTGCTCAACCACGCCGCCGGCGTGCTCAAAACCATCTCGGCCGACCAACGCGCCGACACCGCTCTGCGTTTTTACTTCGAGACGCATCGCTACCTCCAGCCCCCCGCCCGTCGCGTCATCAGCCACACGGTGTTCGTCTATTTCCGCTGGCTCCAGTGGCTCGACGAAAAAGCCTCCCCGCAGAAACGCCTCGAACAAGCTGTCACCTTCCATGAGCGCTTCACGGCCGATCCCAAGTCCATCAAAGCCGAAGCCCTTGCCGCCCTCGCCGTCCCCGCTTGGTTAAAAACCGAGATGGATATCCCGGCGGATTACCTGCGCCAGCTCCAACGCGACCCCACGCTTTGGCTCCGCGCCCGCCCCGGCCGCGCGGCTGGTCTCGCCAAATCGCTCTTTGCCGCCGAAATCACGCCGCGCGCGCCCGACGCCGTCCGCTTCACGGGCGTCTCCGATCTTTTCAAAACCGAACAATTTAAGACCGGCGAATTCGAGATCCAAGATCTCGCCTCCCAACTCGTCAGCGTCGCCGCCGCCCCTACACCCGGCGAAACGTGGTGGGATGCCTGCGCTGGTGAAGGCGGTAAAACCCTCCACCTCGCCGATCTCATGATGAACAAAGGCGTCGTCTGGGCCACCGACCGCAACGAAAAGCGCATCGACACCCTCAAACGCCGCGCCGGCCGCGCCAAACTTTTCAACTACCGCACCGCCTTCTGGGACGGCTCCGCCCGCCTCCCCACCAAGACTAAATTCGACGGCATTCTTCTGGACGCCCCCTGCAGCGGCATCGGCACCTGGCAACGCAACCCCCACGCCCGCTGGACCACCACCCCCGCCGACGTCACCGAACTCGCCGCCACGCAACTCGCGATGCTCAACCACCTCGTCGGCTCACTCAAACCCGGCGGACGCCTCGTCTATTCTGTCTGCACACTTACACGTAGCGAGACCACCGCTGTCACCGCCGCCTTGAGCGCCGCGCACCCCGAACTAGAACCGCTCCCCCTCACCGCCCTTGGTTCCCCGCACGCCGAACTCGCGCTCCTCCCGCACGAGCTCAACGCCAACGGCATGTTCATCGCCACGTGGCTGCGCAAAAAATAACTGCCGCCACCGTCCGCGACGACTTCAACGACCCCGTCGCCGTCATCCACTATGCCCGCGCCGCGCACCACCTCGGCCTGTGGGCTTCGGAACGCACGCTCATCGAGCGCTACTTCACCGATCCCGCCGCCCCGCTCCTGGAAGCCGGCTGCGGAGCCGGTCGCGCCACGCTCGGCCTGTGGGACGCCGGCTACCAAAACCTCACCGCCTTCGACTTCGCCACCGAGCTCCTCGAGCAAGCTCGCAGCCTCGCCGCCGCACGTACCGCCGCGGCCATCCGCTTCGTCCACGCCGACGCCACCGCCCTTAAAAAGTGTTACCTAATAGGTGACACGGCCTACGGCGGGGCCCTGTTTCTCTTCAACGGATTGATGCAGATTCCCGGCCGCGAAAACCGCCGCGCTGCTCTGCGCGGGCTGCATGAACTTTGCCGGCCCGGCGCACCGTTGTTATTCACGACGCACGATCGCGAACAAAACCAAGTCGAACGCGCCCTCTGGCGCCTCGAGACCCTACGCTGGGAACGAGGCGAACAAGACCCGCGCCTGCTCGAATTCGGCGATCGCTATTTTGAAGAAGCTGGCACGGGTCGCACGTTCATGCACTTGCCCGACCGCGCCGAAATCCTCGCCGATCTCGTCGCGAGCGGCTGGACACACACCTACGATGCACTCCGCAAAGTCGTCGCCAAAGAATCCCGCGCAGTCCGCGATTTTTCCGACGAATGCCGTTTCTGGGTCGCGCACAAAATTTAGCTTCCGTGCCCTTTTTAGCTCCAAGTAAATCATCCCATGCTTCGACGCCTGCCCCTCGTCCTGTTTGCCACGCTGACGTTAACCTCGACCTTCGCCGCCGAGCCCAACGCGAAACCCGCTGAGCCCGAATACCCCAAACTTGGTCCTGATCTCTACGACCCAAAATCCGACGGCAACACCCAGATCGCTGCCGCCCTCATCACCGCCAAAACAGAAAAGAAAAACGTCCTGCTCATGTTCGGCGCCAATTGGTGCATCTGGTGTCGCCGGCTGGACCGCACTTTTGCGAGCGAACCCAACATCGCCGCCGCGCTAAAAGAAAATTACGTCCTGGTGCTCATCGATTCCAACTGGCGCAACGGGACCAAACGCAACGAAGACCTCAACCTGCGCTACGGCAATCCACTCAAAGAAGGCCTTCCCGTACTCGTCGTCCTCGACGCCGCCGGCCAGCAACTCACGACTCAGGAAACCGGCGCCCTCGAAGACGGCGGCTCCGCCCACGATCCGGCCAAGGTCGGCGCCTTCCTCGCCCGCTGGGCACCTAAGCGTTAAAGTGATGGCATACTTTGCTGTGCTTACCGATCAAACTGATGCCTAATTGACATCTATGCATCAGATGATATGATGTAACGATATGAGGACTACTCTCGATATAGACGAAGCTATTCTTAACGCGGCCAAGGATATAGCTAAAACCACCAATAGCACAGCCGGAGAGGTGATATCCCAACTCGCAAGGAAAGGTCTCGCTGCGACCTCTGCGCAAGGCTTCCGAAATAAATCGGGATTTCCTGTCTTTTCAGTACCGGTTGAGGCCGACCCATTTACCTCCTCAACCGTAAAATCAATTCTTTCAAAAGAAGGTCTATGAAAGGCTATCTGCTGGATGTTAATATCCTCGTCGCGCTGGCTTGGCCGAACCACACGCAACACGTGGTGGCTCACAACTGGTTTGCCAAGAATCGTTCCGACGGCTGGGGAACATGCATGGTCACCCAACTCGGTTTCGTGCGAGTCAGTTCACACCCGGCGGTTAAGTATTGTGTGTCGACTCAGGGCGCGTTGCAAAAATTGACGGAGATCGTGGATCAGCCGGGCCATTCATTCTGGGCTGAGCCAACCAACGGATACGCTAACAACGTGTTTCTGCAAACGCGCCCAAATACTCTGACGCACACCCAGGTTACCGACAGCTACCTTGCGAGCGTGGCCATGTTTAACCAAGGAACACTTGCCACCCTCGACCGAGATCTGAGCCGAACTTACGGCAAGTATTCCGTGCTCGTTGCGCCGTGAGCCGTGGGGTCTGGCGCAGGGGCGGCGCGAACGAGAGCACCTGACCGGAAGAGGGAAAATTACACCATAATTCGGCGCGGCAAGAAAGCACAAATAAACCCCAATGATAACCTCAAAGAAAGCACGGTAAAGCAGACCATTTCATAAATAATCACCACACTTGCTACGTCCTCTGCTCGGGCTAGCGTCAAAAAACCATGCTCGCCGCCCTCAACGATCGCCAGTGGCTCTGGCTCTCCGCTGGTTTTTATTTCGCGGGTTTCCTGCTAGGCACGTGGTCGCTCGTGCGTCGCGGCCGTCCGTCTGGCGTGTTAGTCTACGCGCTCATCGCCGTCGGCTACGGTCTCCAACTCGCCGGCCTCGGCCTCCGCGGAAAAGCCGTCGGGGGCTGTCCATTGGGCAATACGTTTGAACTGTTTCAATTCACCGCGTGGTCCGCGATTTCGCTCTATCTGGTGATCGGCGTAGCGTTTCGCTCGAGCGTACTCGGTTATTTCACGGCCAGCCTCGCCGCCTCACTCACCCTCCTATCGCTCGCCATCCCCGCATGGGACAGCGGCCGCCGTCTGCGCTTGTTCGGCCACAATCCCTGGATCGAACTCCACGCCGCTCTCGCGCTCTTTAGCTACGGGGTGTTCGCCCTGCTTGCGCTGACCTCACTCATGCTGCTACTGCGGCATTTCTCCCTGAAATCTAAAAACTTAGGCGGACTCTTTTCATTTCTCCCTTCGATGGTCGATCTCGACCAAATCGGTCTGCGCCTCCTTTCAACAGGCGTGGTTTTACTCGCCGCCTCGCTCGCCGTCGGCGCCAACTACTGGCTGCGCGATCCCGCCAGTGCGAGCTTGGGTAAACTCCTCGTCACCGTCGCCGTGTGGCTCGCCGCCAGCATCGCGCTCATCCTGCGCTTGCGTGGACGTCTCCTCGCCAAACGTTTCGCTTGGACCGGTCTCCTGCTCTTCGCTGCCGCGCTGCTTTCGCTGTGGCCAATCGATTCCAGCCGCCAAGCCGTCACCATCCCGTCCGCTCCGGTCAACCCTCCGGCCCGTCCATGAGCGGTCCCGGATTTTTCCTCCTTGGCGCGACCCACCAGCGCGCTCCGCTCGCCGCGCGCGAGAAGCTCGCCCTTGATGCTGAGGCATCCGCGGCGCTGCAAACTGAGCTCGCCAGCATCGTCGGCCTGCGCGAATTGACCATTCTTAGCACCTGCAACCGCGTCGAATTTTACGGCGTCGCCGATACGCCCGAAACCCTCGCTCGCCTCGAAGCCGTGTACTGCGCGCGCCAATGTTTCTCGCCCGCAGAATTCGCGACCTTCCGCCTGAGTCTCAACGGCCGCGACGCGATCCAACATCTCTTCGAGGTGGCCACCGGCCTCGACTCGCAGATGCTCGGTGAGACGGAAATTTTCGGCCAAGTTAAAGCCGCGTACGCAACCGCCCAAACCCGCCAATCCACCGGTCCCGTCCTCAATCGCGTTTTTCAAAAAACATTTCAGGCCGCCAAATACGTGCGCACGCAGACCGCGATCACGGTCGGCCAAGTCAGTATTGCCAATGTCGCCGTGGATCTCGCCCAAAATATTTTCGGCGACCTCAAGGCCACGCGCATTTTACTGCTCGGCGCCGGTGATATCGGTGAGAAAACCGCCAAAGCTTTTCAAAGCCGCGGGGCTGCTTCACTCACCGTTGCCAGTCGTAATCTCGAGCGCGCGATGGAACTCGCCACCACGTTTGGCGCGAGCGCCCTACCCTTCGACCAACGCGAAGCGCGCCTCGCCGAATTCGATGTCGTAGTCGGTTCTACTGCCGCGCCCGAAACGGTGATCTCAGTCGTTGCCGCCGCCGCTGCTCTCAAAAAACGTCCCGCAAGACCACTTTTCTTCATCGATCTCGCATTACCTCGCGACATCGAAGCTGGCGTCGCCGATCTCGAAAACGTCTTTCTCTATAACCTAGACGACCTCGCTAAAATCGCCGAATCCCATCGCGTCGCTCGTCTCGCCGAAGTCGAACGCGCCCGCGCCATGCTCACGGAAAAATCCGCCGCGCTCTGGCAACAAGTCTCGGCCCAAGGCGCTCCTCAGGCGCCCACACCCGCCGCTGGAAAACCCGCCGTTTCGCCGGCTTGAGCGCGCTCAATCTCCGCCCAGTTGGCGGTGCAACCACGCCGCCGCGGTGCCGCCCGTCGGGCGACTCAACAAGACTCGTAAACGTGCCGCGCGCTCCATCGTTTGAGCCCGACGAGCCGGATCGTTTAAGCCTGCGGCAATCTGCTCAGCCAAGGCCTGCGGCGTCGCCGCGCCTTGAATAAATTCAGGGTACATTGGTTCGTTCAGCAGCAGATTCGCGATGCCGAGATATTTGATTTTCACGAGCATCCGTCCGAGCAGGTACGTTAAAACATTCGCCCGATAAGCGATCGCTCCCGGAATTCCCGCGAGCGCGCAATGCATCGACATCGTGCCACTCGAGGTGAGCACCGCCGACGCCGCGACCGGCGTACCCGTGGGTACTAACTGCAACTGCGCCGACGGACGCGACGCGCGAAGTACATTCAAGATATCCTCGCTCGGATAAAGCACCTTCGCGGGACGGCCCGAGCCGCCGCGCAAAAATTCCGCGTAGCCCGCCAGCAAGACCGGGAAAATGCGCGCCACCGCTTGCTTGCGACTACCCGGTAGCAAAAGCACCGGGCCCGCCGGATCGTAGCTTACCGGCGCCGCGTAATCCGGCGCGAGAAACGGATGCCCCACAAATTCAACCGGCAGCGCGGTGTCCGCATAACAGTCGACTTCGAAGGGGAAAATCACCGCCAATGCATCAAGATCGCGCGCCATCGTAAAACGCCGTTTCGCTTTCCACGCCCAAATTTGCGGCGAGATGTAAAAGAGCGTCTTGATTACGCCGCCACCTTTAACGGAAAGCCCGCGTTCCCGCAGTGCGGCCGCGAGCCGCAAATTCATGCCAGGATAATCGACGAACAGTACCGCGCGCGGCGCGTAAGCACTGATCCAACGCAGCGTCTCCTCCATCAGTGTTTTGAAAAACGAATAGTTTTTTAAAACCTCAACGAGACCCACGACCGAGGAGGCCGTAAGATCAAACAAGAGCTGCGCGCCCGCCGCCGCCAACTCTGACCCACCCAGCGCCGCGACGCGC
>CAMDRP010000122.1 GCA_945906965.1 Opitutus sp. GAS368 | reverse complement strand
AGCATGAGCTCCGGCGGCATGCGCGGTGGCTGGGGCAGCGCACCCACGCTCACCGTCGAAGACGCCGAAGCCATCGAACGCGAAGTCACCGGCATCGTCGGTGTCAGCCCCGAAGTCCGCGATCGCAACCAAGTCCTCGCCAACGGCCTTAACTGGAACACCTCCGTCAACGGCGAATCGCCCGACTACCCTGAAATCCGCTCTTGGAAAATCGCCAGTGGCTCGATGTTCTCTGAACAAGATGTCCGCTCGGTAGCCAAAGTGTGCGTTATCGGCAAAACCGTCGCCGATCAACTCTTCGCCAATAGCGATCCCGTCGGCCAGACCCTGCGCATACGCAACATTCCCTTCAAAATCTTGGGCGTGCTCGACGCCAAAGGCTTCAACCTTTTCGGCCAAGACCAGGACGACGCCGTGCTCGTGCCCTACACCAGCCACATGAAACGTCTCTCCCGCCGCACCAACATCAGCTCCATTCTCATCCAAGCCGCCAGCGCCGACGTCATCGATAAAGTTCAAAAAGACATCACCGAAGTTCTCACCCAACGCCGCAAAGGCCGCGAACCCGATTTCACCGTCCGCAACCAAGTCGAGCTCGCCCAGACGGCCACCGCCACGACTCAAACGATGACTCTGCTCCTCGCCGCCATCGCCAGCGTTTCCCTTTTGGTCGGCGGCATCGGCATCATGAATATCATGCTCGTATCCGTCACCGAACGCACCCGCGAGATCGGCATCCGTCTCGCCATCGGTGCCCATGGTAGCGACGTACTCATGCAGTTCCTCATCGAGGCCACCATCCTCAGCTCACTCGGCGGCGTGATCGGCATTCTCATCGGCATCGGCTCGTCCCAACTCGTTTCACACCTTAACGGCTGGCCCGTACTTGTTTCCACCGCCTCGGTCGTGATCGCTTTCGTCTTCAGCGCCGCCGTCGGTATGTTCTTCGGTTTCTACCCCGCCCGCAAAGCCGCTCAACTCGATCCGATCGACGCCCTGCGTTACGAATAAATACCGCGTCGCAACGCGCGCTTGAAACTTTTTTTTGCGCGCACAGTCCTTGAGACGATGCACCTTCGCCTCCGCGTCTCCATCGTCACGCTCCTTTTGTTACTAGTGCCCTTTCGCGCCCATGCCGGCGCGTTCGAAGACGCCCTCGCGCTCTACCAACAAAAACGATATCCCGAGGCCCGACTCGCCCTTGAGAAAATCACCGCAAGCGAACCGACCAACGCCGCCGCTTGTCATTACCTCGGTCTGACCTTGCGCCAACGCGCCGACGACCGCGCGATCGAAGACGCCTTACCCTGGCTCGCCAAAGCCGCCGAACTCGCCCCCAAGAACGCCACCTATCTTACCTTATTCGGCATCAGCTCGATGCAGGCGGCAGGTAAAACGCGCTCTGTCTCCGGCGCCACTCGCGGCCGCGACGCCATTATCCGCGCTATCGAACTTGAGCCTGACAACCTCGATGCCCGCGAAGCTCTACTTCAGTTTTACGCAAGCGCCCCTTGGCCCATCGGCAGCCGTACCAAAGCCAAAGAGCAAGCCGAGGCCATTGCCCAACGCAATCCCACGCGCGGGCTCTTTGCTAACGTGATGATCAAAACCAGCGAAAAGAAATACGATGAGGCCATCGGCATCTGCGAAAAATCCCTCGAGCAAAACCCTGATTTTTATCCCGCCCTCGCCGAACTCGGCCGCCTGAGCGTCGCCAGCGGCGCTAAACTTGATCGCGGTCTTTCCGCCCTCCAACGCTGCCTCCAACTCGAGCCACCCTTTGGCCAAGCCGCCCACTCCCTTATCCATTATCGCATCGGCACACTTCACCTCAAACTCAACGACAAGACCGCCGCGCGCGCCGCCTTCACCACCGCCCTACAACTAGATCCCAAGCTCAAACGCGCGGCCGACGCCCTCGCCAAACTCGATTCTTAGTCCATCGTGGATGTCCATGCCGCCCACCACGCCAGCCCCTCGCGCCCGATTTATCGCGCTACTCGCCGAAAACATCACCCGCGGCACCTTCGAAAAACTCACCCTCGGCAAACCCCGGCAACCCGCCGCTGACCCCGCGCTGCAAAACGTCTTCGTTCGTCCCATCGCGCTTAAAAGCGGACCGCACCTCACCTTCGTCTGGCGCCACGCCACCCGCGACGTCACCAAAAACTTCCCCACCGCCGAAGCCGTCGCCCAAATCGAAACCTTGATCGGCCCCACGTTTCTGGACGCCCATCTGTTTACCGCCACCTCAACGGCGCAACTCGAGACCCGGCCCGACAACACGGCCCACCTACGCGTAAAAACCGTCGCCGCTGCACCGATTTCCGACGTTTCCTACGCAGCAGCCCCGGCCACGCACGACCAACCCAAACACCACCTCATTCCCGCTACTGCCGCGTGGCTCCGTAGCCTAGGTGTCACGAATGAGCGCGGCCAACCCCGCGAAGGCATGGCGGATAAATTCCGTCAGATTCAAAAATTTTCAGAACTCCTCTCGCATCTTTTAACCGAAAACTTCTCAGCGGAAAACCGTACGACGCCGAACCAACCCCTCCGCATCATCGACATGGGCTCCGGCAAAGGGTATCTGACCTTCGCCCTCGCCGCGCTCCTAGCGCCACGCGCCCACGTCACCGGCATCGAGGCGCGCGCCGAACTCGTCGAATTTTGCAACCGGACCGCCGCCACCCACAATTTCAGCGATCACCTCACGTTTATACCCGGCGCAATCAATGAAACCCCCGTCGCCGCCTGCGACGTCCTCATCGCCCTCCACGCCTGCGATACCGCCACCGACGACGCCCTCGCTCAAGGCATCTCCGCCGGCGCACGCCTGCTCGTCGTTTCTCCCTGTTGCCAAAAAGAGATCCGTGCCCAACTCACCGCCCCAACGGTTCTGGCCGATGCCCTGCGCCACGGCATCTTTCAAGAACGCCATGCCGAATTCGTCACCGACGCCCTCCGCGCCCAACTCCTCGAATGGGCCGGTTACAAAACCAAAGTCTTCGAATTCATCTCCACCGAGCACACCGCGAAAAACCTCTTGATCGTTGGCCAACGCACCTCGCCCCGTGGTCAAACCGACGATGCCCGCGCCCAACGCATTCGTGCCTTCGCCGCTTTCTACGGCGTCGAGCACCAACGTCTCGCCACGCAACTCGATTTTCCGCTCTGATTCCAGTCTGCCATGTCGTCGCTTCGTCTCTCACTTTGGGGTATTTTTCTAGCGCTGCTCCAGGGCCCGCTCGTCGCTCAGACGACTTTACTGCCCTTCACCATCGATGACCCAAAAGGCCTATGGCGGCTAGCACCGAGCGAACGTGAACTCAACCAAGGCATTCGGCTCGTTGGCCGCATTGCCCCGCAAAACGGACCCGCACGCCTGCTCGTTTTCAACTACACCGCGCCGCTCGGCGTGCCGCGCACCCTCGCCGAATTTGCCGATCTCATTCGCGGCGAAATCATCGTCCTGCCCATCAGCCACCTCACTACAAACACCGAAAAACACCTAGATCATGAGGGCTTAACCCAAAACTTCGAATGCGTGAGCGAAGGAGCCAGCATTCGTTGCTCTCTTTTTATTTACGCCGACGACCGCGATTTCTGGGCTTTTCTTGAAGTCACTCCACCCAACACCACCACGGCTTCCCCGTTCCTAGCGCTGAGAAAAGCCAAACCTGCTCCTGCTGGAGCTGTCGCCCTCCAACCATTTCGCGTCCATGAAGACGCCATCACCAGCTTTCCGATCAGCCTACGCGTCACGCGTAATCCCCAAAACGACAGCGTCGCCCACCTTGTCGTCACCGAAGTCCCGCCAAATTCAAGCACCGAGTACGCCGGCGTTAAAGAAGGCGATGAAATCCTCTCCCTCGATGATCGCGCCATCACGACCTTCAAAGGCATGATCAGTCGCCAGAGCGAACTGGGCAAACTACTCATTGATCGGCGCCCCGGTGCCATGCTCGAAATCGAGATTATCTCTCGAGGAGAAACCCAACCTCGACGTGTAATCCTCGTTGCGGGCCAATCCTGGTACAACCCCCGCCGCGAGTAACGCTCCGTTCATTTTCATGACTTGGTCCCAACTCGACTGGCACGCCCTAGATCGCTTGCGCGCCGGATTTCTCTCCGGCTCCGCCGCCGCTGGCCCCTATTGGCAAAGCCCTTCCGATCTCGCCAGCTACGATTTCACCTACGGCGCCCGCATCGGCTGGAAATGGGACGCCGTCCTCGCCGAACTCCGTCTGCGCCACTGGCGCCCGTGCGCCCGCACCGTCCTCGACTGGGGTTGCGGTAGCGGCGTGGCCGCTCGGCGCGTACTCGCCGCTTACGGTGGCACCGAGCACTTCACCCAACTCCACGTGTGGGATCATTCGCCGCTCGCTGTTGATTTCGCGCTCGCCGCCGCTCAGGCCGAATTTCCGCAGCTCAACGTCGCGCCAGCGCCGCCCGAAATGCTGCAAGGCGAGGTCCCCATCGGTCTGCTCGTTATCAGCCATGTCCTCAACGAACTCAATTCGACCGCCCGCGCCCAACTCGATGGATTGATCGCACGCGCCTCCGCGGTACTCTGGGTCGAACCAGGCACCCACGACGTCAGCCGCCAACTCGGCTCCATCCGCGAAACCCTTCGTGCCACGTTCAACGTGATCGCGCCGTGTACGCACGCCGGCGCCTGCGGCATGTTTCTCACTGAACATACGCGAGATTGGTGCCACTTCTTCGCACCGCCGCCTTCCGAAATTTTCGCCACCCCCGATTGGGTTAAATTTGGTCAACGCGCCGGTATCGACCTCCGTAGCCTCCCGTATGCCTTCTTCGCCCTCGACCGCATCCCCGCGCCGCCCGCGCCGGCCGAACTCTCGCGCATCATCGGCCGCCCAGAACACTTCAAGCCCTACGCTCGTTTCCTCAATTGTGACGCTAGCGGCCTTGAAGAACTCGAACTTCTCAAGCGTTCCGACCCCGCGCTCTACAAACAACTCGACCGCGCCAAAGGCCCGCTCCTTTACCGCTGGAGCCGCGAAGCAGATAAAGTCCATGGGGGCGAAGCGCTCACTTAATTTCATTTTGCGTTCCGCCCTTTTACTCTCGCCCAGCCCGTATAATCTTTCTCGCTAGCACCATGATTTTTCCGCGTCTCGTCCTTATCACCGTTGCCCTAGTCGCGCCGCTCTCTGCCGCCACCCGCGCCAAACCAACCCGGCCTGAGGCCAGCGACCTAGGCTCGTACAAAGGCGCCATCGTCATCGACGCCGCTACCGGTAAAACCCTGTTTGAAAACAACCCCGACGTCGTCACCCCGCCCGCGAGCATGACCAAGCTCATGACGTTCGCAGTACTCTTCGACAAACTCGCCGATAAAACCCTTACACTCAGCACCCCCGTCACCGTTGACGCTGCGGACGCGAAAATGGGCGGCACCCAAGTTTTCCTTAAAGAAAAAGAAGTCTTTTCCGTCGAAGAATTAATCTACGCCATGATGATCCAGTCAGCGAACGACGCCGCCCACGCCCTCGCCCGCGCTTCCACAGGCTCCGTCGCGAGCTTCATCGAATTGATGAATGCCAAAGCCCGCGCTATCGGCATGACTCATACCACGTTCCGCTCGCCGCACGGTCTTCCACCTTCCAGCCGTCGCATAGCCGAAGGGGATCTTTCCACGCCACGTGATTTCGCTCTTCTGTGCACGTACCTGCTGAAGAAAACCGATGTCCTCACCTACACCTCCGTCCGCAAACGCGACTTCGGCTCCTCCCGTCCCGGTGGCCCGCAACACATGGAAAACCACAACAAACTCCTCGGCAAAGTGAACGGTGTCGACGGCCTGAAAACTGGCTACACCGTGGGCGCGGGCTACTGCCTTAGCGCGACGGCAATCCGCAATGGCAAACGCGTCATTGTCGTAATCATGGGTTCATTCGGCAAAAACGGTGAAATCGACAAAGGTCATTCGCGTGACCTCAAAACCGCCGATCTGATTGAAAAAGGCTTCGCGGCTATCCCTTCCAGCTCTGCGCCCTTCGTCGCCGCGCCCAGTACCGCCGCCAGCACCCAGGGGTCCAATTTAAGTGCCGCGCCTCTTTCTACGGCGGAAAAAAAATCCGTCGCGCCCAACGAGCCCGTGATCAAATTCTCACTGCCGCCGGCGCGAAAATAAAAACGCAGCCGACGCTCAATGCTCGTGTTTCAACACGAGCATTAGCACCCCCAGCACGGTAAAGATCGCCCCCAGCATGGCCGCCTCGTAGCGCTCGAATTGTTTCACCTCAAAACGCTCGAGTCCCAGTAATGTCAGCCACGTGAACAGCAGCATCCCGAGCAAGGTTGCCAGCGCCAGAATTCCGCTGAGAACGAAAAAACCGTGCCAGCCAAACTGCACGCCTGAGAGATAAACCGGCAAAAACCCCTCGCACGGCGAAAGCGTGAGCATCACGAACAGGCCGCTGATCGCCGCCCAATCGCCCGCTTTGTTAGAGGCCAACGGACTTTCTTTCAATTCGACGTCCCAGTGGCTGTTTTCATGTTCATGCCCGTGCCCGCAATGCGCACTCGGGCGATGCTGCCCACCCAGCAAGTGATGATGTCGCACGCCACTGCCGCGAAATTGTTGCCAAAAATAAAACAAGCCGATCGCGATCAACAATCCACCCACGATCCAAGTAAAAAGCTCACCGGCGTGTTCGTCTAACTGGAAACCAAACCACGCGATGCCAAGCCCAAGCAGACTCGTCAAAGCCACGTGCCCGAGCCCGGCGAACACGGTCACCGCGAGCGTCTTCCACCGGCTCCAATTCCGCGCCCGCGCTACGAGCACAAAGGGTAACCAATGCGTCGGAATCGCAGCATGGAAAAACGCCACGGTGAATCCGGTGATGGCGATGGTCGTGAGCACAGGTGATTGCATGTCGAGTTCGTCAGCCAGCACGGGAGGCGCCAGCGTGTCGAACGTGAACCATAACAAAGTCGTCAAGCCCCCACCCGGTTTAACGCGATCATTTCATCAAAATTTCCGCGAAATAGTTTACTCGGCGTCTTTTCCTGCGTAGTCAGTTCCACCCACGCTATGACCCCCGACCTCGTCGCCGTAAAAACTTACCTCCTCGATTTACAGGAGCGTATTTGCGCGGCCCTCAGCATCGAAGACGGCAGCGCGCACTTCCGCGAAGATTTGTGGACGCGTCCTGAGGGCGGTGGCGGCCGCACTCGCATCCTTGCCGAGGGCGCCGTTTTCGAAAAAGCCGGCGTAGCGTTCTCGCATGTCCACGGCCACCAACTCCCGCCCTCCGCGACCGTACACCGTCCCGAACTCGCCGGCCGCGTCTGGGAAGCGCTCGGAGTTTCGCTCGTGATTCATCCACGCAATCCCCACGTGCCGACGAGCCACGCCAACGTTCGCTTCTTCCTCGCCCAGGACAAAAACGCCGCGCCCATTTGGTGGTTTGGTGGGGGCTTCGATCTCACTCCTTACTTTGGCAACGTGACCGACTCCGTCCACTGGCACCGCACGGCCCGAGACGCCGTCGCGCCATTCGGAGCTCAGTTGCATGAGCGTTTCAAAAAGACCTGTGACGATTATTTTTTCCTTAAGCACCGCGCTGAACCCCGCGGCGTCGGCGGCCTATTTTACGATGATTTTAGTGAACTCGGTTTTGACCAAAGTTTCGCCCTCACCCGCGCTGTGGGCGACGCTTTCATGCCCGCGTATCTCCCCATTGTAGCTCGCCGCAAAGCCACACCTACGACCGAGGCCGAGCGTCAGTGGCAACTCTACCGGCGCGGACGTTACGTTGAATTTAATCTCGTCTGGGACCGCGGCACCCACTTCGGCCTCCAAAGCGGCGGACGCACCGAATCCATTTTGATGTCGCTGCCTCCCCTCGTGCGCTGGGACTACGCCCACACGCCCGCGCCCGGCACCGCTGAAGCGCGTCTGCACGAAATCTTTCTGCAACCGCGTGATTGGGCCAACCTCACAACCGCGGAAATCGCCGCGCTCGAATCCTCTGTTGCACCATGAATTCTCGCGAACGTTTCCTCGCCGCCTGCGCCTGCCAAACCCTCGAGCGCCCACCCCTCTGGGTCATGCGCCAAGCCGGCCGCTATTTACCCGAGTACCGCGCGCTCAAAGCGAAATCCTCTTTCCTCGAAATGGTGCGCACGCCGGCGCTCGCCATGGAAGTAACCTTGCAACCGCTGCGCCGCTTCGACCTCGATGCCGCAATTTTATTTTCCGACATTTTAGTCATTCCCGAAGCCCTCGGCCAACCTTACGCGTTCCGCGACACCGGCGGCAT
>CAMDRP010000121.1 GCA_945906965.1 Opitutus sp. GAS368 | reverse complement strand
TCGCGGTACGGTTTTTTGGTGACGATATCGGCAGCGCCGTATTTCCCGCCGTCGGCGGCGCGGTCATCGGTCATGAGCACGGTGGTGCCGGGGACGACGGGATCAGGGACGATCTGCCATTTGATGGGCAGGGCGGAGGCGAAGCGCGGACCCGTCCAGTACGTCCATTTGTCGTCTAGCGTGGCGCGAGTGCCGTCGATGAGGACCTCGGCGCCGGCGAGGGGTTTTGCGCCGAGGCCGATCTCCGCGCGGGCTGGGGAGGCTTGGAAATTAAACAGAATCGCGGTGAGCGCGGCACAGAGGCTGGCAGTGGGGGCGATTTTCATAACGGGCGGGTGGGGTGGTTTGGATTGAGCAATTGGTAGATATGATGATCGACGAAGTGATCGTAGAGCCACTCAGCTTTTTTGAGCGTACTGATAGGCGTGAAGCCGAGACGTTTTACTAAAGCGGCGGCGCGGTGATTTTCGGTGGCGACGGCGACGATGACGCGGTCGACTTTGAGTTGGGTGAAAGCGTGTGCGATCACGGCTTGGCAGGCGGCGGTCATGATGCCGCGGCCCTCGGCAGAGGGGACGAGCCAGTAGGCGGGAAAAGCCACACGGTTGGCCCAGTCGATGCGGTTGTGCCAGATGACGCCGACCAACTGCCCGGATGACCAGATGCCGGCGGCGTAGGCGCGGGTCTTTTCGCGGTCGCGCAAGGCCTCCGCGATGAATTTCTGAGAGTGAGCGAGTTTAGTCGTGGCATCGACCCAAGGCAGCCACGTGCGGAGGGTTTGGCGGTTGGTCTCGACGAGGGCGAAGAGCGCGGGGGCGTCGGTGGGCTGGAGCAGACGGAGCTCAAGACCGGGATTAATCTGTTGGCGCAACATCGCGCTGAAAGGATGCGCGCGATGGGGGCGCGGGTGGCAACGCCGGAGTTGGGCCGGCGTGAGGCGCGGGTGTTTTAACGCGGCGTCGTTTCGGTCGTGGGTTCGACGGCGGGTTTGAAGGTGCCGGCCGGCGTCGCAGGGGTGGTGGTGGGGCGGGCGTCGCGTTCGCGCGGGCGGGAGTCGCGGCGCTCGTCGGCGGGGCGAGTAGGTCGCGGAGTTTCCGGTGTTCGCGTGGGGCGAGTCGTATCAGAGCGCGGGGTGTCGTTGCGCGGGGTTTCGGGTCGAGTCGTTGCGGGCGTGGAGGCGGGGCGTTCGCGGCGGGTTTCGTTGGGGTTAGTCCTGACTCGGGTGGGCGGCGGCTGGGTGACGGTTGACGTCGTGCCGGCGGGAAGTGGGGCCGGCTTAGTGGTGGGCGCGGTCACTGGCGCAGGCGAAGAGCGTGGGGAGGGGTTTTCACTGCGGAGGCGTGGACGAGGTTGGGGCTCGGGTTCGTATAGATGCGGGCGGGTGTTGCTGGACGGGCGCTCGGGGGCACCCCGCATGGGGCGCGGGTAGATCACGACGGGTTGAGGGCGCGGTCCGGAGATCATGCGCGGGGCATGGTAGCGATGCGCGGGTGCGCGCCAGGGTTGGGCGATGACGAGCGTGGCACCGGGATGGAGGGGGCGGTTGGGGAAAGCGGGTCGAACCCAAGTGGAGTGGGGGCGTTGCCGCCAGTTGCCGATCCAGATGGTGCGGCCGGACCAGTCGCAATCGTAGTTGAGCCACGCGCCGGTCGCGAAGCCGAGGCCGAAGGATAGATAGGGCGCGTTCCAACCGGGCGAGCGCGTGACGTAGACGATCTCGGGATCGTAGCGGGGCACGTAGATGACTGCGGGTTGAGCGGGCTCGATTAGGATGATTTCCCCTTCGGTTACGATTTTTTGTTCGACCGTGTCGATGAGCGTACCGGCGGCGCGGGCGCGGCTGCGCAGACGCTGGATGGCTTGCATGACCTCCGCGGGTTGGGCGAGGAAGGCCTCGCCGAGCTGCTTAGTCCAAGCGAGGTTTTCGTCGAGCCACTTGATGATGTCCGGATAACGCGCGAGGCTGCGGACGCTTTCATCCCAAGGTTGGTTTTCGAGCGGGAGCGAACTGGCATTGGCCGCGAGAAAACGGGCGGAGAGGACGATGTCGGAGGGTTCGGTCGCGGCGGGTAAAATGAGCGCGATGAGAGCGTCGGGATAAAGGGCGACGGGGCCGAGCAACGTCTCGAGTTGGGCGGACTCGAGTCGCGGCGCGGTGGGGTTGCTGGTGGTGGCGGAGGCGGGCGGCAGCGTGGGCGTGCCGGTTTGCGCGTGAATAATGGTGGGAAGCGCGAGCGCGACGAACGCGAGGCAGAACGGCAAAAAGGCAGGGTGGGGGTTCATTGAGATTAAGGGTGAACGCTAACCTAGACCGTAACGGATAGACAATGTTGCTGCGACCGGATCCGGCGGGGTTCAAACTCCTCAGGAGACCCGATGCGCTCAACGCCAATACCCCTGCACGTAAACATAGCCGCGATGGTGCCGACTCCAGTGCGGGGCGACGTAGTAACGAAAACGTGGTGGCGGTGTGGTCCAAGAGCCGGGAATCCAGACATAGGCGCCGCGTCCATCGTAGAGCCAATGGCCCTCGACCCAGATGGCAGTGCGGCCGGTCGGCCGGGGCCTGTTTACGCGGGCGGGAGGAGGGGGTGTCGTGGGCGGTTGCGCGACGATGACTTGGGTGGTCGCTTGTTTTTCCGAGGTGTAAAGCGTGCCGTGTTGGTGATCGAGGCTGTTGCCAATTGTACCGCCCAGAGCGGCGCCGGCGATGCCGCCGATAACCGCTCCACTCGCCGCGTTGCGGTGACCGCTGTTGTTGCCGATGATGGCGCCGGCTAAGGCTCCCACGGCCGCGCCGCCGACGGCGCCTTGTTGGGTGTTGGGTCCGACCCCGACGCAGCCGGTGAGAAACGTGGCGACACAAAGTAAGCCGAGGATCGGAAGTGAGGGTTTCATGGCGTTCATTGAGACGGCGATAAGCTGCGGGTAGTTCCCTCGGTCGGTCGGGTTTTTTTAAGTATATTGACTAAGCTGAGTTTGCGGGAGTTGGCGGGTGCGGGGTTTTGTGTTCGAGTGGATTGATGAAAACACTTTTGCTTGTCGGGGCTACGGGTTTGGTGGGGCTCGAGGTGGTGCGGCAAGCGCTCGCTGACCGGACGATCGAGCGGGTGGTGGCTTTGACGCGCCGGCCGCTTGAGCTGCGGCATCTGCGCTTGGAAAATCAGGTGGTGGATTTCGACGCGCTGCCGACGGATGCACCGTGGTGGAATGTGGATGCGGTGATCTGCACGCTCGGAACGACGATGCGCCAAGCGGGTTCGCGGGCGGCGTTTGGTAAGGTTGATCATGATTATGTGCTGGCGGTGGCGCGGCGGGCGCGGGCGCACGGGACGGAGGTGTTTGCGCTTACCTCTTCGCTCGGAGCGAAGGTGAGCTCGGGTAATTTTTATCTGCGCACGAAGGGTGAAACCGAGCGCGACTTGGCGGCGGAAGGTTTTGCGTCGCTGACGTTCGTGCGGCCCTCATTAATCGGTGGCAAACGCGAGAATCAACGTTGGGTCGAGGCGCTCGGGTTAAAGGTATTTGCGCTCTTCGCGCCGGCGCTGCCGCGGCGGTATCGGATCGCTCCAGCAGAACGTATCGCGGCGAGTTTACTGGCCGCGGTGCGGACGGCGCAGTCGGGGGTGCGCGTGGTGGAATCGGAGGCGATTTGAACCGGGGCCTCTATGAGGAGTCCCATACCGCGCCCTGAAGAGCGGCGGCTTGCAGATGGAGCAGGCTCAAGGATAGAGCCGAGCGCTTCCGCCATAAGGTAAGCCTTACGCGTGGCCGGCGGCTTCGGAGAAGTAAGCGAGGATTCTGACGGGTAAGTTTATTCGGCCGCGAGTGCGTCGGTGCGCGCGGGTCTTGGTTGCGGCGCCTCAGCGCGGCGTGGCGGCAGCCTTAGCGGCGGAATCAGCGGTTTTTTTGGCTTTGAGACTGTCGGTGTAGGATTTATACAGCGCGCGCCAGTTACGGCCATTGCTGATGAGAAATTGTTCGGACTTGGTTTTGTAGATCTCAAAAATCACGGAGATCTGATTCATATTTTTGAAGTCGATCGCTCGCTCGCGGGCTTCCTTGAGGTAGCCGAGGATCGTGGCGGCTTCGGCGGCGGTGAGGTCGGGGACGATGGCTTGGTAGCCTTTCATAGTGAAGGCGACTTTGCCGACGGTGTATTTATCGAGAACGGCTTCGACTTGGGTTTCGGTGAGCTCGCGGCGCAGGCCGGTCATGAGATCGACGTGATTAGATTTGGGCTGGGCAGAATTGGCGATGACTTGGCGTTCGAGTTCGCTGAGGGGCAGACCGGTGACTGGGTTGATGCCGGCGGGTACGGTCGAGGGCGGGTGCGCGTTGTGCCAGTCGCGGATGGTGCGGAGGTGGGTGCTAATCACTGTGGCGACGCGGGCGGTTTTAGCGGGGTCGTTGAGCGCGAGCGATTCGGCCCAGCCGTAGGATTTTTTATCGGCCTCGAGATCGGATTTGGCGCGGGCCTCCACACTAGCTGAAAGGGGTGCGGCATTTTGGGCGGCGGCGTGGTGGATGAGCGTGAAAGAGAGGAGGGCGGCGAGAATGAGACGCATGGGATGTTTAGGGTGGTGGCGGTAAGACGAGCGCCGCGGCGTAACGGATCGTAAGCGAGGATGATTTATCACGCCGCGGGTGGAGTTTTTTTAGATAGCGCGAAATGGGATAGATTTTGGGCTGAATGCTGACTTACTTATTACATGATAAGCGCTAAGCATTTTTTCCGGTCTAGGGCTGGAGCCGTCATTTTTGCTATGAACGCGCTGATGGGTCCGAGTCTGCTAGCGCAGCAAAACAGCGGCGAGCTTGATGTAGGGGTCCGCACGGAGGTCGAGCCTCAGGCGAAATTTGAAAAGAAGGTAAAAGGTCAGCCGCTCGCGCCGCGGCCACGACTCTACGCGATCCTGCAGGTGCAGTTGCGACCTAATCAGGAGAAGCTGGTGAAGCCGGTTGACGCTGAGATGATCGCTCGCGAGGTGGCGCATCAGTTGGACTTACGGGGATTTCAGCGGGTGCTGCCTAAGCAAAAGCCGGAGATCGTTATCACGGCGGAGTATGGGCGGGGAATGCTGCCGAATCCCTATCTAGGCGGCGCCTCAATGATCCATGACATTCAGGGTGATGCGCCGAGCGTTACGCTCGGCGTCGATGCGTTGAAACAGATCATGCGGGAGAAAACCGCATTTGTGGAGCAGAAGATCCAGAAGGCGTCCTACGAAAAACTCTTTATAGAGGTTAAGGCTTGGAAATATCCCTCGAGCCCGCAGGAAAAACCGCGGGTCATGTGGGTCGCGATGATGAACGTCGACGATCCTGACCATCGCGATCTCAACGTGATTTTCAAAGACATGCTCGCAGCGGGCTCGCCCTATTTTGACAAGGCGATGGAGGAGCCTGAGGTGAGCGTCTTTAAGCCGTTGCCCGAGGGCACAGTGACGGTCGGCACGCCGACGGTAGTCGAGTCGACTAAGCCGCCGAAAAATTAAGTGATTTTAGTGCGAACGGCGGACACGCCCGACGATCCGCTTGAAGGCCGATGGTGTGATGCTGTCGACCTCTGCGCCGCTCGTGATTGCGAAGCAGTTGGGCGTGCTTGCGCTGGTTTGAGATCGTGGCGCTGGTGCGGGAGGCGTTCCGGTTGAAATGTTGACGGCGCGCGGGGATTGGGCGGCATTGCGGCTGATGCGCCTTTTGACTCTTTTGCTCTTCGCCTGCTTGGTCGCGCGTGCCAGCGGGATGGAAGTATCCTCGAACGAATTAGAAAAAGCCCGCGCGGAGCGCGTGCAACGCCTCACCGCGGCCGACGGTTGGCTCACGTTGATCGGGCTGCATTGGTTGAGTCTGGGTGAAAATACCGTGGGCTCTGCCCCGGACAACACCCTGCGGTTCGCCGCGGGGCCGGCGCATTTTGGGCGCGTGACGCTCGGGCCGGATGGTCGGGTGACGGTGCAACTCGCGGACGAGGTGACCGCGACGATCCAAGGCCAAGCGGTGCGGACGGGCGAACTGAGCTACGGCAACGCGCAACCAACGCTCGTGGCGGCGGGCACCGTCAGTTTTTTTGTGATCAAGCGGGGCGACAAGCTCGGCCTGCGCGTGAAGGACCGTGCATCGGAGCGGCGGCGGGACTTTGTCGGGCTCGACTATTTTCCGTTCGATGCGAGCTGGCGGATGGAGGCGCAGTGGGTGCCATTTGCCGAACCGCGACAGGTGCCGATTACAAATATGCTCGGGCAAATCGCGCCGGCGCCGGTGCCGGGTAAGGCGGTGTTTACGCGCGAGGGCCGCACCTATGAATTATTCCCGATCGATGAGGGTCCGGGTGAACCGCTCTTTTTTGTGATCTCGGATGCGACGAGCGGCGAGGAGACGTATGCGGCGGCGCGGTTTTTGTACGCTGAACGCCCGCGGGATGGTAAAATCGTGCTCGATTTCAACCGGGCCGAGAATCCGCCGTGCGCGTTTACGCCCTTTGCGACGTGTCCCTTGCCGCCGCCGGAGAATCGTTTCCCCGTGCGCATCAAGGCCGGAGAGAAAAACTACCGCGGGGCGCACTGAAGGGCGCGGGGCGTTTGAAACTAGACCCCACGATCCGTCGGGGCGGGCATGAAAAGAATGCAGTCGTGACCGGCGGTTAATTCGCTGAGAGTGTTCTTTCGCGCGGCCCTTGGGCTCGCTTTGCACCCATGAAAATCAAATCCGCCGTATTCGAAGTCAGTAAGCCCGATCTGAAGTCGTGTCCCAATTGGAACCGGCCGGAGTTTGCTTTCATCGGTCGCTCCAATGTCGGCAAATCTTCCCTGATCAACCTCCTCGCGGAGAAACGCGAGTTGGCGATGGTCTCCGATACGCCGGGCAAAACGAAGTTGATCAATTTTTTCATCATGAACGGCTCGTGGTGCCTCGTGGATTTGCCGGGCTACGGCTACGCGAACGTTTCCAAGCAAGCCCGTTTCGGCTTCAACGAGGCCGTGGCGGATTATCTCGAGCAGCGGGAAAACCTGCGCTGCGTGTTCGTGCTCATCGACTCGCGTTTACCGCCGCAGGAGATTGACGTGGAGTTCCTGCGCTGGCTCGGGAGTTGCCGCACGCCGTGCACGCTCGTCTTCACGAAAGCGGACAAACAATCCGCGACGCAGACGGCGGCCAACGTGAAGGTTTTCATGGCGAAACTCACGGCCTGGCGCGAAGAGCCGCCACCGTTTATCGTGAGCTCCTCGAAAACTAAGAGCGGGCGCATGGAAATTTTAAAAGCGATCGAGGCCTATCTCACGACGAAGGGTTAAGGCGCCGGTGCTGCTCGGCGAAGACCGAGGCGCTGGATTCACGCCGCGATCGTGATCGGTAAACTTCGCTCAAACTCAGGTCGCTCGTGGCTTGCCGAGAGCGGGAGGGATGAACACGGTTTTGTTTCTCGGCCATGTTTAATCCCTACGAATCCCGCGACGATCATCAGCCCGTAACCTGGGTGCGCGGTTATGCTGTGTTTGTGGCGCACTTGATCGTGGCGGTTTTTGTCGCGTCGATGTTGGTGACGACGCTTTTCAATGCCTTGGGCCTGACGGCGCTCTTGGGCTGGTTACCGTTTAACAGCGCGGCGGTACTGCGCGGAGAAGTCTGGCGCATCGTCACGTATGGCTTCGTGAACCCGCCGAGTCTGAGCTTCGTGGTCGATATGTTTATGATCGTGTGGTTCGGGCGCGAAGTGGAGCGCGTATTTGGGCGCCGCTCGTTTCTGAGCCTATACGCCGGAGTGTACTTGGTGACGCCGCTGATTTTTACGGCGGCCGGGACGTGGTTGCCGGCGTCGTGGTCGGGTGGGGCGGGTGCGCTCGCGTTGTTTGTGGCGTTTGCCGCGATCTATCCGGACATGCCCACGTTTTTTAATCTCAAAGCGGGCTGGGTGGCGGCGATTCTTGTCGGGCTTTATTCGCTTATGGCGCTCGGGTCGCGCGATTGGTCACACTTAATCATGCTCTGGGCGACGACGGGTTGGGCGCTCGCTTTTGTGCGTTGGAAACAAGGGCGACTGAATTTGCCCGCGATCCGCTGGCCGAAAATTTCACTTGGGCTAAAAAAGCCCCAGCTGCGCGTGGTGCCCGATCTCGTGCGCAAGGTGGAGCCCAAGCGCGTCGAGCCCGTGCGCCCGCGCGTGCTCGATCAAACCGTCACGAGCGAAGTGGATGCGCTCCTCGACAAAATCGCGCAGTCCGGCATCGGCAGTCTCACGGAAAAAGAGCGCGCGCGGCTCGAATCAGCGCGCGCGGAGTTGCTCAAAAAGCGCTGATCAAGGCGTGGGCGTGAGCGTGTACGTCGCGCTAGCAGTGGTCGGAAAATCGACGGTCACCGTCGGACGCAGCGAGACTATGGGCAAGGCGGCCGCATCGGCGATCTCGGGCGAGCCGGCGGCGACGGTGGCGAAAAATGGGTTGGGATTCACGTCGCGGGCGGGCGTGGGTTGAGCGTCGGCGACGATGACGGGCATGGCGGTGCGGAGTCGCACGTTGCCGCCGAGTGTGGAACGAATGACGGCGCGGATGAGTTTACCCTCGGCCCAAGCGAGATCGATTTCGAAGCCGCCGCGGGCCTTGAGGCCTGTGACCGCGCCGCTCGGCCAGGCCGACGGGAGCGCAGGGAGGAGCTGGAGGAAGCCGGCGTGGCTTTGCACAAGCATTTCCGCGATACCGGCGGTGTAGCCGAAGTTGCCGTCGATCTGAAACGGCGAGTGCGCGTCGAAGAGGTTGCGATACAAGCCGCCGCCTTTCATTGACGTCGCGGATGTGCCGACGAGGTTGAAGAGATTTTTGATGATGATGTAGGCGTGATCGCCGTCGAGTTGGCGGGCCCACATATTGATCTTCCAGCCCATGGACCAGCCAGTGGCTTCGTCGCCGCGGAGCTCAAGCGTGCGGGCGACGGCGCGGAAAAGTTCGGGCGTGGTGTCGGGG
>CAMDRP010000120.1 GCA_945906965.1 Opitutus sp. GAS368 | reverse complement strand
GGCGCACCCGACCCCGCCGCCATCTGGGACCAACTCAAACGCGTCTACGACCCCGAGATCCCCGTCAACATCGTCGACCTCGGCCTCGTCTACTCAATGGACGTCGAACAAACCCCCGACGTCACTCCCGCCGCCTACAAGGTCAACGTTGCCATGACCCTGACCGCTCCCGGCTGCGGCATGGGCCCGGCCATTGCCGAAGACGCTAAAACCAAAATTCTTCTCGTCCCCGGCGTCAGCGCCGCCGATGTCCGCATCACCTGGGAGCCCGCTTGGAATCAGTCGATGATCAGCGAAGAAGGCAAAATGCAGCTTGGCCTGATCTGAGTCGCGCTGGGTCCGCCCTCACGCCAAGAGCGTGCGCGCCACAAGCCAATAAAGCCCGGCGAGCGCCACGAGCGCCGAAATCGCCGGCACGCCGCGCCGCAGAAACCATTCCCATTTCCGCAACTGCCAGAGCAACGGCAGCACAACCGCCGCAATGGCGATCTGCCCGAGTTCAACGCCGAGGTTGAAACTGAACAACGGGAGCGAGAGTCCGCTGCCGTTTACGCCGACCCCGAGTTCGCGCAGCACGCTCGCAAAGCCGAAACCGTGAATGAGCCCAAACCCGAAAGTCAGCGCCCCGCGTCCGCGAGGCTCCGCGCCGCGCCGCAACAAATTTTCCACGCCCACGTAGACGATCGACGCGGCGATCAACGGCTCTGCGAGGCGCGCGGGTAAGTTCACCCAATCCAGTGTCGCCAGTGCGAGCGTGAGCGAATGCCCAAGCGTGAAACACGAAATCACGCGCACGCTCGCGCGGAAACTCGCGCACACCGCCAACAGCGCGAGCAGGAACAACAAGTGATCGTAACCCGTCCAGATGTGCTCCACGCCAAGCCAAACAAACGGCGCCACCACGGAATCCTGAACCAAGCCTGCCGCGATCAGCGAAGCCGAAGGCAGCCATTGAAATAAAAGTTCAGCGCAAAAAAGCATCTTAGATCACATGCAACCGCTCTGTGCGATCGGAACGAACCTTTTTTTAAACCTCCGTAAAATTACAAGAAAGCTTCGCCGCGTCTTACGCCCATTACTTCGAAGCTAAGAAAGACCACCCGTGCGCGCCTCGCGCAGAATTTCCACAAAACGCGCCAGTTCCTCTTCCGTCGTATACAAATTGGGCGTCACGCGGATACCGCGAAACTCCTTGTGCACAACCGGCCGCACCAATGTGCGGTGACGTTCCCAGAGCCAGCCGGCCAACTTCGCCGGCGCTAATCCCGCGAAATCAATCGTCACCAACGCCGCCGAAAACTCGGCCGAGCGCGGCGTGTGCACTGTAACAGTCGGGTCATCAAGAAACGCAGTCAGCCAGCGATCGCGGAGCCAACGGAGCCGAGCCATCTTCCGCTCCACGCCAATCGCCAGCCAAAAATCCAGCGCGGGGCGAATCCCCAAATAAGGCGCGGCTGCCACGCTGCCGATACTTTCAAATTTCCGGATATTTTCGCGGTGTTCGACCGGGGCGGGATAAAGCGGCCAGATTTCTTGGATACGTTCCCGCCGCACATATAAAAACCCCGTGCCGTGCGGCGCACCCAGCCATTTGTGCAGCGAGGTCGCGTAGATATCGCAATCCAACGACTCGCGCGTGCACGGCAACTGAGCAAAGCCATGCGCGCCGTCTACAACCACGAGCACCCCGCGCGCACGCGCCATGCGCACGACCTCACGCACCGGCAACACTTGTCCGGTGAGATTAATGATGTGACTCATCAAAATCACCCGCGTGCGCGGCGTAATAGCGGCGGCGAAGCGGGCGACAATTTCATCGGTACTTTCCACGGGCACCGGCAGCGTGATCGAGCGCAGGACGATGCCCTCGCGCTCGCTACGTTGGAGTAACGTATTTTGAAACCGCCAGTAATCCTGCGTCGTGGTGACCACCTCATCGCCGGAGCGCAAGGCGAGACCGAGCAGCACCGTTTCGATGCCCTCGGTGGTGTTGCGAGTCAGCGCGAGTTCCTCGCGATCACAGCCAAAGGCGCTCGCAAGACGTGTCCGCACCTCGTCCAACTGCGGCATGAGCACCCGATTAAGGGTGTAGGCGGGCGCCTCATGTCCTTGCTGCCAAGCCTCAATAAAGGCGTGATTCACCAAAGCCGTGGAGGGCTGGATTCCGCCATTTTCCAAATTGAGAATCGAGCGATCCACCGCCCAAGAAGCCTGCACGTCGCGCCAAAGGCCCTCGTCCGCCGCCAAGACTGCCGCTTCGCCTGAGCGCAAGGGCATCGTGGCCTGGACGCGGGCTCCGGCTGCACGCGCCGCCGCAAAACCCGCGACCTCGGGAGCGGCCGCAACCGACGCCGCAGCTTGCGCTGTGGGCAAAAGCCAAGTCGGAGCGACGACGCCAGCCGCCGCCAGTTGCGTGAGGAAACTGCGGCGCGAGTGCGGGATCATATGTGAAATCAATACGTGGCGTTGACGCGCAGGTACCAACGACCGCCATCGGCATCGTAGGGCGCATTGCGAGAATAGAGTAAACCGTTGGCGGCGTTAAACGTCGCCTTGTCCGGATAGCGATTAAACGCATTCTCCACGCCGGCCGTGGCACTGATCTGGCGCGTGAATTTCCACGACGTGGAAATATCAGCAAGGATTTGTCGGCCAAAATCCTGCACGATCGTCGAATTGGATTGGGCGTCGGTCCACTCGCCGAAATAGCGCACGCGGGCCATTAAGCCCAAACGACCGAGCGTATAATTCAGCGTGACGTTGCCCGCGTTCTGCGGGATGCGATTCTCTAAATTAATGCGCGCATCTCTGGAAGTCACGCGAGCATCGTAGCGGGTAACGCGGGTGGCGTTGTAATTATAGGCCGCCGTGAGCGCCACCGTCTCTTGCTTGGAGATCATCCAGCGCTTCGAGGCCACCAGATCGAGGCCCTCCGTGCGGGTATCAAACGCATTGGTGAGAAAACTCAGCGAGTTAAGATTTTTGGCATCCGTAACCCCCGAAGCTACCAACTGGTCGCGCTGGGCCGCCGTGAGCGTGAATCCTTGCGAGAGGCTGAGACGATCTTGCACCGCGATCCGGTAATAATCAACCGAGACCGTGAACTCAGCGCCCGGCGTGAAAACCAAACCGAGGCTGACGTTATCAGAATTTTCCGGCTTAAGCGCTTTCGCGCCGAAAAACACGGCTACAGGATTACTCACACTGACTTGGCCCGAAGTGAAGAGCGTGGAGGTTCCCGGCAATAAACCTTGGCTGGTGCGCGTGTAATAGGACAGCCCAGGCGTCGGCGCGTGAAAGCCTGTGCTCACCGCGCCTCGCACCGCCAAAGCCGACAGCGCCTGATAGCGCAAAGAAAGTTTCCCGTTGGTCGTGGCCCCGAAATCGGAATAATCCTCCGTGCGACCTGCGATCGCGAAACTCAAGCGCTCCAGCGGCTGCACGTCGAAATCGACATACGCGGCGTTACTGTCGCGGTCAGCATCGACGATCTGCGATGGGCTCCAACCTGGAAATCCGTTCGCCCCAACGGCGAGATCAGCAAACGGTCCGACGTCCCATGAATAACGATCACCCCCGCGAATTTTAAAATGCTCGCGGCGATTTTCCGCGCCAAACGCGATGTTGATGGGCTTAGGGAAAAAACCGCTGTTCCAGTTGTAAACAAAATCCGCGTTCAGGTTGCGCTCATCCTGTTTCAAACCACCGACATCAAACACCGTTGGCGACTCCGGTCCGAATGAAGCGTTCACAGCATTGGTCAGTTTATAATCGATACGATTACGACCCATGGCGGCACTGAAATCATAATTAAGGCCCATCGCCGTGCTCCCCTTCAAGCCGCCCACGAAGTGGTAATCCTCATCCTTCGTAGCAAAAAACGGGGCAAAACCACCGGGAAAACGCTCCACCAAGGAATAATTAGGATAAAGCGAAGTCGGCGCATTTTGATAAATCGAACGCTTAAACGCCGCGTTGGTGTCAGGATTGCGCCAGTTGAAATCGTCTAATCCATCACCCGAGCCAAAGATCATAAAACCGTAGGCCTTGATTGAAGTAGTCACCGGCAACGCTCCATTCAGCATTAGGCGCTGGGATTCACGTTCAGGCTGGCCCCACCGCTGGACTGGCTGACGCACGGCGGCCGCGCGCTCGGGATGAGCTGCGATGTAGGCCAACGCATCAGCACGCTGGATCGAGCGCGAGGTACGATCAGCCTTGAGGTACTCCAAAGCGACGTTGAGAAACCCGCCGGCCGGTAATTTGAAACCCGCATCGAAGCCGACCTGACGATTAAATCCGTCGCCGCCGAAATATTGGCTAACTTGGCCAAACCCTTCGTACCCGATCCGGTCTTTGAGCACGAGGTTGATCACACCGGCGATGGCGTCGGAGCCGTATTGCGCCGAAGCGCCATCCCGCAATACTTCGACCCGCTGCAAACCGAAGGCCGGAATTTGACCCAAATCAGCGGCTTGCGAAAAACCACCGGTAATCAAGGCGGAGCGATGCTGCCGTTTGCCGTTGATCAAAACGAGGGTGTGATCCGGCGAGAGACCGCGCAAGCGAGCTGGACGCACAAACGCTGCACCTTCACCGATCGTGAGGCGCTGGACATTAAAAGACGGCACCGCTTGGACGAGCTTGTCGGTGAGTTCCGCTGAGACCGAGGACTGTAACGTCTCCGGACTCACCACATCGACTGGCACCATGGATTCCACCAAGGTGCGATCTAAGCGCCGCGTACCCGTCACGGTAAGCGCCTCGAGCTTTAAGGGCTCTGCAGCCGCGATCTGCGCCGCCGCAGCACTCTGGCCGTATCCAGAGGGCACCGACATGAGAGCGAGCACAGTGCCCAACATGCAGCAGCAAATACGTGTAAGAGAGAACAAACGATTCATAGGTTTTAAGGTTTGGAAGTTAAATCGGGGCCAGTTGGCCCACGTCTCGCCGCCTAACAAAGCCTTAATGATTCGCGTAACGCTAATATGACATCCGCGCTGAAATCGGCATGAAATCGTGACACGAATGCAGTAATCCGAGTCCGAGCGCCACCCCAAGCCCCGCCTGAAACGGAGGATTATTTCTCCAAGCCGAACACCGCGCGCGCGTAGTTTTCCACGCTGTACGGCTGTAAATCTTCTTTTTGTTCGCCGAGACCCACGAAGTAGATCGGCAGTTTTAATTCGCGCCAGATTCCGACGATCGCGCCACCGCGCGAGGTGCCGTCGAGCTTCGTGATCACGAGGCCGGTGAGGCCAAAAGTTTTGTGAAACGCTTTCGCCTGTTCGATGGAGTTGCTCCCAAGCGAACCATCGACGACGAGCCACGATTCATGCGGCGCGGCGGGATCAACCTTGGCGAGCACGCGCTTAATTTTCGCGAGCTCCTCCATGAGGTTACTCTTATTGTGCAAGCGACCGGCCGTGTCGACGATGAGGTAGTCGCGACCGCGGCTTTTTGCGGCCTGCAAGGCATCGAAAGCGACCGCCGCCGAATCCGCGCCGGTGTGGCTCGCGACAATTTCCAAATCGAGTCGCTGCGCCCAGGTTTTGAGTTGTTCGACGGCGGCCGCTCGAAAGGTGTCGCAAGCGGCGACGACGACCGTTTTTCCCTCTTGTTTTAACTTCCACGCGAGTTTCGCGGTGGTCGTGGTCTTGCCCGAGCCATTCACGCCGAGCAACACAATCACCGTGGGCGCCTGCGGGGCTGGCTTGATCACACGCTCGCTGCCGGCGAGCACGCGTTGCAGCACCGCCGCGCCGATAGCGGCGGCTTGTTGGCCTGCGAGGGTCGCGTCTTTTTGGTGAGCAACTTTGATTTCGCGGAGGATTTCCTCGGTCGTCGCGACGCCGAAATCCGCGGTGTAAAGCGCCTCTTCGAGTTCACCGAGGGACGCCGCGTCGATCGTGCGGCCGCCGAAAAGTCCGCGGGTTTTTTCTCCGATCGCCGAAAACGTTTTCGCGAAGCCGTCTTTGAATTTTTTAAAGAGACCAAACATCGGCAATGAAACTCAGAATGAGAAACCAGCGGGGGACCGCAGCGCAAAACCCACGTTTAAGCGATCTCGACCTTGCGAGCGTCGCGACCGATCTGACCCTTGTAGCGGTCGAGAATGCCGTTGATGAAGCGCTTGGCGTCGAGATTGGAAAATTGTTTCGAGAGATCGATCGCCTCGTTGATGGACACGACGGGCGGGATGTCCTTGCGGTGTTTCATCTCGTAAATCGCGAGCCTCAGAATCGCCAAATCAATCTTGGCGATACGCTCAAATTCCCAGTTCTGCGCGAGCGTCTTGATCGTGGCGTCGATGTCCGCTTGGTTGAGGATAAACCCTTGGATGAGCTCCTCGGCGTAAGCGTAATGCGGGCGCGGTTGCTCAAGGTTTTCAAAAAAAGTCACGAGATCCTCGGCGAGATTCTTAGGCTCGTTAAGGCTCCAAGCGTAGAGGTATTGCAGGGCGGCGACGCGACCGTCGCGACGCTGGGTGAAAAGGGCTTTGCTCATCGGGAGTGGGAGGTTTTTAGCGCGGCCATGGTGAGGGCCGCTTGGGCGAATTCGACGCCGCGATTGATCGCCCCAAGGCAACGCGCCTCGGCTTGCGCCCGCGTGTTGGCCACGATCACGCCATTGATGACCGGGCGGCGCACCGCGAGGCTGACGTGTTGCAAGGCGTGCGAGACACTGTTGCCCACCATCTCGTGGTGGTTGGTATCGCCGCCGATCAAGACCCCAAGCGCGACCAAGCAGTCATGCCGGCCGCTTTCAGCGAGCAACTGGATCGCATACGGCACCTCGTGCGAACCAGGCACGCGCACAACTTCGATGCGCTCGGCCGCCACGCCACGGGCACTTAAAGTCGCTCGGAAACTCTGCAAAAGGCCCTCGACCAGCTCGGCGTTAAAGCACGCTGCGGCTACCCCGAAAGAAAACGGGGCACCGCTCACCGGACCAAGTGCAGGTGCGTCGAGGCTCATGGAGGGTTTAGTGAACGAGCCGCCCTTACCCACCGCAACCTGAAATCTAGTTGGCTCTTTTTCCGGCACCGCGGCCGAAGCAACGCCGGCGTTTTTGCTCACGTGTTAAGGAAGCTTTGGATTGCGATACGGCGAGTCGGCCGCCAATTTCGCGCTTCATCCCCATGAAATTCTACCCCGCCTTCTCGGCCCTTTGCACCTCCCTCTCAATTGTGGTTTTGAGCCACGCCGCACCCAACACCGGTTCGCCTTTTTACGGCGAAGCACCCGATGCCCACCATCCGTGGGCCGTCCACGATCAAAACCGCCCGCAGCCCAAACGCGTCGAACCCGGTACCTTCAGCAGCGCCGCGCAGCCCGGCCAACCTCCTTCCGACGCCATCATTCTCTTCGACGGCACCGCCGCTTCACTCGCGAAATGGGAATCCGACACCAAACCCGGCATGCCCGCACAAGGCACTAAATGGATCGTCCGCGACGGCGCCCTCGAATGCGTGCCCAAATCCGGCTACATCCGCACCAAGGAACAGTTCGCCGATTGCCAACTTCACGTCGAATGGGCCGCACCCTTGGCCGTCTCGGGCGACAGCCAAGGCCGCGGCAACAGCGGCATCTTTCTCATGGGCCTCGCCGAAGTCCAGGTGCTCGATAATTACAACAACCCCACGTACGCCGACGGTTTCGCGGCATCCGTCTATGGCATCAATCCGCCTATGGCCAACGCCCTCCGCGCGCCCGGTGAATTCCAAGTCTACGATATCGTTTTCCGCCGCCCCGTTTATCGTAATGGTCAACTCGTCGACGCCGGTCGTCTCACCGTGTTTTGCAACGGCGTGCTTATGCAAGACGCCACGCCCCTCGAAGGCCCCGGCGGACACATGAAACGCTCTATCCCGATTGAGTTCCCTGCGCAAGGCCCGCTCAAACTCCAGGACCACGGCAACCCCGTGCGTTACCGCAATATTTGGTATCGTCCGCTCCCACCCCGCAGCATTGAAGGCGGCACCGATGGCGCGCTCACCACCGAGGCGACGACCGCCAAGCGCCATGAAATCGCCACGAGCCTCCGCGCCGACGCCGCCAAGCTCAACGACACGGCCAAAATGCTCCGCCTCGCTGAATCGCTCTGCTATGAAAATGAAACGGTGACCGCCGGCACTGTCGATAAAATGTCCCACGATTACGTTACCGGCCTGCAAAAGCTCCAAGGTCCCACCCTCGAAGCGAAAAAAGGCGAAGCTAAATCCGTCCAACGCGCCTTCGCTTTCCTCCAGAAAAACAAAATTATCGCCGTGCCCTACGCGCCCAAAACCCAGCTCGACGCCCTCACCAAAGCGCAAGGTTGGGATGACGTGAAAAAATAAACGCTGCCCAAACCCCCTCGCTGAGCACCGCCCGCGCCCAGGTTGCGCGGGCTTTTTTATTTCTGCGCGACTCCACCCTTTAAATATCTTTGTTCTAGCGCACCCTATCCCCATCTCAGTTTTCTCTTCTCGCCCGCAAATAGTGTAACCGCACGACCCGAGACATAGACGCACGTTTTCTTAATTCCATTCCATGACGATCAAAGAAGCCGAAATCATCGACCTCGCCACGCCGACCGGCCCCATGCGCTCCTATATTTTCCGGCCGCAGGCGCCCGGACGTTATCCGGGCTTCGTGCTCTACTCGGAAATTGTTCAAGTCACCGGTCCCATCCGCCGCACCGCCGCGATGCTCGCCGGCCACGGCTTTGTCGTCCTCGTGCCCGAGATTTATCACGAATACGAACCCGCCGGCACCGTCCTCGCCTACGACCAAACCGGCGCCGACCGCGGCAACGCCCTAAAAACCACCAAGCCCCTCGAAGCCTACGACACCGACGCCCGCGCCGCGCTCGACTATTTAAAGTCCTACGCGCCGTGCACCGGCGACCTAGGCGTCATGGGCATCTGCATCGGCGGCCACCTCGCGTTTCGCGCGGCTATGAATCCCGGCGTCCGCGCCGTCGTATGTTTCTACGCGACCGACATCCACAAACGCAGCCTCGG
>CAMDRP010000119.1 GCA_945906965.1 Opitutus sp. GAS368 | reverse complement strand
GGCTGGCTCGGAACCTCGCCTAGCCATGGAAACATCGCCTTCATCGCGGGCAGTTGCGCGGCTTGATCATGGTAATTAATCCGCACTCGGCCCTCGCTTGCTTGGTACGCATCGCTGCGCTGCGCGAGCATCCAGTTCCAGAGGAAACGTACGGAGGGAACCCAAGCCCGCAACGCGGCGTCCTGAGCCTGGGTCGGCTCGAGGGCGAAACGAAAGGCTTTGAGGATCGTCGCCATTTATTGCGGGGGCTAGGAATTATTTCGGGGAGCGACTCGTAAAGACTGAACTGAAGTTTTTTCGCTTGAGCTCAAAAATCAAGGAGGGCGGCGCTTCATCCCGGCCCTAAAGGACCGGGTTTTCGCGCCGTCCACTGAGATAAAAGTGTGTGATCAAAAGATCCACCTCAGGTGCAAGCTCGGCATAACCGTCGTAGTAGCGCTCGAAGCTCGAGCGCACTGCCGGGTCGTCGAAGGCCGTTTTTCCCTCCGCTGGTGCGTAGGTGACACTAGGGTCTACCCAGCCAAAATTGTTAAATTGTGCAGCCCAAACCCAGAGGGTGATCTCCTGTCCGTTCTCGCGAAGGGCACGAGTGAACATTCGCAGCCGGCCGTGATAGGCTTCGCGGGAACCGACCGCTGCATAATTTGCGACTGTGTCCATAAGTTGGGAGCCGCTGAAGCCGAACCAATCAAACATCTCCACGTAGGCCGCTACCTGCCGATCGCTATACAGCCAGACATTCATGCGCTTGTCCGCGTTGGGATTATTGAAAACTCCTCGCACTAATTCCGGGCTCCAAGCGCACAGCGTCCATTCTCGCCGCGGGATCCACGGCCGTTCGGCTACCCGCACCTTGGGCAGTACCAGCCCAGGCGCGCGCTGTTCGCTCCCGATCACGAGGCGCTGCACGGCGCGCTTTAACCCGCGGTCTGTCTGGCCCGCGGCGATGATCACTTCATGGCCGTCAAGATGGCGGGTCTCCAGGGCGAATCCCTCTGGGGAATCTGCCGGCACGACTAGGTCGGAGGATAAGCCCAAGCCATTCGTGGATAAAATAATCGCTGGGGCCCCGGCCGGTACGTTGGCAAGATCCGCAACGACGCTTACCGGCGCGCCGATTACTTTACTGATATAATCGTTCAGCCGGTCCGTCACGCGCCGCTCTAGTGCGGTCACCGGCCGCGCCACTACGTACGCTGGCTCACCAGATTTGAACTCCACGGCCGCGACACCGAGACTGGCGCCCAGTAGTGCAGTCGCCCCAAGCATACCCCACCGCCAAAATTTGAAAAAGAGGTGAAGTGTGACGAAGTGAAGAGGGCTCTCGTTCATAAATTAAAATACACACGGTAAAATAAAACCTGATAGCTTCCGAGCCAGGAAATCGCTGGCGATGGAAATTTAATTGCGACTAGCTTCGGTTTGAGGCGTCGGGGTTCCGAGCGCGGATGCCCCACCCGAAAAACCAAATATTAGGCTACACTAATTTAAATTGGAGCGCTGAAAGTGAGGATTAAATCTGCATACTGGGCGCTCGCATCAGCGCACTTCGTAAACCTCAACGAGGGCCACGCCACTGCCTTCATCTGCGGCTGAAACAATCGCGGTATAACCTCCAGGTGGCAGAGTCACCAACACGGCGGAATCTTGGCTGCCGGCTGGGATTGAAAACGCGCCCGTCGCTCGGCCCGCGGCCCAAATTTCTAATGCATTGGGCGCACTGGCCCAGGCTGTATTGACCTGCAGGGTGACGCCGTCTTTCACGAGCGTGAGTTTAGGCGCGGCGAGGGCATCGCGCACGCCAAACGCTGCAAGCGATGGCCCGATGGCCCGTACCAACACCGTCAACGCCGCCGGTCCGCGTACCACAAAGCCTGCAATCAACGGCCCCGTTTGCGGGCTGATCCGGGCGCGCGCAGAAACATTGGTCAATGCGCCTGGTCCGCCGGCGTCGTAAAGCTCCAGTAACACATTCCCTCGATCGCTCGATTCGCGTCCGGTCACGGTGGCGAGATGTCCGCCGCTGCGCGTAGTTCCGATTAAGGCGGCGTCGCTACTGCCGGCCTGAAGTGCAAACGCGCCGACGCGGGCGCCTACCGTCTCGGTCTCGCGCGGCAGCCAATTATCATTGTACGCCAAGTTCGCTCCGTTGGCGGTGGACAGTTCTAGTCGTGGATCCCCAAAACTATCGGCGACCCCAAACGTTTTAAGTCCAGGTCCGATGGCCCGCACCAGCACCTCTTTGTTTCCATCGCGCACGACAAATCCTGCGATCAACGTATCTTCGCCTGAGCCGCCTAGCGCCCGCACCGATAAGTTGATCAACGTGCTCGGACCCGCGGTTGTCGCCTCCACGGAGACTTCGCGACTGGTCACGCTGCCGAGTCGATTGGTCACGCGCACGCTGTAACGCCCCGGCCGCCAATCGGTCCCTGCTAAGGTGAGCGTGGATTCCGTCTCGCTGGGTAAGGCCGCGCCCTCATAAAGCCATTGATAAGACAGTCCCCCGCCGTGCGCGACGACCTGGAGGCCACCGCGACTGCCCTGGGCCAAGGTCATCGCCCAGGGTTCATGTACGAGGCTGGGGGCCGAGGTGGCGATAGTTTGGGTGCGAGGATCGACCCACAACACGGCGGAAGCCACGGCGCGTTCGGCTCCACCGCTTGGCCGCACCGTGGTGCGACCACCCACCACCAGCGAGGTGGATCCGCCCCCATCCAGATTGATCGCCTGAGTGCAGCCCAGCGCTTGTAACAACGTCGCTAATTCCGCGAGGTTTACCCCGGCGGCTCCGGGTGCATTATCGCCTTCTACGACTAACAGCACCGCGACGCCGCTGGCAGTATAACCGAGGGCCGTACGCGGCCGAGATGTCGTATTATTGATATCAATCAACTCCTCTTGATCGGAGATCTTCACCACGCCATCGCGCAGCAACATCGGAGAACCGCCGATGGCTGCGGTCATGGTCCAGGGCGTACCTCCCGCTGGAAACGTCGCCGAAGGCACCGGTTGCGGCGCCTGCCCGAGGGCGTTTGGGCTGGGGGCGGGGTAAGCGTAGATTTGGGCGTTGCCCGCGCCTACGTGATAAATCCAATCGGTGGTCAGGCGTCCGCTAGGAGCGAGCCCAAAGGCCACTCGCGTCGGATAATAACTCACGGAGGCGCCAAGGTAGGTGCGGCTCAAGGCCTTGATGTTTGCCGCCAACACATTGCCGCCTTGCATCACCACGCTGTAAGATTGGCCTCCGCCAAAATAGCCGCCATTGACCGCCGCAAATACGCGTCCGGGTTCTTCTGTATAAAATTGCGTCGGGGTCCGACCTGCTGATTGCAGCACGGGCTTGAAGCTGATGTTGGGGACCGTCGGATCCCAAGCGAGGGCGTAGGCCCGCAGCGGTCGTGGCGCACTGGCTTGATCACAGACAAATAGCTGTAATCCGTGCGCCGGAAATCCCGCCATCAACTCGGACGCGAGCCGCCACCCCTCGGGCAACCGCAACAAATCATTCCCCGCGGCTCGAGCTTGCGGCCCCGCGCTCCAGCTCAAGCAAGCCCATACTACGCCAGCGAACCCGCGTACGAAAGGCCGAAGGTTGACCGTAACTAGAAACTTTTGCTCAAAACGAACCATGGGGTGCTCTCTTTGACCTTAATCGTTTCGCCCTCGTCAACTGCAACCTTAACGACGCGCCTGCTCGCTCGCGACCTGCGTGACCGCCGCGATCAGGCGTGGGAAATTACTCGCCATGCGTCGAACGGTGCGGCCCAGTTTTCACTAAAGTTAACCCCTGTCGTTCTCGGCCCAGTGGTTCTACCTATTTTTATGTCTACGGTCTCAACCCCCATCCGCGTCACGATCTGGAGTGAATTTCGTCACGAAAAGAAAAACCCGCGCGTCGCCGCGATCTACCCGCACGGGATGCATCAGACCCTCGCGGCCGCCCTCGGGCAGCACGCGGATTTCGTCGTGCGCACCGCCACACTCGATGAGCCCGAACACGGCCTCACTGAAGCCGTCCTCGATCAGACGGATGTGCTAACGTGGTGGGGCCATCTCGCTCACAATGAAGTCTCCGATGCGATCGTCGCCAAAGTGCGCACCCGCGTCCTTGAAGGCATGGGACTCATCGTGCTGCACAGCGCGCATTATTCTAAAATTTTCAAATCGCTCATGGGCGACACCTGTTCACTTAGCTGGCGCGAGGCCAACGACAAGGAACGCCTCTGGGTCATCAACCGCGCGCATCCCATCGCGAAGGGACTCGGGCCTTTTATCGAACTTCCGTCCGAGGAAATGTACGGTGAACCCTTCGGTATTCCGACGCCTGATGAGTTGATTTTCATCTCTTGGTTTACGGGCGGTGAAGTATTCCGCTCGGGCGCCACCTGGCGGCGCGGTCACGGCAATATTTTCTATTTCCGCCCGGGCCACGAAACGTACCCGACCTACCACAACCCCCAGATCCAACAGGTCATCGCCAACAGCGTGCGCTGGGCCCACTCCGGCGTACGCATCAAGGACGCCGGCCCCAACCTAGCCCCGCTCGAACCACTCCCGCTAGATCCGGAAGCGACGCAACGCTCCACGATCGGTCACGGGCGCTAAACGTAGTCCACCGTTCGTTATCGTCGCTCGGATGAACGCCGAAGCATCTTTCTTTACTCCATGAAACTCCCCGAAAACACCTCCACTCCCGCTGATAAATCCATCATCGCCGCGCAAAGTCTCGCCGGCCAACGCGAAGCCGCCGCTGAGCGCCGCGCGCGCTATCCGTTTCGATTCCCGGTCGACCGTCGTCAGCTCGGCGGCAAGTTCACTGTTAAGGAAAATAGCCGCCGCCTGCTCCGGTTTTTCTATCTCGAGCGTCGCCTCATGCACGGCCTCGGCTCGTGGGCGCTCGGGATTCCGGACTACGAGGTGAAACTCGAAACGGGTCGCCACATTTTCTATCACGCCGATGCCGCCCGTGCGCTGCGCGAACGTCTTTCTGAGCAAGAGATGCGCCCGCCCGCGGTCGACGCGCACCGCGATGCCGAAGTGGATCGTTTCATCGACGAACTCCTCAGCGCTGAATCCGCCGCCGAGTTGCTCGTGGGCGTGCATCAAGTCCTGGGTCGCGCGATCGCGACTACCTATCGCCACCACATCGACGACACTGATCAAGTGACTGATGTCCCTACGATCCGTTGCCTGCGCCGCATCCTCACCGATTACGAGCCGATGCTCGCTTGGGTCGACGAAGCTGTCGACGCCTACATCGCCGGTGGTGTGGAAGAAGCTAAACTTTCCACGTGGCGCTGGCACATCACGCGCCTGCTCGCCTCGATCGGTGGGGTGACGGGCGCAGATCCCCGCGGTGAAGCGCCGACGCCGCTCCGCATTGATGCGAAACCTTACGAGCGCGGCACCGTGCCGAATCGTGATTCGCGTTTCGACACGTTTATCCACACCGGCGACTACGACACCGCCGACGCCGCGTCGCGTTTCGATAAACATTCCTACGAGGCCATCCGCCTTCGTTTCATTCGCACGCAACGTGATGAAGTCGATGCCATCGAGGCGTTCGGAACGTTCATTTGGGATATCCGCTTCAAAGATTTTAACGCCGAGTACGATCTCGCCCGCATCACTTGGGACGAGGCGCGCCACACCGAAATCGGCCATCGCGCCATGTTGGCGTCGGGCTACGACCCCTACGAATTGCGCAACCGCCTCACGAGCTCCACCTGCCGTGGACCGATGGAGCCCGCCTTTGCGATGGCGGAGATTAACCTTTTCGGCGAAGTCGGTGTACTCAAGACGATCAACGACCTCATCGACACTGCCGCCAGCCGCAACGACGAGCTACTTCGCCATATTTCTGATTATATCCGTGCTGATGAACGCACCCACGTGCGTAAAGGTACGAGGATTTTGGAAATAATGACCAAGCTCGACGCCAAAGCCCTCGAGTTGCGCACACGCGAGCTCTTCACCGAATGTCTCGTGAGCCTCGGGGCGATCAAGAAAGACATCGATATGAAGACCCTGACCCGCGAGGAAATTGAACACCTCGTCGGCGAATAACGTCCGCGCTCGCCGCTTCTATCCGTCATCAACAGCTCAACATTTACCGTGAAATCCTATCGCTGGTTAGCGGCTTGGTTTTGCATGGTGCTGGGGTGTTCGTCCCGGGCGGCAGAGCCGCTTAACGCTGCTCAAGTTCTGCGGGCGTTGATGACGATCAACGACACGCAGGTGGAGGCCGCGCTCGAGCGTCCCCTCGCAGCGCGCGGCAGCGGCATGGAAAATCGGGCCAACGGCGCACGGCTCTCGGCGCTGGCGGCCAGCTATACGAGCGCCCTTTCCCGCTTTCACCACGACGCGCGCTTGCTGCCGGCGTTGCAGGGCTTGGTCGAGGCGATGCAAAAAAATCAACTCCCCGACGGGCTCTACGACAGCGGCAACTTGGATTCACCGCCCGACTCGGCCTTTATCCTCGAAACGCTTTGTCAGGCCCAACGCCAACTTGTGGACGATGCGAGTCCCGTCACCACGGACTTGCGCGCAAGGTTGCGCACGGTGATCTTAAATACCGCCGAAGGCGTGCGCACGGGTGGCATCCACACGCCCAATCACCGCTGGCACGTGTGCGCTGCGCTCGCTCACGTGCATCGGCTATATCCCGACGCCAAATGGGTGGCGCGAATTGATGATTGGCTCGGCGAAGGCATCGACCTCGACGCCGACGGCCAATACGCCGAGCGCAGCCCGCATTACACCGCCGAGGTCGTGAACCCCGCATTGGTGACGTTGGCGCTCTTGCTGGATCGTCCGGCACTGCTTGAACCCGTGCGGCGCAGCCTAGAGGCGCAGTTGTATCTGCTCGAGACCGATGGGGAATTGGAAACCGTGGCCTCGCGTCGTCAGGACCAACGCGCCGGCGCACGCGTGTACATTTGGGCGCATTATGTGCCGTATCGTTTGCTGGCGTTGCGCGACGGTAACGGCGTGTTCGCTGCCGTGACGCGTTGGATCGAGCGCGATTTTTTGGCCAACACCATGGTCACCCGCAGCCCCAACGCGCCCCTCGCGCAGTGGCTCGATTTTGCCGAGTTGGCCCGCGAGTTACCAGAGACGAGGGCCCTGCCGGAAACTTACACCCGCGTATTTCCCGGCATGGCACTCGCTCGTGTGCGGCGCGGAGCCATGAGTGCGACGATTTATGGAGGTAGCGATGCGTCGACGGGCCTTGGTCTCGGTTCGGGACTCGCCACGAATCCGACGTTTTTCAAATTCCGCAAAGGTGCGGCTGTGCTCGAGTCCGTGCGCATGACGCCGGCGTTTTTTAGCACCGGATTTTTTTACAGCGACGGGCTCCACGTCGCCGACGGTCGCTATCAATTACAACAGATTTTGACATCCTCCCGGCCTTAAAAGGCCGGGATTCCCTTTGCCTGCGTGGTTGGACGCAAGCAGGGTTTGGTTCGCGAGTGTGAGGCCCGATGGCCTCTGGGGGCGGAAGCCCCCGGCGCACAGTCACGGCCAAGTCCGGCCGCCAAGGCAGGCGCAGTGCGCACTGCCGAAAATGTTTGTTTACCGCGCCGCAGGATAATGTCGGCGGCCGCGAAGTCGGCGTCGTCGGTATACCCACAGCGAACGCAGCGGAAGGTGTCGCGGTTCGGCCGGTTATCCGCATGGACATGACCGCACCCTGTACGGGGGCAAGTCTGCGAGGTATAGGCGGGGTCCACCTGGATGAAGGCGTGTCCGCGCCACGCCTGCTTGTAGGCTAACTGCTGCATCAGGATGCCAAAGCCCGGCTCCAAAAGCGCGCGGTTCAGACCGGCTTTTTGGGCTACGCGGGTGCCTGGGGCTTCGACCGTGCCCCGGGCGGATGCCGTCATGTTTTTGGCGCGTAAGGCCTCCGCCGCGATGAGTCCGTGGTTCTTGGACAAGTCGGTGGTGGTCTTATGACGCCAATCGTGGATGCGGCGGGTGATGCGGGAACGAAACGTGTTGAGCTTGGCCAGCGCCACGGCGTACCGATGCGAACCGGGGACGCAACGGGCGAGGCGGTGCTCCAGAAACAGGATGCGCTGGGCTTCCCTTTTTGTCGCGACGGGCGCCGGCAGTACCGTGCGCGCGCTGGAGGCGAGCGTATGCTTGACCCCGTAGTCTAGGCCGACGCTGGCCAATGGGGTCGATGCGGGCAGGCTGATCGGCCGCCGCATCAGCAAGGTGACGAACCAACGGCCGGCTTCGAACTTTACGGTGGCGCTACGCAGTTGCCCTGCGGGTATCCCGCGACCCAGGTTAAACGTGTTGCGTAGCCGCACCCAGCCAAGCTTCGGCAAAAACACGGCGTTTTGATTGAGTTGGACGTGCTGCGGAAAGCGCATCGTCGGCGTGGCCTCGCGCGCTTTCTGGAAACGGGGCGGTGCCTCGACTGCGCCGGAGAGAAACCCCGCCCTCGCTTTGATGAAGTCCGCGAGCGCCTGTTGAAGGAGTTGTTTCGGCACGAGGTTCAACCAAAGGTTTTCCGCGCACCATTGGTCGAGTAGCCGGCTCAGGAAAGTCAGGGAGAACGCTCCGGCCGGAGCCCAGTTAGCCCCCGCGCTGCGGGCGATAAGATTTACTTCCTCCCTCCAAGCGACGCACGCGTTCCAGACCCAGCGCCGAGCGTCAGCAAACCCGAACAAGTCCCGGTTGGTCGCAGGCTGCGGCCGCAACCAGCAGCGGTAGGCTTGCAGCCGGAACGGACCCGCCGCGACCTGGGTCGCGTGGTCGGATGGTTGTCCGGTTGGATTGCCGTCTTGCATCGAAGCCAAGATAGCTTATAGTTTGGTCTATGCAAGCAGTACCGGAGACTTTTCGCAGGGGTCGTAGCGTAGTCTATGCGCTCTCACTGCACTTGGTCTTTGTGACCAAATACCGGCAGGGTGCGATCACCGAGCGCGTGCGGGAGCACCTGCGAGAGTCGTTCGCCTCGGTCATGGTCGACTTTGGCGGCGAGCTAAACCAGATGGACGGCGAGGA
>CAMDRP010000118.1 GCA_945906965.1 Opitutus sp. GAS368 | reverse complement strand
CGCGAGTTTCATAGGTAATGGGGTAACTCCTTGCGATAGTACGCGAGCGTTTTTATCAAAGCCGCGCGCAGGTCTGTCCGGGGTTTCCAGCCAAGCATCCGGCCGATTTTTCGGTCATCTGCGTAGTAATCGCCGATATCGATTTTTTTCCGCTCCGCAGGAAACGTGCGTACGGCGAACGCACCGCCTTGATTCAATTCGACCATTAACTCGGCGAGGCGCTGCAGGGTCACCGGCGGCGGTCCGCCGAGATTAAAGACTTCGCCCACGGCCTCGTCCTTAGCCGCCGCGAGTAAAAACGCCTCCACGGCATCGTCCACATAGGTAAAGTCACGCAGCTGTTCGCCGCCCCAGACTTCGATCGCGTCGCCTTCGATCAACTGGCGCACCCACACGCCGACAAATGTCTGCCGCGCGTCTTTCACGCGCATTCTGGGGCCGATCGTATTCGTCAGCCGCAACGCCGTCGCCCGCAGCCCATGCACGCGAGCGTAGAGTAGATGGAACGCTTCGCCCGCGGCTTTGTTAATGCCATTCACGTCCACGGGGCGCACAGGGTGGCGTTCATCGACCGGCAGGTAATCAGGCTTACCGTAAATCTGGCGCGTGCTCGCAAACACGATGCGCACCGCAGGATTATTTTTCCGACACGCCTCAAGTAGCGCAAGCTGCGCGCGACCGTTGATTTCAAGATCCGTTTCAGGATCGGTCATCGAATCCATGTGGCTGGTTTGCCCCGCAAGATTAAATAAAAATTCCTGATCGCGTACGAGCCGCGCGAGCTTCGCATGCTCACGCACATCGGTGCGATGAATGCGGACTTTTCCCGCCAGACCCGCCAAGTTGCGCCGATTGCCGCCGTACTCGGGGATCATCGCATCGACCACGGTAACCTTGGCCCCCAACCCAACCAAAGCCCGCGCAAGATTGGAACCGATGAACCCCATGCCACCCGTGATGAGCACACGTCGCCCCGCAAACAAACGAGCGAGAAATTTAGATTCAGCCATCACTCACTAGCCAACACGCCTCGAGCGCCTGCGTGCAAATTTATTTACTACACGCCAAGCCGGCCCATTCCCCATCCCGGCTCATTAACAAAATAGGGAAAAGCCCCAACCGCACTTAAAAGACTTGGTGAAGCGCCCGTCGGAGCCGGCCGCATCGGACCTAATCGCGAAACCTTCGGTTACCATCAAAGAGGAGAAAAAATTTGGTTTCGATGTATGCCAGGAGTCCGGAAAGATGGAGGGGTTCGCGTATCACAATCTGGAAAGGATTGATTTTTACCCGCGCAGCGAACCGAAGAAAGCAGACAAGATTGTGGTTAAGATGTGGGCGCCCCGAGGTGAAATCTGCGGCTATGGCCTGAAACCGCTGGTGCAAGCGCCGGCGCGCGGCCGCGGATTAAGTATCGAGGTGCGGCCTGAAAATTTCGCCGTGCTCGCTACCGCGAAAACGATGTATGTCTATGCTGCGAATTTCGTAGAGCGCAAAAAAGTGCGCGAGAAGGAAACCGAGGATGAAACGCCATAGATCAATTGCATGCCCTTCGCGAATAGCGCGCTACGTTGCGAATCGTCGAGGCGGTTTAACTTTACTCGGTTTTTCGCCGCGATGGCAGTCCCGGTGGTCGGCCGCTCGGTGGCGGTGATGGGTGTTTTGATGGTCATGCCGCGAGAACAGTCGGCGGGCAGACGTGGGTGCCCTGACCTGCCTGATTTTTTCAACAATTCGCGTCACGTGCCCGGCACCAAGACGACGCATTCTAAAAATTGTCCTTTTGAATAAATATTTATGCATTCTATTTGACTGCATAACGCAAAGGCGTTGATTTGAGCGATGCCTGACCAGGAGAAAATCAAAGCGGCGCTGCTCGATCCCGCAAAGGATTACGCCCATCGCTTTGCCGACGTGGTTGCGTATCTAGAACGGTCTGGCTGGAAGCGCCGAATCAAAGGCAGTCACCACATATTCACCCGGCCCGGGATACCGTTCCTGCTTAACCTCCAGCCCGAGAAGAATGGCAAGGCCAAGGGCTACCAGATTCGCCAAGTCCGCCAAGTCATCGAGCGTCTCAAGTCATAACCGATAAACAAATCCAATCAAATCGACCATGCACACGATCAAAGACTACGTCGTTCAAGTTTACTGGGACAACCACGCCGAGTATTTTGTCGCGGAAATCCCCAGTATTCCCACCTGCGCCGCTGATGGGGCCACCCAAGCCGAAGCGCTGGCCAATCTGGAGGAGACCTTTGCGGTGTTAAAGGAGGCTTATTGCGAAGAAGGTGTGGTAATTCCGACACCAACTTCACCTCGCTCCATTTCCGTAGAGCAGCTCTCGGAACTCTCGAATTTGGTGAAAATCTCCTGCCTCGCGGAGCTAGCCGGTATTCCTGGACAGACCTTGGCTACCAAACTCAAGCGAGGCACTCCTTTCAGTGTGGCGGAAGCAAGAAAAATCTCCCGGGCGCTGCACGCACAAGGGCTGGCAATGTGTTGATCAGCCTCGCGCAAACTCCGGCAGCGAACGATGCCGGGTTTTTAGCCGACCGTTTTCTTCTGCCCAGCGGTTCAACCTTTCCCTCCGCTTTAACGCGAAGGTTACGTTTGGACACAGCGCGCTTCTGGTGACGAAGACCTCGCCACCCGAAGTTACGACGACAAAGGCACGCGGGCACCAGAGGGATCACCCGCGCTTCCCTGTCGAACCTGCCCTTTACTGGCAGGTCGTTGCCGAGCGTAAAATACAGGGCGGCTTCTCGAGTCTGTTCGCAGACTTGCGGGAACAGCGCCGGGCAGCCAAGGCCCAGAAGCATTCCCACCCACCGCCGTGCTTCAAAATGCCGCATCAGATCGACGTTTGAACAGACTCCATCCCGATGCCTCGACCCTCTGCTTTCTAGGGCTCAGGCTCAGGTGCATCCGTATCGCGCTTAACTTCAATCTCCAATCCGTAGAGCGCCAATCCTAGCGGACGTCCATCTGCTGGCACTGGCCCCGAGCGCGCTGGGCTCAAACGCAACTCCAGTACACTCACCCCCGCCGGCAAGGTGATTTCGGGTACACGCACCACGTGTAAGTTCTCCGTCAGCTGTAAGGAGCGCATCAGCCGACCATTTAGCCAGAGCTGCAACTCACGTGGCTCCTGACAACGCGCATTAAAATACGCGACCACCCGCCGCGGGCGCTCATTAGGGTTCTCCACGCGCAGCGTCGCATCGCCCCGCGTCCAATTCCAACGGACCGGTGAGCGCGGCAACTGCTCCATCGCATACCACCCCTCGCCTAATCTCACGCGCATAAAATAAGGGTGCGCCGTGTTCGCGATCGAGAAGTGCGAACTGATGCGTTCACTCCCACCGTCGGGCAGCCGCAGCGCAATCAAGCCTCCGTTCAAATCCCACTTGCCGCGCAAGGGCGTGTTGAGCCGGCCTTCATACGTATGCGTTTCGAAATATTGCGGTTTTTTAAGCAACAGCGAATTAGCCCAAAGCCGCGACCACATATCGGGCACAAGCAGGTTCAAGGACGTCACATCCGAGCGCGCCTCCAGTTTTTTCAAATCGAGCAATTCGCGTCCGACCATCAGCGGTGGATTTTGTAGCTGCCGCACAAAACGATTCGCCACCACGAGATTGAGCCCGACGACTACGACCGCAAACCCCACCACTAAACCGCGTCGCCAACCGCGCGCATCGAGCGTCACCCAGTACATCATCGCCGCCAAGATTCCGGGGTAAAAAACCGCCAAAATTTTATACGCATCGTAACTCGCATTCGTCCCGAGATACATTCCACGCGCGTTCAGATACGCGTAACCGATCATCGGAGGCACCAGCAGACAAAGCGTCACGTACGCACTACGCCGCTTAAATTTCACACCGCGCACCATCGCCGCGCACCCCATTACCGTGGTCACCAACGCCAAGCTGAGGCCCGGCACCAGCGGCCACGCACTTAAGTCCGGCGTCGCCACGAGTCCGAGCCAGCCCGCCGGGGTAAGCAGCGGAATTTTCCAGCCAAAATCAAATTGTTGCAGCAGCGCTAACCGCTCGGCCAGCCCCGCCACGCGCTCCCACAAAATGATACCGCTCAAGATCAACGGGATCATCATCATCCACACCCAAGCCCCCAACCGCCGCCATTCACCTCTCCAGACGGCCAGACCGCCAGCGTAGGCCACCGCCGGCGCGAGACATACCAGCAAAATGAAATTATAACTTCCAAGTATGAGCGCGTAGCCCAACGCCAACACCCCGGAAAAACTCAGCGCGCGCCGCCCTTCAAATCCTCCACGCCAGAGCGCGATTCCCGCCCAAGTCAGCAACGCGATCGCCTGCGCCGCCAGCAACTGGCCCATCGCCACATGCGCCACCGCGTACCACGTGATCGGACTCATTCCATAGAGCGCCGCGATCGCCAAACTCACCCAGCCGCGATAACCGAACACCGCCCGCGCCATCCAAAAAACCACCGGCAGCGAGCCCGCCAACAGCACCATCGTCATGACTCCCGTCAGTTCATACGGCGCACAATCTAGAATCGTCCCATTCAACGCGATCAACGCGGCCGGCACGAAATGATTCAAACGCACCCAGTAGTCGAAAAAATTATCCACCGACATCACCTGCACCACCTCAGACAAACCGATAAACCCGTCTCGGTCGCCCCGCGCGAATTCCATCAACACCCGTGCGCCCGCCGCGTAGTCCGCCGCATCGCAACTCCCCAGCGAGCTCGTCGTCAGCCCCTTCGAGGCGCGCGCCAAGGGAAATACCAATGCCGCCAACACCACCGCCGTCACACCCCACAACGGCCAAAATTTCCGCACCCCAGCTCGCCATACTCCCACGCCATGCCTCGCTAATGCGCCCACCAGCACCGCGACCGGCACCACTTCGCTCCACCACGCATAGTGGTTAGTGCCTTTCAAACCCGCTAGACTACCCATCCACACGACAAGCGCCTGCAACATAAACCCCGCCGGCACAGCCAGCACAGGCCAAAATTTCCGCCAACGCTGCGGCATCGTCCAGATCGCCAAGCCCGCGCCCCAAAACAGCACGTGCACCATCAGACCGAAAGCGACTAAGTAAAAATACATGCGCGCTGCGGCTTACGCCGATGGCTTCCGCGCCGAGGCAAAAATCGACGAGCCCCAGGACCAACGCCCGCCCGCCCGCACCCACGCGTGCTCAATCCCCATCAAGCCGTTGAACATAGCCTCCAACGCTGCCGGATATGGCTTCACATCGCTCGTGTCCTCTGGTGTGCGCAAGACCTTCCGCTTCACCATCAACATCGGTAACGTTAAAGCGTTCCAATGGGTGGCAGCGACGTCCGTGAATCCCGCCGCTTCCATCAACCCTTGTAACTGCGGGCGCACGTAGCGCCGCTTCGTCTGACACGAAACATCGTGGTAAGACCACAGCCACATGTAAGCCGGCACATTCGTCACAAAATGTCCGCCGGGCTTCAGCACGCGAAAAAGCTCGGCCAGAGCCCCACGGTCGTCGTCCACCTGCGAGATAACATCCACGCACGCCACCGCGTCGAATGAGGCGTCAGGAAACGGCAGCGCCGTCACCGATGCCTCTTGAAAATGCACACCCGGCACGCGGCGTTGCGCCAACTCGACGGCCAGCGGGGAAAAGTCGATTGCCTCCATCTTCCAACCCGGCTGCGCCGCCCGCAGCCGCAGGCTCAATCCCCCGGTCCCGCAGCCCGCGTCTAACACGTGCGCATCTGCCACTACCCCAGCCCGGCGAAAAGCCCGCTGCACATACCAGTGCATCGCGGGAAAATACCACATACGGTCCTCCACCTCTGCGAGTTTTATGTATTCGTCAGTATTCATTTTTGGCGACTCACCAACCTGCTGGGTCCGGAGGCGCCCGCAACCACGATTCGCAGCGCCTTTTTCTAGCCAACGCGGTTCCCTCCACCTACCCTTCAGCTCCTTGATGCGCCGCCTAACCTCCTTTTTAGCCACACCAGCCGGCCGCGCTGCCCGTTACCTGATTTCACTGACCTTGCTCTGGCTTTTGGCCCGTCAGATCGACTTTACCCAACTAGCCACCCTCCAAGGTCAGTTTTCCCTGCCGCTGACGATCACCGCGGTGCTCATCGCCGGCATCACCTACCCGCTCCACGCTTGGCGCTGGCAGCAGCTCCTGCGCGCCCAAGGCGTGCCGCTTTCGCTTCACTGGGCCCACGTCGTCACGTGGATCGGCCAATTTTATAATGCGTTTCTCTTGGGCGGAATCGGCGGCGATGCCGCGCGCGTTTTCTATATCGTGCGGGATGCCTCGGCTCAGCGCGCGGCCGGTTTCACCACCCTCATCATCGACCGCGCAATGGGCTTGGTGGTCCTGATGGCGCTCGCGGCCGCCGCCCTCGCCGCTCGCAGCTTGTCCTTCGCCGTCGAACCGCGGCTGGGCTGGCTCTTCTTCGCGGCCATCGCTATCTGCATCAGCGGCGGCCTAACCGCCGTGGTCCTTTTGCGCGTCAACCCCACGCGCTGGCCGCAAGCGCTCCGCCGTCTCCTTGGTCCCGCGCGTCTCGCCACCGCCTGCCAACTGCTCGACAGCATCCGCGCCACTCCGCTGGTTCACCTCACGGCGCTCGGACTAGGCGGAGTGATCTGGATTCTCGATTTTATTTCCGCGTGGCTGCTTGCCCTCGCGATCGGTCTAGACCTGCCGTTTTTAGAGACCTGCGTGGCGATGAGTGTCGCCTATGCCGCGACCGCCTTACCCATCAGCGTCGGCGGCCACGGGGTTCGCGAGGGCGCCCTGCTGACAACCCTCGCCGCCTTCGGCCTACTCGCCACACCCGAGCTCCACGACCGTGCTATACTCCTAGCTTTGCTCGTCTGGGCTACCACTATTTTCTGGAGCCTATTCGGCGGTCTTTTCGTCCTCGCCGCCCCCAAACTTCTGCCGCCAACCGCGCCCCACTCCTAACGCTTCAACCCTCCGGATGCTCCGGCCCGGCGACCGGCGTCACGGCCGATTCATGAACGGCAAACATGCGCAATTGCCGGCGCTCTTCGCTGAGCCGCACCGCCGGCTCCGGCGATTTCAAATCCACATGATTAGGCCCTGGGTTAAGTTGAACTCGAAACCGATACTCCTGGGCCGTCTCATTTAGTTTCACGTCCAGTTGCTCTTCCCCATTTACGGCCAAGTGCAACGTCCGCCGCGCTCCCGCGCCACTCAGCTTAAACTTAAATGCATACCAGCGCCGCTCCCGGTGTGGATTGTAATACGACATCGTAGCCGACTCATACGCCCAACGCGGCTCAGTCATAGCCCCGCCACTATGCGCGCCCGCAGTCGTCCGATGCCAACCTCGTCCAAAAGTCACCGTGTGCGCCAGCGGCGGCACGGGTGTGGCGCTCGGCTGGAGCGGCACCACAATTTGCTCCCGTCGCACCCCTTCGATCCGGCCCGTCCGACCCAGCGCCGCCAACTCTGCCAATAAGCGCTCTCCGCGGTCCGCGAAGCCACGCCGGTTTAAATAAATCGCGGCGAACCCATAACTCTCCAGCGCCTTCACCAACTCCGCCGTCGGCATCCGCGCGAGATCACGCTGCCATTGCCCGCGGCTACGACCCTTGATCGCCCCGTAGCTGAAACGCAGGGCGTTCGTCGCCAGAAACGGCCGGAAATGTTCGCTGTCTCCAAGTTGAAATTGCTGGGGCGCCTCAGGAAACACCACCACGGGCATCTGAAACACCATCCCTCCCGCCGGCAAAGCCGCCTCGAGCCGTTGGCCAAACTCCCGATCATTCAGCGCCATGCGCACCGTATGCTCCTGCCGCTCCGGACTTAAGGCCCGCGGCAATTGATCCGCGAGCCCCAGACTCACCAACACCAGTGCCGCCGCCACACTCCAGCCGGCCACTCGGCCCGTCCACCACCGCGACAAGCGCGACACCAAAAACAATAACACAATCGCCGAGAGAAAAATGCTAAATCGGTTACTCGCCCGAAATAACGCCAGCCCCGTGAAAAACGCAAAAACGTTGGTGAGTCCACCCACCGAGGCAAAGGCCAGCACCCAACCCGACATCAACGCTCCGCCTGGCACGCGCCGTCGCCGCAACACCGCCACCCAAGCCTCCGCGCTCAACCACAATAATCCCATCACCCCAGCCACACCCAGGTACGGGGCAAACGCCTCCGTGCTTCGCCAATCCGACCACCGCAAATACCGGTTGCCGAAAAACGCCCACGCGTCCCACCGGTGCGTCGCCGGCGGCACCACCAATTCCAACGGCTTCAACGCATAGCGCTCGGTCCCGCCGTAATTACGCTCCAGCGGAGAATCCGCCGCCGTATCCGTCGTGTAAAACCACACATGCATCTCCACCACCAAAAAGGCCGCCCCCGCCAGCGCCAACGCGCACAACCCAAGCCGCAGATTTTCCCAGCGGCGCCGACCAAACCACTGCGCCGCCAACGCCAAAGTCATCAACTGCAGGTACAGAAAAAGGTGATACGGATTACTCACCCCGATCACCAACGCCGTGCCCAAGACGAGCCCACCCAGCAAGCTCCGCCCACCCACGCGACGGCTCGCGGCCACCAACGCACACGTAAAAATCGCCAGCGGCACCGTCCAAGAAAACGCCACCAACAGATGCGGCAACCCCCGGTTAAAAGACTGATAGGTAAACGCGAACAACAAAGCCCCCGCCATCGCCCATTCCCAACGCACCCGCAACCAACGCGCACACCCGTAAAAAGACCACGCCGCCGTCAGCACCGCCAACAACAACGCGAGATTGGCCGCTACGGCCACCCCCGTCACTCGCGCCAATTGCCCTAAGGACCACAACAGCAACAAATCCGAGGAGGGATAAGCGCTCCAATTAGCGCCAAAGGGCGCCCCCAAGCGCGACATCACCTGCGGCCGCAACGGCGCCAAATCACCTTCCGACGCCGCCTGAATCCGCGCCAACATTTCCAAAGATTCCCCGCCGTAGTCCGCCGGCACCGTCCAACGCTGCGGGGTCCACCAGCCATAGTGCGCCACGCA
>CAMDRP010000117.1 GCA_945906965.1 Opitutus sp. GAS368 | reverse complement strand
GAGCAGACCTGCTACGAGTGCATCGACTCCGGCTTCTTCAGCTCCGTCATGATCGACGCGTCCCACGATCCGTTCGACAAGAACGTCGAGATCTCCAAGCGCGTCGTCGACCGCGCCCACGCCAAGGGCATTTCCGTGGAAGCCGAACTCGGCATGCTCGGCGGCGTCGAGGAAGACATCAAAGTTGAGGACGGCCACGCCACCCTCACCAACCCCGCCGAAGCCGAAGACTTCGTCAAAAAGACCGGCTGCGATTCCCTCGCCTGCGCCATCGGCACCAGCCACGGCGCCTTCAAATTCAAGGGCAAACAATCCCTCCATTTCGATGTCCTCGAGAAGATCAAGGCCCGCATGCCCGGCTTCCCGCTCGTCATGCACGGCTCCTCCTCCGTCCCACAAGATGAGGTCGCCCGCATCAACGCCGCCGGCGGCAACATCGCCGGCTCCATGGGCGTCGACGTGAACGAATACCTCCCTGCCGCCAAACTCGGCGTCACCAAGATCAACATCGATACCGACGGCCGCCTCGTCTGGACCCGCGTCCACCGCGAGTACTTCCGCGACAAGCCCTCCGATTTCGACTTCCGCCCGCCCGGCAAGATCTTCATCGCTGAATACGCGAAGTTCATCGCCAGCCGCAACGTTCTGCTCGGCAGCGCCAATCAACTCACCGACCTGCGCAAGAGCCTCGGCAAGTAATGGCTCAAAAGCCAACGGCGACAGGGTGATTTCACCCGAATTCACGCTCAGCGCGGCCCCATCGGGCCGCGCTTTTTAATGCCCAAGTGCCACGAAGCTCACGCCAGGCAGACCTCACCGCCCCTACCGCTCGCTCTAAATAAAACTCATCCCGAGAATTGCCAGCGCGCGCGCCGCCCTTTCACTGTTCACGTATGTCGGTTTTCCGCTCCCGGGCTCCCCGCCCGTTTCCCCTCTTCACCGCGCTCGGCTGCGCCCTCATGTTCGCGGCTACCGCTGCCGCCGCTCCCATCGATTTCAGCCGCGATATCCAGCCGATCCTGTCCGACAACTGCTACCACTGTCACGGCCCCGACGCATCCTCCCGCAAGTCCGGCCTCCGTCTCGACCGCCACGCTGAAGCCCTCGCCGGCGGCAAATCCGGTCTCGCCACCATCGTCCCCGGCAAACCCGAGGACAGCGAACTGATCGCCCGCATTTTCAGCCATGATACCGAGGAAGTCATGCCCTCAACGGAATCCAATAAAACCCTTACCGCCGCACAAAAAGACCTCCTCCGCCGCTGGATCGCCGAAGGCGCCGTCTGGAGCGAGCACTGGGCCTATATCGCCCCCAAACGCCCCGCCGTTCCGACGGTTCCGCCCTCTCAGCTCTCAGCTCTCAACTCTCAGCTCTCCGTCAATCCCATCGACGCCTTCATCCTCGCCCGCCTCGCCGCCGAAAAAATCACCCCGTCCCCCGCCGCCGACCGCACCACGCTCGTCCGCCGCGTCACCTTTGATCTCACCGGCCTCCCGCCCACCCCCGCCGAGGTCGACGCCTTCCTCGCCGACGCCCGCCCCGACGCCTACTCGCGCCTCGTCGAACGCCTCCTCGCCTCCCCGCACTACGGCGAACGCTGGGCCCGGCCCTGGCTCGATGTCGCCCGCTATTCCGATTCCAACGGCTACTCCATCGACGCCCCGCGCCAGATCTGGAAATACCGCGACTGGGTGGTCAACTCACTGAACCGCGACCAACCCTACGATCAGTTCGTCATCGAGCAACTCGCCGGCGATCTCCTCCCCAACCCCACGACCGAGCAAAAGATCGCCACCGGTTTCAACCGCAACACCCAGATCAACCAGGAAGGCGGCATCGACCCCGAGCAGTTCCGCATCGAAGCCGTCATGGACCGCGTCGCCACTTTCGGCAGCACCTTCCTCGGCCTCACCATCAACTGCGCCCAGTGCCATGACCACAAATTCGACCCACTCCCGCAGGCCGACTACTTCCGCCTCTACGCTTTTTTCAACAACACTGTGGACGACGGCCACGGCGATAATATCCCCGGCGGCCGCCTCTCCTTCGTTTCAGAAAACGGCCCCGCCGACATCTTTGTCGCCGAAATCGCCCAAGTCCGCGCCGCCATGGCCAAGTTTCTCGAGCCCTACGCGGAAAAATATCCCGCCTGGCGCGCCAGCGTCTCGCCCGAGGCCCGCGAGAAATTCCGCCAAAACGTCGTCACCGCCCTCACCCTCACTTGGGACAAACAGACGCTCAACCAGCGCCGCGCGATGTTCCTCACCTTCGGCGGCACCAACCCCGAGTTCGCCGCCCTCAACGAAAAACTCGCCGCGCTCGAGAAGCAGGAATCGAAGGCCATCACGACGCTCATCATGGCCGAGCTGCCCAAGCCCCGCGAGAGCGTCGTCTTCATCAAGGGCGACTTCACCCGCCCCGGTGAGAAAGTCGCCCCCGGCACCCCCGGCATCCTCCCGCCCCTCGCCCCCACCGCCGCCCAGCCCAACCGACTCGACCTCGCCCGCTGGCTCTTCGATCCCGCCCACCCGCTCACTGCCCGCGTGATGGTCAACCGCATCTGGCAGCAATATTTCGGCCTCGGTCTCGTCGAAACCGAAAACGACTACGGCTCCCAGGGCGCCCCCCCCACCCATCCCGAACTCCTCGACTGGCTCGCCACCGAGTTCGCCGCGCAGCAGTGGAGTATGAAGGCCATGCACCGCCTCATCGTCACCTCCGCCACCTACCAACGCTCCTCCCTCGCCCGCCCCGACCTCGCCCTCTCCGATCCGCTCAACAAACTCCTCGCCCACCAAAACCGCCTGCGCCTCGACGCCGAGCTCGTCCGTGACGTCGCCCTCTCCGCCAGCGGTCTCCTCGCGCCCAAGCTCGGCGGCCCGCCCGTTTTCCCGCCCCAGCCCGAAGGCGTCATGAACCTCGGCCAATCCAAACGCGCCTGGATCGCCAGCACCGGCGCCAACCGTCACCGCCGCGCCCTCTACACCCACCACTGGCGCGCCACGCCCCACCCCGCGATCGCGGTCTTCGACGCCCCCGATGGCTTCAGCGCCTGCACCCGCCGGCTGCGGTCCAACACTCCGCTCCAAGCCCTCACGCTCCTCAACGATCTCCAGTTCTTTGAATTCGCCGAGGCCCTCGCCGCCCGCGTCCTTCGCGAAGGCGGCTCCACCGAAACGTCCCGCCTCGACCACGCGTTCCGCCTTTGTCTCTCCCGCGCGCCCACCGACACCGAGCGCGCCCGCCTCCTCGTGCTCCTCCGCGATCTCCAAACGCCCAACGCCACCGACCCCGCCGCGACCCCGCAAGCTGCCTGGACCACTATCGCCCGCGTCCTCCTCAACCTCGACGAAACCATCACCCGCGCCTGAACCTTTCCGTCATTGCGAGGAGCATAGCGACGAAGCAATCCAGCTCGCTCCTCCCCGCGCGCAGCGCCCGTCACCTCCCAAAATCTCCCCCCTCAATGTCCCCCTTCCCCGAGCAGCCCTTCGACCCCGTCTCCCGCCGCCATTTTTTCAGTCGCTGCGCCATGGGCCTCGGCGGCATCGCCCTCGCCTCGATGCTCGACGACCGCCGCCTCAACGCCGCGCCTGCACCCGGCCCACTCGCCGATCCCATGGCTCCGAAGTCCCCGCACTTCGCCCCCCGCGCCAAGAACGTCATCTACCTCTTCATGGCCGGCGGCCCCAGCCAGCTCGAGCTCTTCGACTACAAGCCCCGCCTCATTTCGCTCAACGGCCAACCCGTCCCCGAGTCCCTCATCGCCGGCAAACGCTTCGCCTTCATGGACAGCTCGCACGGCACTAAGCTCCTCGGCACACGCCGCCAGTTCGCCCAACACGGCCAGAGCGGCGCCTGGGTGTCCGACCTTTTCCCTTACACCGCCGGCATCGTCGACGACATCACCTTCGTCAAATCCTGCGCCGCCGATCTCTTCAACCACGCCCCGGCCAAACTTTTCATGAACACGGGCTCCGGCCAGTTCGGCCGCCCCAGCATGGGCTCATGGATCACCTACGGCCTCGGCAGCGAGTCCCAAAATCTCCCGGGCTTCGTCGTCCTCCAGTCCGGCCCCCGTGGCCCCCGTGGCGGCGCCGTCAACTGGGGCACCGGTTTCCTCCCGACGACCTACCAGGGCGTCCCCTTCCGCGGCAACGGCGACCCCATTCTTAACCTCTCCAACCCCGCCGGTATCACCGCCACCCGCCAGCGCCAGGCCATCGAGGCCATCCGCGATCTCAATCTCAGCCACGCCGTCGCCACGGGCGACGCCGAGATCCACACCCGCATCGCCGCCTACGAGATGGCCAGCCGCATGCAGACCAGCGCGCCCGAGCTCGTCGATCTCAGCGGCGAGAGCGCGGCCACGCTCAAGCTCTACGGCATCGAGAAGGACACACCGTCCTTCGCCCGCAACTGCCTCCTCGCCCGCCGCCTCGTCGAACGCGGCTCCCGTTTCATCCAGCTCTACCACACCAACTGGGACAGCCACGGCGGCCCCGGCGAGAATCTCGAAACCGATTTCGTCGCCCGCTGCCGCGAAGTGGACCGGGCCCAGGCCGCCCTCGTCACCGACCTCAAGCAACGCGGCCTCCTCAAAGACACGCTTGTCGTCTGGGGCGGCGAATTCGGCCGCACCCCCATGGGCGAGAACCGCGACACCACCGGCCGCAACCACCACATCGACGCCTTCACCATGTGGTTCGCCGGCGGCGGCACCAAGGCCGGCGCCATCATCGGCGAGACCGACGAACTCGGCTTCAACTCCGTCAGCGACCGCGCCCACGTCCACGACCTCCACGCCACCATCCTCCATCTCCTCGGCGTAGATCACAAAAAACTCACCTTCCGTTTCCAAGGCCGCGATTTCCGCCTCACCGATGTCCACGGCCACGTCATCGAAAAACTCCTCGCCTAGCCCTAACTCCCCGCCTAGCCCTCCGTGTAGGGGCGTCGCTCGCCGGCGTCCGTCTTTATTCGCCCTCTCCCCTTACCCCCATGCCTCACCCTCACCCCAGGGTCCTGCTCTCCGCGCTCTTCCTCGTCGCTATCGCCTCGTTCTCCCGTGCCGCCGCGCCCGCGCCCGTCAGCTTCGATCGCGACATCCAGCCCATCCTCGCGGAGAACTGCTACCACTGCCACGGCCCCGACGCCCCGCACCGCAAAGCCGGCCTCCGCCTCGACCAACGCGACGCCGCCTTCGCCGGCGGAAAATCCGAACTCGCCGCCATCGTCCCCGGCAAACCCGACGCGAGCGAACTCATCCTCCGCATCCTGAGCCACGATCCCGAGGAGGTCATGCCCTCCCCCGATTCGAATCGCAAACTCACCGAGGCGCAGAAGGACCTCCTCCGCCGCTGGGTCGCCGAAGGCGCCCAATGGGCCGAACACTGGGCTTTCCTCCCCCCGGTCCGCCCCGCCGTTCCGCCCATCGCCCCTCGCCCCTCGCCCCTCGCCCCATCCAATCCCATCGACGCCTTCGTCCGCGCCCGCCTCGCACAGGAAAAAATCTCCCCCGCTCCCGCCGCCACCCGCGAAGAACTTATCCGCCGTGTCTCCCTCGATCTTAACGGCATCCCGCCCACGCCCGCCGAAATCGCCGCCTTTGTCGCCGACCGCACGCCCGACGCCTACGAAAAAGTCGTGGACCGCCTGCTCGCCTCGCCCCGCTACGGTGAGCGCTGGGCTTGGGACTGGCTCGACGTCGCCCGCTACGCCGACACCAACGGCTTCCAGGGCGACCCCGAGCGCACGATGTGGCCGTGGCGCGATTGGGTCGTGAATGCGCTCAACACCAACATGCCCTTCGACCAGTTCTCCGTCGAGCAACTCGCCGGCGACCTCTTGCCCAACGCCACGCGCGACCAAAAGATCGCCAGCGGCTTTCACCGCAACGCCATGTACAACGGCGAGGGCGGCCGCATCGCCGAAGAAACCCGCGTCGAAAACATCTTCGACCGCGTCGAGACCACCGCCACCGTCTGGCTCGGTCTCACCTTCAACTGCACGCGCTGCCACGACCATAAATTCGACCCGCTCAAACAGACCGACTACTTTGCCTTCTTCGACGTCTTCAACCAGATGTCCGAGACCGGCGGCGCCAGCGGTAGCAGCCGCGGTGGCCAAATCCTCCCCATACTCGATCTTTCGACCGACGCGGAGCGCGACACCCTCAAAGCCGCCCAGGCCCAACTCGACGCCCTCACGCCGGCCATCGACGCCTACGAGCTGAAGAAATTTCCCCGCCCCGAGGGCAAGCCCGTCAGCGACTCGCCCGCGGCGATCAAGCTCCCTGGCAATCTCTACGCTACTCACGCCAAAGTCCTTCCGGCCAGGCGCGCCGTCGTCGGGCTGCTCGAGGCGCTGCCGCACTTCCGCGACACCGAGCCTGATCCCGCCTACGTCACCTTGCTCGAAACCTCCCTCGCGGCCGTCCGCGCCCGCGACGCCGCCGCCGCCAATATCACCAAGGTCATGGTCATGGACCAGCTTGAGAAGCCGCGCGAAACTTTCGTCCTCAGCAAGGGCAACTACGAGGCCAAGACCGACGTCCGCGTCGAGGGTCACGTTCCCGAAATCTTCCAGCGCTACCCGGCGGCCGGCAATGCTCCCACCGCCCGCATGAACCGCCTCGACCTCGCCCGCTGGCTCGTCTCCCCCGAGAATCCCCTCGCCGCCCGCACCACCGTCAACCGCGCCTGGCAGGCCTTCTTCGGCACCGGCTTCGTCAAGACCGCCGAGGACTTCGGTGTGCAGAGCGAGCGCCCATCGCACCCCGAGTTGCTCGACTGGCTCGCCGCCGAATACGTCGCCACCGGTTGGGATACCAAAAAACTCCACCGCCTCATCGTTACCAGCGCGACCTATCGCCAGTCCTCGCGCGCCACCGCGGAACTCCACGAACGCGATCCCGAAAACCGTCTCCTCGCCCGCGGCCCCCGCTATCGGATGCCTTCGTGGATGATCCGCGACCAAGCCCTCCACGCCGCCGGCCTCCTCGTCGAAAAGCCGGGCGGACCTTCCGTGAAACCTTACCAGCCGCCCGGCATTTGGGAGGAAGCGACCTTCGGCCAAAAAAACTACGAGCAGGACCATGGTGAAGCCCTTTACCGCCGCAGCCTTTATGTCTTCTGGCGCCGCATCGTCGGCCCCACCACGTTCTTCGACTCCGGCCCCCGCCAAGTGTGCACCGTCAAGGTGGCCCGCACCAACACCCCTCTCCACGCCCTCGTCACCCTTAACGATCCTGCCTACGTCGAGGCCGCCCGCGTGATGGCCCAACGCCTCCTCGCCGACCGTTCAGTCGCCGATGCCACGCGTGTCGATACCGCTTTCCGCCTCGCCACCGCCCATCTCCCCACCCCGGCCGAGCGCCAGATTCTCCTGAGCCGGCTCGCCAAACTTCGCGCCGATTTCACCGCCGACCCCACCGCCGCCCGCGACCTCAGCGCCATCGGCGAAGCCCCGCGCCCCACCGCGCTTGATCCCGTCGAACACGCCGCGTGGACCACCCTCTGCCTCCTCGTCCTCAACCTCGACGAAACCCTCTCCAAATCCTGACCGGCCAATTTCCCGATTTGGGAGCCTGCTTGCAGGTGATCAACCCTCACCCGCATTCGACCCCGCACCTCGCCCCGCAGAAATCGCCAAGCGGAAATCGGCAATCCCAAATTCCCATGAATCCCTTTCTCGAAGCCCAAGCCCACTACACTCGCCGCCAGTTCTTCGGCCGCAGCGCGATGGGCCTCGGCACCGCCGCCCTCGCGTCGCTCCTCGGTAATTCCGCTTTCGGCGCTGTCACCCCCGCCGCCCGCCGCAGCGTTCCCGGTCTGCCCGATCTCCCGCACTTCGCGCCCAAGGCCAAACGCGTCATCTACCTTTTTCAAAACGGCGCGCCTTCCCACGTCGATCTCTTCGACTACAAACCCAAGCTCGCCGAGTGGCACGGCAAGCAGATCCCCGACGAACTCGCCGGTGGCAAACGCTTCTCCACCATGACCGGCGGCCAAACGGCCCGCCCGGTCCTGAAGGAAATCGCCAACTTCGCCCAGCACGGCCAGTCCGGCGCTTGGGTTTCCGATTTTCTCCCCAAGATCGCGGGTATTGCCGATGAATTGTGCTTCGTGAAGTCCATGCACACCGAGGCCGTCAATCACGCGCCTGCGATCACGTTCTTCATGACCGGCTCCGAAATGGCCGGCCGCCCGTCGATGGGCGCCTGGCTGAGTTATGGTCTCGGCAGCGAGACCGAGGAATTACCCGCCTTCGTCGTCATGACCTCGCGCGACAAGGAGGCCAGCTGCGGCCAGATTTTCTACGATTTTTACTGGGGCAGCGGCTTTCTGCCCACGAAGTATCAGGGCGTCGCCTTCCGCGGCGCCGGCGATCCCGTGCTCTACCTATCCAACCCCAAAGGCATGAGCGCCTCCGTTCGCCGCGGCATGCTCGACGACCTTGCGCACCTCAACGAGATCAAGCGCGAGGATTTCGGCGACCCCGAGATCGCTACCCGCATCGCCCAATACGAGATGGCCTACAAGATGCAGACCAGCGTCCCGGAGCTCACCGATCTCTCCAAGGAATCGCCCGAGACGCTCGCGATGTATGGCCCCGAGGTGAAACGCCAGGGTAGTTTCGCCTACAATTGTCTCATGGCCCGTCGCCTCGCCGAGCGGGGCACACGTTTCATTCAGGTCATGCACGCGGGGTGGGACCAGCACCGCAACCTCAACTCTCAGCTCAAGATTCAATGCGAGGACACCGACGCACCGTCCGCCGCCCTCATCCGAGATCTCAAACAACGCGGCCTCCTCGACGATACACTCGTCGTCTGGGGCGGCGAATTCGGGCGCACTCCGTTTTTGCAGGGCAAGATCGAGGACACCAAGACTTGGGGTCGCGACCATCATCCTTATGCATTCAGCGTATTCATGGCCGGCGGCGGCGTGAAGAAAGGTTTGAGCTACGGGGCCACCGACGAGTTCGGCTTCAACGCCGTGCAAAACAAAGTCCACGTCCACGACCTCCAGGCGACGATCCTCCACCAGCTCGGAGTGAATCACGAGAAGCTCACCTATAAATTTCAGGGCCGCCAATTCCGCCTCACCGACGTGCACGGCCACGTCGTCAA
>CAMDRP010000116.1 GCA_945906965.1 Opitutus sp. GAS368 | reverse complement strand
GAAGCGCGGCGCGGGCCGCGGTGAAAAGGATTTTCGATCGGGCGCGGTGGATTCGGATCAGTGCGCGATAACGTTAACTTTGGAAACAAACTCCGTTCTCTCCAAGGCGCGATGCTTGCGTGCGCTCGCCGAGTGCATATCCATGAGGGTGAAATCATGTTCATGCGTTGGTTTATCGTTTTAGGGGTGCTCTCGGTCTGGCCGTTGCGGGCGCAGACTGAGGCGCTACGTCTGGACGCTCCGGCGCCGCAGGTGTCGACTGCGCCCGCGCCGGCGCCCGCGGCGCAGAAGCGCGTCGTGGTGATTCCGGTGCGTGACGAAATCGCTTCACCGGTACTTTATATTTTACGCCGCGGACTGAAGGAAGCTATCGAGGACAAGGCGGATGTGATCGTGCTCGATATGAAGACGCCCGGCGGTGCGCTGGATGTGACTTTTGATATGATGGAGGCGCTGGCGAAATTTCCTGGCGAGACCATTACGTTTGTGAACAACGAGGCGATTTCGGCGGGAGCGTTTATTTCCGCGATGACGGGCGAGATCTGGTTCGCGCCCGACGGGATTATCGGGGCGGCGGCCCCGGTTTCTTCCACGGGCCAAGATGTGGACGCGACGATGAAGTTGAAAATCACGAGCTATTTAAAGGCGCGGTTGCGCGCGATTTCCGAAGGCAAGGGTTACCGCGGCCAGGTGGTTTCGGCGATGGTCGATGCCGACTATGAATTAAAAATCGGCGACACGGTGCTGAAGGCTAAAGGCGAGTTGCTGTCGCTCACCGCGAGCGAGGCGGGCAAAACGTACGGCGAACCGGCGCAGGCGTTGCTCGCGGCGGGCACGGCGAAGAGCGTCGATGCGTTGCTCGAGAAAAAATTTGGCGCCGGTGGATTTACGCTGAAACGACTCGAGATCACGTGGTCGGAGCGGTTGGCGGTCTTTCTGAATCGTTTGTCGCCGATGTTACTGGGGCTCGGGTTGCTGGCGCTGTTCATCGAGTTTAAGACGCCGGGCTTCGGAATTTTTGGCGTCGCGGGAATCGTGTGTCTCAGCGTGGTTTTTATCGGTAGTTATGTCGCGGGATTTTCCGGGCATGAACCCGTCTTGGTGTTTAGCTTGGGGCTGCTGTTGGTCGCGGTGGAACTGTTCTTCTTTCCGGGTGTGGTGATCGTTGCGGTCGCCGGCTTAGTGTTGATGCTCGGTTCGCTGGTGTGGGCGATGGCGGATTTGTGGCCGGGCATGTCGTTTAGCGTGGCGTGGTCGGGCGATGTATTTGCGGGGCCGTTACAAAATCTCGGGCTTGGGCTGCTGCTCGCAGTCGGGCTTGGGTTGGCGTTGGCGAAATTTTTACCAAGTGGCTGGGTGTGGGATCGGCTCGTGGTGGGTTCCGTCGTGGGCGGAGCGGCGCAGGTCGCGGGCGGTGCGCCGGAGGCGGCGGGCGGTTTGGCGGCCCTGATCGGCCAGCACGGCGTAGCGGCGACGGCGTTGCGGCCGGGCGGGCAGGTGGAAATCGCGGGGCGGCGCTACGAGGCAACAGTCGCGGTGGGCGCCATCGATACCGGCGCGGCGATCGTGGTGTGCGGGCGATCGGATTTCGGACTCGTGGTGGAAAAGGCTGACGTATGAACGCGGTCCTTTTACTTTTTGCCGTCGGCGTGATGTTACTGGCGGGCGAAGTGTTCGTGCCGGGCGCCGTGCTGGGTATCATCGGCGGGCTGGCGATGGCGGTGGGTTGTGGCGTGGCGTTTTTCCAGTGGGGCGCGCTGGGTGGTGCGATCGCGACGGTGGCCGCACTGGGATTTTTGGGAATCACGCTTTACCTTGAGCTCGTGTGGTTGCCTAAGTCTCGGCTTGGGCGCGGCATGGTGGTGGAATCTACGCTGGACGCGATCAGTCAGCCCCCGTTGGCGACAGCGGACATCGTAGGTAAAATGGCCGAGGCGGAAACGCCCCTCGTGCCGACGGGTTATGTGCGCGTCGAGGGTCGGCGCTATGAAGCATTTTGCCCCGCAGGGCATGTGGCGAAGGGCGCGATGTTGCGCGTCGCCAGTCAGGATAATTTTCGTCTCATTGTAACCAAAACCTAAATAACTCCATGCCTCCTCTATTCCTCGCCGCGCTGATTGGCATTCCGGCCTTAATCATTGTTTTCGTCGTGTTTTCATTTTTCAATACGTGGCTCAAAGCCAAGCTCAACGGTGCGCCCGTGGGTTTCGCTAACTTGCTCGGGATGCGCCTCGGCGGCGTCCCCGTCGATCTCGTGGTCGACGCGCGCATCACGGCGGTGAAGGCCGGCATCGAGGTTTCGACGGATAAAATCTCTGCGCATTTCCTCGCAGGCGGTAACGTCGTGCCGACGATCCAGGCGATCATCGCCGCGCAAAAAGCCGGCATCGAACTCGGTTGGGACCGCGCGTGTGCGATCGATCTCGCGACCAAGGGCTCCGGTAAATCCGTGCTCGAAGCGGTACGCACTTCGGTTGATCCGAAGGTGATCGACTGCCCGAATCCCGAGAGCGGTCGTACGACGATCGACGGCGTAGCGAAAGACGGTATTCAGGTGAAAGTAAAAGCGCGCGTCACCGTGCGCACGCACCTCGATCGTTTCGTCGGTGGCGCAAAGGAAGAGACGATCATCGCCCGCGTCGGCGAAGGCATCGTTTCCACGATCGGCACTTCGGACAGCTACAAACATGTGCTCGAGTCGCCGGATAGCATTTCGAAAACCGTGCTTGCGCGCGGTCTCGATGTCGGCACGGCGTTTGAAATTCTTTCAATTGATATCGCGGACGTAGACGTCGGCGAAAACGTCGGCGCCAAACTCCAGGAAGCGCAGGCGGAGGCGAACAAGAGCATCGCGCAAGCGCAGGCGGAAATCCGTCGCGCCGCGGCTGTCGCCGTGGAGCAGGAAATGAAGGCACGCGTGCAAGAGATGCAGGCGAAAGTTGTCGAAGCGCAGGCGCAGGTGCCGCTCGCGATGGCCGAAGCCTTCCGCCAAGGCCGACTCGGCGTGATGGATTACTACAAAATGGAAAACGTGCAGGCGGATTCCGCGATGCGCCAAAGCATCGCTCAACCCGACGGTAAAAAATAATACTACGCGCGTGGCGCGGGAGTGAACCCTCGCCGCCCATTTATCTACGATGAATTGGATCTCCGAACATCTTCAGCTCATTCTCGCCGTCGCAGGCGCGTTGGCGTATTGGTTGAGCCAACGCCGCGAGGCCGAGGCGAAGCGTGAGGCGGAAAAAAATCCGCCGCCGGCTTCGCTCGCCGAGGCGGATGCGGATGATCCGTTTCGCGCGGAAAAAGTGCGGGAAGAAATCCGCCGCAAAATCGCGGAGCGACGCGGTGGAGCGCCGTTGCCGGAGCCCGTGCGCGCGGAGCCGCCGTTGGTGGAGGAAAAAAGATTTCCGATGCCGCCGTTGGCGCGGCCACTCGCACCGACGGATACGTTCGGCGGACCGAGCCGTCCGCTCGTGCGCCGCACGGAAACCGTGCGGCCGGTGGAGCCTGCGCCCGCGCCGATGGCTACGACGATCGCGCCTGAAACGTACGCGGCTTCGCTCGAGCGGCAGGAACAGTTGGCGACGAAAATGCGCGAGTTGGCCGAGCAGCGCACGCTGGTGGCGCGCAGGGCGGCGGCGGTCGCAGTCACCGATGCGGCGGTCGCGCAAAGTGCGCTGGCGGGCAACGAGCTCCGCCACGATTTGCGCGATCCGCGCAGTTTACGACGCGCGATGGTGCTGCGCGAAATTCTGGGGGCGCCGGTCGCGTTGCGCTGAGGCGCAGCGCGGCGCGGCGGATTACTTCCCGAGCTTCACGCGGTCGTAGCCTTTGAAGCCTTGATCGCGGAGTAGGGTGCGAACGCCCTTTTCCTCGATGGCGAGATTTTCGAGCGCGGAAGCGGTGATAAAGATCGCGGCGGGCTTGGGCACGATTTGCGTCTGGCCGCGCGCGAGGGTGGTGTCGGGCAGGAGCACGCGACCGTCGGCGACGAGGACGACTTTGACGCGCACGTTTTCAAGCGCGATGAGGGTGACGACGGGATCGGCCGCGGGTTGGGTGACGGCAGGCGCGGGGGCGGCGGTGGTCTTGGCCGGTTCGGCGGGGCCGCTGGTGAGACCGGAGAAAATGGCTTTGGCGCCCCAGATGACGAGGACGAGCACGAGAATCCCGATGGATATTTTCCCGATCTTGAGCACGAGGGCGGGATCGACGAGTGGTTCGGCGGGGAGGTTCGTGTGGGTGCGAGAAGGTTTGGCTTGGGCGCGGGTGTGCTCGACGGGGTTATCGGCGGGCGGCGCGGTGCGATCGGCGCGTTCCCCGGCGGAGGCGACGGAGACATCCATGCGGCCGTAGACCTCGCGGCTGGGTTGGCGAGGGCGGGGCTCGCCCCGGCCGAGGGCGGCGTAGTCGTTGAGGATGCGATCGGCAGGGACTTTGAGAAACTGGGCGTAGGTGCGCAGGAAGCCGCGGACGTAGATCTCGCTCAGGCCGAGGTCGAAATTGTTGCTCTCAAATTTCTGGAGGTATTCGCCGCGAATTTTAGTCGCTTCGGCGGACTCGCGAATGGAGATGCCTTTTTGTTTGCGGGCGTCTTCGAGGCGTTCACCGATGGTCTGCATGATGGGGGTAGTTAGGATTGGGGGCGGGGGAAGTCACCACGAAAGATTAAATCGCAGGGAAGGGAAGAGGCGGTTTGGGCGCGGGATCAGAGGGATTCCAGATCGACGAGAATTTCGCGGGGGCTGGAGCCGTTTTCAGGGCCGACGATACCTTTTTCTTCCATGAGGTCCATGATGCGGGCGGCGCGGTTGTAGCCGATGCGGAGCCGGCGCTGGATCATGGAGGTGCTGGCGCGTTTGGTGGATTTGAGGACCTCGAGGGCTTGGTTGTAGAGTTCCTCGTCGTCGCCGAGGTCGCTGTCGCCTTCGCCCTCGCCGTCTTCTTCGGCGTCTTCGCGGGCGGCGCGGTCGATCTGGGCTTGGACGGATTGGGCGTATTGCGGCGGGCCGTTTTTCTTTAAGAATTCGACCATAGCCATGACCTCTTCATCGGAGACGAAGGCGCCTTGGGAGCGGACGAGGCGGGAGCTACCCGGGGGCGAGAAGAGCATGTCGCCGCGGCCGATGAGGGTGTCGGCGCCTTTGGTGTCGAGAATAGTGCGGGAGTCGACTTGAGAGGCGACCTGGAAGGCGATGCGGGAGGGAAGGTTGGCCTTGATGACGCCGGTGATGACGTTCACGGAAGGGCGCTGGGTGGCGATAATGAGATGGATGCCGGCGGCGCGGGCAAGTTGGGCGAGGCGGGCGATGCTTGTCTCGATCTCGGCGGGGGCGACCATCATCAGGTCGGCGAGCTCATCGATGATGGCGACGATGTACGGGAGACGGTCGGGCACCTCGAGGCCGTCGTCGAGGAGAGGGTCAACGCCGGTGAGCGTGGCCTGCGGGTCGGGCGGGGGCGGGAGGTCGGGCTTGCCGGCTTTTTTGCGGTTGTTGAAGCCGACGATGTTGCGGACGTTGACCTTAGCGAAGAGTTGGTAGCGTTGCGCCATTTCTCCGAGAAGCCACTTGAGGGCGGCGGGAACTTTTTTCGGCTCCGTCACCACGGGGATGAGCATGTGGGGGAGGCTGTTGAAGATTTTGAGTTCGACGACCTTGGGGTCGACCATGATGAGCCGGAGGTCTTTCGGGCTCTTTGAGTAGAGGATCGAGGCGACGATGGAATTGATACAGACCGATTTGCCCGAGCCGGTAGCGCCGGCGATGAGCAAGTGGGGCATTTTGGCCAAGTCGGAGATGAGCGGGGCGCCGGAAACGTCTTTGCCGAGGGCGATGGGGATCTCGGCTTTGGCGTTAGCCCAGTCTTCGCTCTCGAGAAGTTCGCGCATGCCGACAGGCGTGGGGTGTTGGTTCGGGACTTCGACCCCGACAGCGGCTTTGCCGGGGATGGGGGCGAGGATGCGGACGGATTGGGCGCGCATGCCGAGCGCGATGTTTTTATCGAGCCCTGCGATTTTCTCGACGCGGACGCCAGGGGCTGGGACGACCTCGTAACGCGTGATGACCGGGCCGACGTGAATCTCGCCCAATGTAACATCGACACCGAATTCGCTGAGAATGCGGAGGAGGTTTTCGGCGTTGGCTCGGTGTTCTTCCTCGCTGTTGCTGGAGGCGGGTTTGGCTTGCTCTTTGAGCAGGGAAAGCGGGGGGAATTCGTAGGTTTTGTCGTCGCTTTGGGGCAGCGTGATTTTGGCGGCTTTCTTGGGCTCCTCGGGTTTAACGATGTTGAGCTCGAATTTGCCGGTGGTCGCGACGGTGAGGTCTTTGAGGTTGGTCGCGGTTCCGGTGGCAGCGGCGGGCGGCGTGGGTCTGGCGGCGGTTTTCGGGAGGGCGGCGGCCGGCGCGGGTTTGGGTGCGACGAGGGCTTCGGCGACTTCGGCGCCGGTACTGCGCGCGGCGGGTTTGGCGAGGGGGTCTTCGGCGGATTTGGCGGCGAAGGTCTTTTTGCCTCCACTCGGGCCGACGGGCGTGGCGGGAGTGTTGGCGGCGAGGGGCACAGCAGCGGAGACCGCGACGCTGGCGGCGGCTTTTTGCTTGGCGCGGGCCTCGCGCTCTTTGGCTAGCTCGGCGGCGAGGGCGGCTTTTTGTTTGGCGCGTTCTTCGCGCCAAGCTGTGAAGTTCGCATAAATCCGGTCAATCTCGGTCCCGATGTCGCGCGTGAAAATATACAACATCGCCGCCGTATAGATGGTGCCGAGGATCAAGGTCGAGCCGATCGGGCCGGCGGCGTCAGCGAGGAGATTTTTATAGATTGTTTTACCAATTACACCGCCGGGCCCGCTGGGGAAGTAGTTGCTAAATTTGAAGAAATCCACCATCGACCACAAGCCGCTGAAGGCTGCGATAGCGATGACCATGGTCACGATGCGCGCACCGGTGAGGTGGCGGCCGGCCTTGATCGCGAGATAGACGATCCAGCCGAAAAATATTGGAATCAGCCACGTGCTGGCACCGAGGCTAAACAACAAAATATAAATGCTTTCCGCGCCGATCCAGCCCATCGGATTTTGGGGCCGCGGGGCGGTGCTGATGTGGCTACTTTGGAGGGGATCGTAGGCCACGAGGGCAACCGCGATAAACACCCCGACCAAAAGGAAGCCCAAGGCGATCGGCCAATTAGGCTGGTAGCGCGGGGCTTTGGCTGAGGGTCCGTCGTTTGAGTTTGAAGTCTCGGGCTTGGGCATTTGTGTGAGCGGACTCTGAGTCAGCGGATTGCACGCTAAGCTTCAGGACGGTCAAATGTAAATCCCCCCCCGGGGCATTTTCCCAAAAATCACGTTTTCATCCACATGCCCGAAGTCCTTCTTTTTCGCCCGCTTTACCAAGAACGCGTCTGGGGCGGGCGTGTCCTCGAAACTACCCTCGGTCGTACGCTGCCGCCGGAGCGCCCGATCGGCGAGAGCTGGGAAATTGTCGATCGTGCCGAGGCGCAATCCGTCGTCGCCTACGGTAAATGGGCCGGGCTCACGCTGCGCGAGGTGATTTTGCAGCACGGCGCTGCGGTCATGGGCCCGAAGTGGCCTAAGGAAAAAACCTTTCCGATTTTAGTGAAGTGGCTCGATTGCCGCGAACGCTTGAGCCTCCAAGTCCATCCGCCCGCCGCCGTCGCCGGCGAACTCAAGGGCGAGCCGAAGACGGAAAACTGGTACATCGCCGCCTCCAGTCTCGGCGCTGAGTTGATCGTCGGGCTCAAAAACGGCGTGACCCGCGAGTTGTTCGAAGCCGCGATCACGACCCAAACCGTCGAAACCTGCGTGCACCATTTTCCCGTGGCCGCGGGTGATTCCATTTTAGTTCACAGCGGGCAAATCCACGCGATTGATGCCGGCAATCTCATTCTCGAGATCCAGCAAAATTCCGACACCACCTACCGCGTTTACGACTGGGGACGCCTCGGGCTCGACGGCAAACCTCGCCAGATGCACGTCGCGCAATCCCTCCGCTCCATCGATTGGCAAGATTTTGAGCCGAAGCCCGTGCGTGCCGCCCCGACCTCGGGCGTGATCGCCGATTGTCCCGAATTCAGCATCAAACGCACCGTGCTCGGCGCCGGCGAGCGCCTCCACCTTTCTGGCGGCGAACAACCCCGCTTGCTTAGCGTCGTCAGCGGGCGGGTCAGCGTCGGTGGAAAACACCTCGAGCCGGGCGCCAACGCGCTTGTGCCTTATGGCGGCGCGTTTGCCTTCACCGCCGAGACGACCTCGATCGTGCTCGTGACGGAAAATTTCGCGGGATGATCCTGCCGAATGTTGCTTCGCGTGGGCTCGGTCGCGCCCCCACGCGCGGTGGCTGCCTCCTGCGTTTGATCATGCTCGGCGTGATCTTTGGGGCCACGCTGGCGCTCGCGTGGATGACGTTGTTGCCCTTGCTCCTCACCCAAGCGCTGCAGGAACGCACGGGCTTCCAGGCCGAAGTCGCGAGCGTTTCGGCGAATCCATTCACCGGCCGCGTCACGCTCCGCGGACTCATCGTGTTAAACCCAACGCCGTTCCCCGTACCCGATTTTCTACAACTGCGTAGTGCGGAAGCCGAACTCGATGTCTGGGCGCTCTGGGATCAACGCATCGTGTTCGACTCGCTCGACCTCGATGTGCGCCAGCTCACGCTCGTCTCGCGTCGCGCTGGCGACACCAATATCGCAGCCTTCCGCGCCGCGCTAGTCGGTCCGGTCGCGCCCGCCACCGCGTCGACTCCGTTCGTGATCCGGCGCTTGCGCCTGCGCTGCGATGCTCTGGCGCTGGTTGATCACACCGCGCCGCCACCTCGTATCCACACGTATCGACTCGGCTTGGACCAGAACTTCACCGATGTTGCCAGCCTTAAGCACCTTTTCTCGCCCGCCGTGCGTCGCGTGCTCGACGAAAAAAACGCCACCGCCGCTTTGGCGGTGTATTTCCCGCAGGAAATCACCGGTCCACCTCTGACCCCGGCAAAAACGAGTGAGAACTGGCTGAACGCCGCCGAACGCAAGACCCTCGAAATTTTCCGTGGTTTGCGCGACAAGCTTGAAGAAACGCGGAAGCCGTAGTTAGCTGACCTTCTTTTGTTATGAAACCGACCGACGAATCCGCTGCCACACCCAACCCTGAGCCTGCCGCTCCGGCCCCCGCCGCC
>CAMDRP010000115.1 GCA_945906965.1 Opitutus sp. GAS368 | reverse complement strand
TCCCAACCGCTAGAATGGGGACTGATCCGGCGGTTGTTTACGTACACCACGCCGATCAAACGCAAGGTCACCGCGCTCATTATTTTATCTTTTATTCGCGCGGCGCAATTACCCGCGCTCGGTTGGGTGATGGCGCTGGTGATTAACGGTCCGATCACGGCGCGCGATTTTTCCGGTATCGCGCTTGGAGTCATCGGCTACGGCGTGCTCGCCCTGCTCACGGACGGGATGTTTCACTACCGTCAACGCTACGCGCTCGAGATCGGGGAGACGGTGGTCAGTGGCTTGCGGGCGGATATTTTCGACAAAGTGCAGCGCCAGCCGATGAGTTTTTTCCATCGCATGAAAATCGGTCGCATCATCGGGCGCGTGACAAGTGACGTGGAATCGGTCCGCGTCGGGATTCAGGATGTGCTTTTCGTCACGGTGATTCAGGGCGGCACGATGGTCTTCGCGGCGGTCGTGATGGCGTGGAGCGATTGGGTGTTGTTTCTGATCGTACTCGCTATGGCGCCGGTGATCTGGGCGATCAATCAGCACTTCCGAGTCAAACTGAGTTACTATTCGCGTGCGGCGAGCGCGAGCTTCAGTCGGGTCACTGCGACGCTGGCGGAATCGGTGAGCGGTATTCGCGTCACGCAGGGTTTCGTGCGACAGGAAACCAACGCTGGACTTTTCCGCAGCCTGCTCGCGGACCATTCGCGCTACAACATCGCGCTCGCTCGTACCTCGGCAATTCTTACGCCGATCTTGGAACTCAACAGCCAGTTTTTCGTCGCGACGTTGCTGATGTTCGGCGGCTGGCGGGTGTTTCATGGTGATATGAGCATCGGCGCATTGATTACTTTTTTTCTTTTGGCTAATCAGTTTTTTGCACCGATCGCGATTATCGGCACGCAGTACAATCAGGCGCTGGTCGCGATGGCGGGGGCGGAGCGCGTATTTCGGTTGATCGACACGGTGCCGGATTGGGCGGACGCGCCGGATGCGGTGACGTTGCCGGATCCGCGTATGGGTAACGTCCCGGCCGGCGGCGTCGGCGGGGTGCGCGTCGAGTTTCGTCATCTGGGTTTCGGGTACGATCCGGCGCGTCCGGTGTTGCGCGATATCCACTTCGTCGCCGAGCCCGGGCAAACGATCGCGCTCGTGGGCCACACCGGCAGCGGCAAGAGCTCGATCATCAATCTCGTTTCGAAATTTTATCTGCCCACCACCGGCGAGTTGCTCTTGGACGGCCGAGAAATCCGCACGCTCACGAGTACGTCGCTACATCGGCAGATGGGGATGGTGCATCAGCAGAATTTTCTTTTCAGCGGTACGGTCCTCGAAAACATCCGGCTCGCGAAACCTGAGGCGACTGATGCCGAGGTGCGGCGGGCGGCGGAGAAACTCGACTGCTTGGACCTGCTCGAGGCCTTGCCGCAGGGATTGTTGACCCAAGTCGGGGAGCGCGGCGCGGCGCTTTCAGTGGGCCAACGGCAATTGGTGTGTTTCACGCGCGCGCTTTTGGCCGATCCGCGCTTGGTGATTCTCGATGAGGCGACGAGTTCCATCGATGCGTTAACCGAGGCGCGGCTGCAGGCGGCGTTGATCAAGCTGTTGCGCGGTCGCACGAGCTTCGTGGTGGCGCATCGCTTGAGTACGATTCGGCATGCGGATCTGGTGCTCGTGCTCGATCAGGGCGTGATTATCGAGCGGGGCACGCATGCTGAGTTGCTGGCTGCGGGAGGGCGTTACGCCGCGCTTTATGAGCAATTCGTGCAGGTGGACGAGCGCGTCTGAGGGCGGCTGGCGACCTTTTTCAGAGGAGAGTCAAGGCATTCTCCCTCGTGGGATCGCACGATTTTTTAAAATTTTACTCGGAAACGAGGGGTTTCTCCCTCTACAACATACCCGCTTTCACTCGAAAGCACATAAACCCAAATCCACTATGGCTAAAAAAGCTGCTCGTAAACCAAACGCCGCGTTCATGAAACCTGTTACGCCTGACGCCGCTCTGTCGGCTGTCGTAGGCTCGAAGCCGCTCCCCCGCACGGAGCTCACCAAGAAACTGTGGGACTACATCAAGAAGAACGGTCTCCAGGACAAGAAGGACAGGAAGCAGATCAACGCCGATGCCGCGCTGAAGGTTGTCTTCGGTGGCAAGGGCAAGGTCAGCATGTTCGAGATGACCAAGCTCGTCTCGAAGCACGTCTCCTAATTTTAGGACACCTCGTTTTATCAACCGCCACGAGTTCGCTCGCGGCGGTTTTTTTGTGACCGATAGTTTTGATCTCCGGCGGACGCTGCGGCTTTAGAGTTGCTGTAATTTGACGAGCGCGCGCTCGATGGCACCGGCGTCGTGCAGCGCGTGAGGCGGCACCGGAAAATCGGCGGTAAATACCCGCAACGCCGCCGCGCGCTCGATCGTGGCGTGCGATTCGTCGATCTGGCCGCTGGCGTCGGTGGCGGCCGCGAGGTTGAGGCCGAGTTGCGTGGCGAAAAAGCGATACACGGCGGCGCGTTTCGATGGACCGTAGTCGTGGCCTTCGTCGGGGAGGTGGACGTTGGCGGTGTGATCGGCTGCGCCGTAATAGCCGTAGATTTTTTGGAGAAAGGGAAATTCGATGCGCGGGGTGTTGAGCGTCCAGTCTTTGCCGTCGGAGACGAGGAGTTGCGGGCGCGGGGCGGCGAGGGCGGCGATCATGGCGTTGCTGGCGAAATAATCGGCGCCGCGGTGGATGGGGCGGCCGCTTTCGCAGAGGCAGCCACCGAAGAAATGCGCAGACACCATCACGACGGGTGCGCTTACGGTCACGCGCGGGTCGAGTGCGGTGAGGAGAAACGTCTGGGTGCCGCCGCCGGATTCGCCGGTGACGCCGACGCGGGTGGTATCGGCGCCTTCGAGCCCGAGGAGAAAATCGAGCGCGCGGATGCCGTTCCACAGATGGATCGTGATCGCGCGCGGGTCGCGGTGCGCATCTTGACCGTAAAGTTGGATGCCTTCGCCGTAAGCGAACATGTCGATCGCGAACACGATGGCGCCCATGCGGGCGAGTTGGGCGCAGCGCGTCTGCACATGCGGCGCGAAGCGCGCGTGCGTATCGTAATCGGCGGGCGTGGCGACCGCGCGGGCGTGGCCGTGCGTGGTGAGAACCACGGGGTGTTTCCCGGCGAGATTGGTTGGGCGATAAAGATTACCGGTGACGAACAAGCCGGGCGCGGATTCTAAGGCGACGTTTTCGACGGTGTAGCCATCGTGGGTGCGTCGATCGCGGATGATAGGATTGAGCGGGGTGCGCCGGGGCCACGGGGTGAGGCCGGCAGCGCTTTGGATGCGGCTGCGGAGGTGGGCGGCGTAGGTGTCCCACGCGGCGCGATCGCTAAATTGGGTGAGGGCGGCGTCGAGGATCGCGGCGCCTTGCGCGGGCGAGATAAACGCGCCGGGGCAGAGGGCGGGACCGTTGGCGGGCGCGGGCGGGAGCCCCGCGGGTAACCACGGCACATCGGCGCGGGCGGTGGAGCTTAAAACGAGGGCAGCAATGAGCAACGCGAAGCAAACGGGGCGGGTATGCATAAGCGTAGGTTGGGCGGAAGGGGCCGCCGTCGCAACGCCGCTTTCAAGACCCCGACTTGATTCTGGGGTGTAGCGGGAGCGTGCTCAGGATTTTTCCTCGAGCGCGGCTTCGATCTGTTTGCAGGAGGTCTTGATGATCTCGAGGCGCGAGAAACGTTTGTTGTTGGCGGGGATGAGGTGCCAGGGGGCGAAGCGGGTTTGCGTGAGGGAGATCATGTCGCCGATCGCGGTCTCGTAGGCGGCCCATTTGCGGCGGTTGCGCCAGTCTTCGGCGTTGATTTTGTGGCGCTTGTAATCGGTCTCTTCGCGGTTTCGGAAACGGCGGAGTTGTTCGTCTTTGCTAATGTGGAGCCAGAACTTGACGACGATGACGCCGTGTTCGACGAGTTCGCGTTCGAATTCGTTGATCTCGGCGAAGGCGCGGCGCCATTCTTCTTCGCGGGCGAAGCCTTCGAGGCGTTCGACGAGGACGCGGCCGTACCAGGAGCGGTCGTAAATGGTCGCCATGCCGGCGCGGGGCACGTGGCGCCAGAAACGCCAAAGGTACGGATGCGATTTTTCTTCGTCGGTGGGTTTGGCGATGGGGATGACGCGGGAGTCGCGCGCGTCGATGGCATCGGTGAGGCGGCGGATGGCGCCACCTTTGCCGGAGGCGTCCCAGCCCTCGAAGACCCAGACGATGGAGCGGCGGGCTTGGGAGGCGGTGCGGACGATGCGGTTAAGTTTACCGAGCCATTTGTCGCGTTTTTCTTCGTAGCCTTTGGGCGCGATATGTTGGTCGAGCGGGAGCGAGAGGAGGCGGCGGAGGCCGGCCGCGCGGAGCGGGGTGGTGCGGCGCGGTTTGGCGGCGGCGGGGCGCGTCTTGTGGGTCCGAAAGTGGGCGCGGAAGCGGGTGAGCACGCGGTCGGCAACCTCGAGGTTGCGCGCGCGGGGATCGGCGGCGTCGACGACGTGCCAGGGAGCGCCGGGGCGTTGGGTGGCGCGGCGCATGGTGTCAGCGAGGCGGGCGAGGCGGTCGTAATCGCGGTGGCTTTTCCAGTCTTCGGCGGAGACGCGCCAGGCGGTACGTTCGTCGTTTTCGAGTTCTTGGAGCCGGGTGCGTTGGCCGTCTTTGGTAAGGTGAAGCCAGATTTTGATGATGAGGGCGCCGTCGGCGTTGAGCTGATCTTCGAAACGGGCGATGCGGCGGAGGGCGGTATCGAATTCTGCAAGGTCGCGGGGGCTGCGGGGGTCTTCGCGGAGGGCTTCGGTGTGCCAGCCGCCGGCGTAGACCCCGATGCGACCGTAAGGTGGGAGGCTGCGCCAGTAGCGCCACATGGGGGGGCGTTCGTGTTCTTCGTCCGTGGGTTCGTGGAAGGCAAAGGTTTCGACGCCGCGGGGGTCGAGCCAGGCGTTGAGGGTGTTGACGACTTCGCCTTTGCCGGAGGCGTCGACCCCGGCGACGACGATGAGCACGGGGAAGGGCGCGTTTTTCAGCTGCACCTGCATGTGGACGAGGTCGGCGCGGGCGTCGGCGACGCGGGCTTCGTAGGTTTTTTTAGAAAGGCGCTCTGGGGTGGCTTTGGCCATGCGCCTAGAGAAGTGGCGGCGGGCGTGGGGGTTGTCGAGCCGCGGGCGTGGGGCGGCGCGGATGTCGGTAAATTGTAACCGAGCGGCGGCGGGATTTTAACCGCCCGGGAGTCGATTCATGGGCTGGGCTATGCTGGAGCCGCCGGCCGCTGGGGCCGCGAGCGGTGAGGCTGGTGGTGAGTTTGGCCGTGGCCTCAGCTTGGAGGGCTTCGAGTTGGGTGGCGCGGTCGGCGGCAGGGCGGTCTGCGCTCCGGCTGGAGTCTCGGACGAAGTTGCGGTAGGGGCGGACTGGGCGTGACTCGCAGATTTTTCGGTAGGTGAAGCTGCGGCGGTAGCGGATTTTTGCGTGACGTAGAGCGAGATGACAGCGGCGTTGACCGCGAGTGAACCGACGAGGAGCAGCGTGGTTAATACCATGAAAGGCGGACGAGGTGGCGACAGGCTGGGGCGGGTCCGCGCGCGAGTAAATATAGGAGTCTGTATTTCAATTACTTATGACATAGAACTGCGCTGTAGTGGGATGCGCTGGGCAATTGGCTTGGCGGGGTTGTCAGGGGGCGGCACGGTGGTTGCGCTTGTTTCACAACTTCGAATTTTTTTGCAGCTATGTCCCTTGATTCCACTCATCCGCAACGCACCCGGGCGCTGCTCATGCTGTTGGTCGCGAATTTTTTCTGGGGACTGAGTTTTCCGCTGATCAAAAGTATTTTGTTGCTGCACGAAAAATTGGTGCCCGAGGCGGGGTCGTGGTTTTCGACGGTCTATACGGTGGCGCCACGCTTTTTTTTGGCGTTGTTGGTGTTGCTCGCGCTGAAGCCGCGCGCGGGTCTCGGGGTGAAGCGGGGTGAGTTAATGCAAGGGGTTGTGATCGGTTTATTTGCGGCGGCGGGGATGCTGTTTCAAAACGACGGGATGCAGTTCACGGCGGCGAGTACGTCAGCGTTTCTCACGCAGTTTTATGCGATCTTAATTCCGATTTTTATCGCGGTGCGGTCACGACGGAATCCCGGAGTGGCCGTGTGGCTGAGTTGCGCGCTGGTGCTGGCGGGCGTGGCGCTTTTAGGGAATTTCGATTGGCGGCAACTGCGATTTGGGCGCGGAGAATGGGAGACGTTGGTGGCCTCGGTGTTTTTTATGGGGCAGATTTTGTGGCTCGATAAAAAGGAGTATGCGGGGAATCGGGCGTTTGAGCTGACGCTGGTGATTTTCGCGACGCAGGCGCTGGTGTTTGCAGGGTTGGCGGTCGAGGCGGCGCCGAATCTGGCGGCGCTTGTAATGCCGTGGACGTCGCCCGCGTGGCTGGTTTTTACGGGCTTGCTGACGTTGTTGTGTACACTGGGGTCGTTCGGGCTGATGAACGTGTGGCAGCCGAAAATCACCGCGACGGAGGCGGGGTTGATTTATTGCGTGGAGCCGGTGTTTGGCGCGTTGATGGCGTTGTTTTTACCGGCGATTTTTTCAGTTTGGGCCGCGATCTCTTATCCCAACGAAATCGCTACATGGACTTTACTCATCGGCGGTGGGTTGATCACGGCGGCCAACGTTTTGATTCAGCTTAAGCCGCCCGCGAAGTAATTCCGTAGGCTCGGTTACACGCGTCCCACTACGGGTTTTAAAACGCGCCCGTGCGCAGAAACGCGCTCACCAGATCGAGGGTCGTGTCGCGCCATTGCAGCCACGTGTGCGAGTAGGGGAGCACCCGGTGCGCGCGCTCGCCGGCGAGGTGCGTGTGCGTGACGGCGACGGTGCCGTCGTTGGGCCCATCAAACCAAAAAATAAAGAGCGGATTGAACCATCGGTCTCCGGCAATGATGCCGAGTTCGCCTGCGTTGGCGGGCCAAGACCCGAGGCGCAGCGGGATACTGGTCGCCGACGTGCCGAGGCGGTGGCCGTTGACGCCGGTGAACCAGCGGAAGGGCGAAAAACCTGCGAGTTTTTCGGCGACCACCGTGCCTTGATTAGGTGGCGCGAGCATGACGGTGCGGCCGAGGTTGGCCGGTGGTGCGATCCCGCGCTGGCGAAAATCGTCGAGCCAAGCGCGCACTACGATGCCGCCCATCGAGTGTGTAACAAAGTGTACGCGTGGCGCGGCCGCGATCTCATGGGCGGCGAGTTGCGTGGGGAGCCATTCGCGCGCGAGCGTTTCTACAGGAACTGTGCGCGAGGGGTAAGTGAGGTTGACGACGCGGTAGCCCTCGCTGGCGAGTCTATGTTCGATGCGGCTCATCGCCCAGCCGCTCATACCCAAACCGTGGAGCAACACGACCATCTCGGGCACAGTGGCGGCAGGCAGGGCGGCGGACATCGTGAAAAAAATAAAAAGGTGACGCAGGCGCATCGCGACGGGTGCGACCGCGGCCGGCTCAATTTGTTGCATGGCGATGGCGCAAGTTATAGACGCCGCGCAACGTGATGGCGCCGAGCACCACCGCGCCGCCGATGAGCGCCTTCGGCGTGGGACGTTCGCCGAGCGCGAGAAGTACCCAAAGGGGATTGAGCAACGGCTCGATCACGGGAATCAGCACCGCTTCGAGGGCGGTCACGTGGCGGATGGCGCGCGCGTAGAGCAAGTACGATACGCCAAGTTGCAGCGAGCCCAGCAGCACCAACGCGCCCCAGCCGCTCGCAGGCAGATTCGGCGCGCCGATGATCCACGGCAGGCCAATGAGAAACGCTAGGAGGTTGCCCAAGACGATGGATTCGACGGGCGAGCCGTCTTTTTGGTAACGCAGCGCGAGCGTCATACCCGCGAAACACAGCCCGCTCACCGCGCCGAGGATGTTGCCGAGGAGACCGGAAAATTCGAGGTTATCGGCGAAGAACAAACCCATGCCACCGAGCACGGCTATGATCGTGAGCCAATCAGCGCGAGTGGTGCGTTCCCCGAGCAGCGTGGCGCTAAAGAGCGCGATCCACACGGGCGCGGTGTATTGGAGGAGGATGGCGTTGGCCGCGGTCGTGAGTTTCGTGGCGGCGCAAAACGTGACCGTGCACGCCGCGTAGCCCAGCGCGCCGAGCACTTGGGGGCGGGAAAAATGAAACTTCAGGTCGCGGCTGATCGCGGCGATGAACAACGCCGCGATTAATCCGCGTCCGCCTGCGACGGCGAGCGGCGGCCACGCGACGGCTTTGATCAAGAGCCCGCCGAGGCTCCAGCAAAGCGCGGCCGCGATGAGTTGCCCGACGGCGCGGGTGTGGGCGGGTGATTTCAAGGGAACGATCTTTCTGCGCGAGCCCGCCGCCGTGCGCACGCGAAAAATGGCGCTCAAGTGACATCGCGCAAACATCGTTCACAAAACCCTTGGCAGGATACGGCGCGGCTGTTTGTTGGCAGCAGTGACTCTGGTGATGCACCCTGATTTCTCTGAACCCTCCTTGCGAGCGGCGCTCTCCGGCCGCTGAGTTCAACCCATGCTTGAACATCTGCTCGAGTATTTTCAGGGCACACCGCTTTCGCTGTGGGGACCGTTCATCCTGCTCCTGTTGTGTGGATTAGGCTTACCCATGCCTGAAGACATCGTGCTCATCGCCGCGGGCATGTTGGGTGTGATCGACGGTCATTCCTGGATAAAAATAAGTGCTTTTATGTACGCGGGTGTGCTGTTGGGCGACACGATGATTTTTTTTGCCGGTCAGCGTTACGGCACTCGTTTGCTCGGCACCGCGTGGTTTCAGCGCATTTTTCCCCCCACTAAACAAGCACGCGTCGAAGAACTTTTCGCCAAACACGGGACCACAGGCCTCTTTATCGGCCGATTTCTGCCGGGCCTGCGGGCCCCGATTTTTTTTAGTGCAGGTTCACTTAAGGTATCGCTGGTGAAATTTCTCCTGATGGACGGACTGGCGGCGCTGGTGAGCGTGCCGGTTTTTGTGTGGCTCGGTCACTGGCTATGGGTGAAATTCGCGGACGATTTCGCGCAAATAGAACAAGCGCTCAAACGCACGCACACGTTCACGCTTTGGGGCACGCTTGTGATCGTAGTGCTGCTCGTGACAGCCGTCTGGCTGTGGAAACGCCGCGACCGTAAATCGAGTTGAGGTGTTTAACGTAAGGTTAATGGCACGCGGCTTATTTTTATCTCAGTGGACGGCGCGAAAACCCGGTCCTTTAGGGCCGGGATGAAGCGCCGCCCTCCTTGATTTTTGAGCTCAAGCGAAAAAAACTTCACTTCAGCCTTTACGAGTCGCTCCCCAAAATAATTCCTAGCCCCCGCAATAAATGGCGACGATCCTC
>CAMDRP010000114.1 GCA_945906965.1 Opitutus sp. GAS368 | reverse complement strand
TGGAAAAATCTAAACCCGCTTAAAACCGCTGTTTAAAAAAGTGCCACATAAGAGGTGACACTTTCCCCGTGCGGTTAAAGCGGCATTCGATCTTATCCATCACTTGCGAGGATAAAGACTTTAAGCCAAACTTAAGGCTCAAGCATTTTTAACTATGTTCAAAATTTACCGTCTCTTTGCGCTGGCCAGTCTCGCTTTACTGCTCGGCGGTTGCAGCACGATCCCTCGCCGCATCGAGGAAAAATCTACGGCTTTCTCGGCCCTCGACGCCGATACCCAAAATAACATTAGGCTCGGGCGCGTCGATGTCGGCTATTCGCCCGATCTGGTCTACATCGCCCTCGGCACACCCGACGAACGCCTCACCCAAACCACCAAAACCGATACCAACGAGACGTGGATCTATAACAATTACCACCAAGAATACCTCGGCCGCGTCCAAACCGGTTACAGGCAATACACCTACATCGACCCCAAGACCCGCCAAGCCATCGTCACTTACGAACCCGTTTACAGCAGCATCTACCGCGACCGTGTCGACGAACGCATCCGCATCCATTTCAGAGCCGGTCAGGTCGCATCCATCGAACAAGTGAAACGCTAGACTCGGTAGCCCTGATCTTCGTCAAATCCGTAGAGGCAAAGACCTGACGGGAAACAGAGTTGTCACGCTGCGAGGCGTTCGCATCGTCGCTGAAGCATGTCTTCGCCTACCCCGAACCACGACGATGTGGTGCACAGCGAGCCGTTTCTACGCTCCTTGATGCGCCGCCAACTCGCCCTCTCCATCGCCTGCGCCGCCACGTTCCTCGTGGCTTTGCTGGGCTTGCCCCTTCTCAACTACTTCGCCCCCGCCTTCATGGCCACCCGCGTCGCCGGCTTCACCCTGAGTTGGCTCATCCTGGGCGTGCTGTTTTTTCCCTTCGTCTGGATAATCTCGTACATCTTCATCAAGCGCTCCCTGCGCCTCGAAGAAGCCGAGGTCCAACAACTCCGCCGCTAAGCCATGAACCTTCCTCTCGCTTTCTTCGGCGGCGTGGATCCTTGGATCTTCACGTTCTCTTTCATCACCGTCGCGGTCACACTCTGGATGGGTTTCCGCTCCGCGAAAACCTCCAAGACGGCCAGCGACTTCTTCGTCGCGGGGCGCTCGGTTTCTGTGGGTTGGAACGCCTCCGCCATCTCCGGCGAATACCTTTCCGCGGCGTCGTTCATGGGCGTCGCCGGCATGGTGATGTCGTCGGGCTACGACGCGTTGTGGTATCCGGTGTGTTACGCGTGCGGTTATCTTTTCTTGCTGTTGTTCATCGCCGGGCCGCTGCGGCGTTTCGGGGCGTATACGATCCCGGATTTCGCTGAGGGTCGGTTTGATTCGCCGATGTTCCGCAAGATCGCCGTGTGCTTCGTGTTGTTCATTGGTTTCTTTTACACGATGCCACAGATGAAGGGCGCGGGCGTCACACTCGCGTATATTTTTCCCGGACTGCCGTATTGGGTCGGCGTCGTGCTTGTCGGCGCGGTGATCACGCTCAACGTCGCCCTCGGCGGCATGAAGGGCATCACCCTGGTTCAAGCGGTCCAATATTGGATCAAGCTCTTCGCGATCACGGTGCCCGTTTTCGTGCTCATGGCGGTCGTCGGATTCTACAACGGCCAAATCGGCGCCAACCTCGCCCCGGGCGAAACCGCGCCCACCGCAGCCGCCGCCCAAGCTAGCGCAAATTCCTCCGCCGGCATCGAACGCAAACCGCTCGTCGCCAAAGCCCCCGCCGACACCGCGTGGATCGCGCCGTTTGGCCCGCTCACAACCAAGGCCGTCAACGCCGCCGCCGCCGCGCTTCCCCCCGAGCAACGCGCCGCATTCCTCGACGAGCACCAAAAGCCCTACTCGCTCGTTTATACTTACTCGCTCATCATCGCGCTCGTCTGCGGCACGGCCGGTTTGCCGCACATCCTCGTGCGTTTTTACACCAACCCCGACGGCGTAGCCGCGAAAAAAACTACGATGTGGGTCATGATTCTAATCGGCGTGTTTTACGTGTTTCCACCGGTGTTCGGCGTGATCGGACGCAATCTCATGCCGGAGCTTTACAGCGGCGTCGGCGCCAAGGGCACCGACAAAGTCGTGCTCGAGTTACCCACGCTCATCAGCGCCAAGTACGGCGTCGTCGGCTCGATCTTGAGCGGCATCACCTGCGCCGGCGCGTTCGCGGCGTTTATGAGCACGTTCAGCGGCCTGCTCGTCTCGATGACGGGCGCGCTCGCCCACGACGTCTACGGGCGCATGTTGCGGCCAAAATCTTCGTCTGCCGAACGCATGGTTGCGTTCAAAATTTCCGCCATTCTGATCGGCGGCGTGGCCGTCACGCTCGGCTGCTTCGTCGAGCCACTTGAGATCAACTTCATGGTCGGCCAAGCCTTCGCGATCGCTGCCGCAAGTTATTTCCCGCTGCTCTTCATGAGCGTATGGTGGCGCGGTATGACGATGAAAGGTGCCGCCACGGGGATGTTGACCGGCGGCCTCTGCGCACTCGGCGCCGCCGCCCTCACCAACCTCGGCACGCTCGCTCTGGACAAGGGCCCGATGGGCAAAATCTTCGCGAGTTTTGCGCCGCTCAACGGCTACTGGGCCGAGCACCCGCTCTTGCGCATCCTCTGTGAACAGCCCGCGATCTGGAGCGTGCCACTTGCGATCACACTCATGATCGTCGTCTCCAAAGCAACCTCCACCCAGGTGCCCGCCGATATTCGCATGAAGATGCTCGTCCTGCACGCGCCCGAAAAACTCGGCCTCAAACAGGAATACATCCAAGACCACCAAGCCGGCGCCGGGCATTAAGCCGGCGCGTTTTCACAGTTTCGGAAACAACGTCCGTCCCGCGCTGAGCTCGTTTTCGAGCTCGGCGAGAAACCTCGCCCTCGTGATTTCTTTCGCGCCGAGGCGTTCCATATGCGGCGTGAGTTGCTGGATATCCAGCCACGCCTGACCACGCTCGCGGAGATAACCAGCCAGAAACCAGATCGCCAGTTTCGAGGCATTGTCCTCGAGGTGAAACATGCTCTCACCACCGAAAAAACCGCCCGCATCGACACCGTAAAGCCCACCCACGAGCGCGTCGTTTTTCCATACTTCGACGCTGTGCGCTCCGCCCGCGCGATACAGCGCCGTGTAAGCCGCGATCATCGCCGGACTGATCCACGTGCCGTCCTGCCCGGGCCGCGGCGCCGCCGCACACGCCGCGATCACCGCCGGAAAATCGCGATCAATCGAAAAACTCCAACCCGGTTGCCGTGCGGTTTTCTCCAGCGTCCGACCCGGCGTGAATTCAGCAAACACCAACACCGCGCGCCGCCGCGGACACGCCCAGGGAATCGGTTCCTTGGGTCGTCCAGGCCACGGAAAAATCCCGTGCGCATAAGCCGCGCGCAAATTTTCCACCGTCAATGCCTCGTCGCCGGTCACCGCCACGACTTCGCGCGCGCGCGCGAGTTCGGCGCGACTAGGAAAATTCAAAATGGGCGACATCGTCATCGCACTCCGGTTCGCGCGTTGGCGTTCACTCGCGCTTGAGCTCGCGCGTCATCAGCGCGTTCAACGCCGCGGCCGGAGCTTTACCGCCAAACAAAATCGCATGCATCTCGCGCAAGATCGGCGCATCGATCCCGCGTTCCACGCACAAACCGTGAAACGATTCCGTCGTGCGGTAACCTTCGACAACGGTCTTGCGGTGCGCGATGAGCTCGGCGGCTTTCTGGCCTTCGCCGATGCGCTGACCAAATTCGCGGTTGCGGCTCCAGGCGCCGTGACACGTGGCCACGAGATCGCCGAAACCGCTCAGGCCGTAAAACGTCTCCGGCCGGGCGCCGAGCGCCGCACCGACGCGCACCATCTCGGCGAGCGCGCGAGTGAGTAGCGCGGCGTTGGCGTTGTCGCCGAGTCCGAGGCCCGCCGCGCAACCCGCGGCGATGGCGTAAATATTTTTTAAGCATCCGCCGTATTCGAGGCCCGCGAGATCGTCGCTCGTGTAGACGCGCAACGTCGGGCCGCTAATGGCAGTCTGGATTTCCGCGACCAACGCCTCGCTGCCGTGCGCCGCGCCGAGCACCATCACGGCGGGTAAACCCCGCGCGACTTCGCTGGCGTTGGTGGGGCCGGTGATCGCGCCCACGGGCACCTCAGGCTGCACGGCGGCGATTACCTGCGTCGGGCGGAGGTGCGAACCGACTTCGAGACCTTTAGCCAAACTCACGATCAAACGCAACGGAGCCGCCGCGCCGCGCGCCGCTTGCACGCGCGCCGTCGTCTCGCGCAAGGCCTGCGATGGACACGCCAGCAACACCACGGTCGCCGGCGCCAACCCCGCCGCGAGATCCGCCGTCACCCCGAGGGCAGGCGGGAGCGCGATACCTGGAAGATATTCGCGATTCTCGCGCGCCGCAAGCAACGCCACAGCTTGCTCCGCGCGGCGCGGCACCAGCGTCACCGGCCGACCCAGACGCGCCAGATGCACCGCAAACGCAGTGCCCCAGGCTCCGGCTCCGACGACGCAAAATTTCATGCGCAGAGGTTAACCACGAAACTCGCCAAAGACACAAAAAAGAAAACGCCCAAGCTGCGCGTTTTTCGAGAGCGGTGATTTTGACGAAGGCTCGGACATCACTTGAGGAACGCCGGGATTTTTTCGTGGGCGATCATCGACTCAAACGTCTCGCGCGCGGTCACGAGCTCGAAGGCGCTACCTTGGACCATGACTTCGGCCGGAAGCGCGCGGGTGTTGTAGCGGCTCGACATCGTGGAGCCATAGGCGCCGGCGCTCATCAGCGCGATGTATTCGCCCTCGCCGACTTCCTGGAGTTGACGGTCTTTGGCGAAGCAATCGCCGCTCTCGCAAATCGGGCCGACGACATCCGCCACGAGCGCACGGCGCGTGGTGTCGCGGTGAAGCGGGACGATCTCGTGAAACGCTTCGTACATCGCGGGACGCACGAGGTCGTTCATCGCGGCGTCGACAATCAGGAAGTTTTTTCCGGAGCCGCGCTTGAGGTGCTCGACGCGCGACAGGAGGACCCCGGCGTTGCCGACCATGTAGCGGCCGGGCTCGAGGAGGATTTTTAGCCCGAGCGGTTGAAGCAACGGCACGAGCGCGGCGCCGTAGGCCTCGGGCGTGAGCGGGCGCGTGGCCGCGGGCTGCGCGTCCCACCACGCGGCATTACCGCTGGCGAGCGCGTCTTTGTATACGATGCCGATGCCGCCACCGATCGAGAAATAAGTGATACCGTACTTCGCTTTCAGCTCGGCGGCGAAGGGCGCGACCTTGGCGACGGCTTCGGCGAAGGGCCCGATTTCCGTGAGCTGCGAGCCGATATGCATCTGTACGCCGCGCAGTTGGATGTGGGGATATTTCGAAGCGGCCTCGTAGGCGGCGGCGGCAAACTTGAGCGGGATGCCGAATTTATTGTCACTCTTGCCGGTAGTAATTTTCGCGTGGGTGTGGGCGTCGACGTCGGGGTTGATGCGGATGGCGATGGGCGCTTTCACGCCCATTTTGCCGGCCACGTGGTTGATGCGGGCGAGCTCGGGCTCGCTCTCAACGTGAAAGGAGAAAATGCCGCTCTGGAGGGCGAGCTGGATCTCGGCCTCGGTCTTGCCGACGCCGGCGAAGACGCTGCGTTTCACATCGGCGCCAGCGGCGAGCACGCGGCGGAGTTCGCCGCCGCTCACGAGGTCAAACGCGGCGCCGAGGCGCGCAAAGTGCCGCAGCACGGCGAGGCCGGAATTGGCCTTCATCGCGTAACAGAGCTGCACGTCGAGCCCAGTTAAGCTATTGGCCAAGCGGTTGTAATTATCGGCCATCGTAGCGGCGCTGGTGACGTAAGTCGGGGTGCCGTAGAGCCGGGCGACTTCGGCGAGATCAACAGATTCGCAGTGCAGGTTTTGGCCGACGTAGTGGAAGTGGTGCATAAAAAAGATAGAAAGATGGCAAAGGTGCGAGTTTCGCCTTGAAAAAACCAATCCAAAATTACGTTTTCATCAGCGTGCTCCGCTTCCTCCAAAAATTGCTCCATCGCCCGGCCATCCGTTTCGGATTGGCGCGGGATCGGCGGGGCAGTCGATTGCGGGATCCGCGATTTGTGAGTTTCATGGCCCAGAACAACCGCAAGACGCTCGATACGGACCTACAGGACGCGGTATTACGTGGGCGAAAGCTCTTCCGGCACGCGCTTGTCGCGGCGGGGATTGCGGGGGTGGCGTGGTTTGCGCTGGAAAGTGCGCAGGCGCTTTCAATTTTCTGAGCGCGGCCTTGCTGTCGGCGGCCGAAACGCCTTGGGTAATGCGCATGACGCCCCTTCGCCTCTTTTCCCGCAGTCTCGGTCTCGCGCTCGCCCTCACCTTCGTCGCGCTCGTCGCGGGTTGCGGCAATGGTTTCAAACTCACCGGGGTCAACGTGAGCATCGTTGGATTCAAACCCTCCACCTCGACCAAACTGGAAGGCACCGCAGTGATGACCTTGCGCTACACCAGCGAGAATGTGATCCCAATCGGTCTCTCGGGTTCGAATCACAAACTTTATTTAAACGGCGTCTACGCCGGCAAAACGCAGAGCGAAGAACAGCCGTTGGGTTTGGCCCCGCTGAGCGCGATCAATCAAGACGTGACGGTGAAATTCGAGAATCTCGCGCGCCTACAACAGCTCGTGGCCGCGGCCGGCCAAAACACCGCCGCTTATAAAATCGATAGCGTGCTCCTGGTCACCAGCGGTGAAGAAAAATTGGACATCAAAACCACCGGAACCGGCAACGTGGATCTACGCCCGCTCGGGGCGGGCGCGCGGTAAGCCCGCGCCCCGCGCGCGGACTTACGGGAGCTCGTAGATTTCGACGATCGCCTCGCCGACGCCGCTATCGACGCCAGAAACCTGGACGGTGTAACCACCCTTCGGCAGGGATACAGTGATCGCGGCGTCTTTGCTGCCAGGATTGAGCGCAAAGGCACCCACCGATGCGGCGGTGCTCGCCAACGTGGCGGACCAGTTATCGTTTTCGGCGATTTTGGTGCTGCCGCTGTAGATCTCGAGCATGGGATCGGTCAGCACCCCGGTGACGCCGAATTCGGATAATTTGGGTCCGACCGCGCGGATCAAAAGATTGCGCGCGCCGTCGCCGGCGAGAGTGAAGCCGGCGATGAGGATGTTGGCGCCGGTGCCGACTTTGTTCCGCGCGGATAAGTTGGTGAAACGGGGCGTATCGCCCGTGCCCGCATCGTAGCCTTCGACGAGCACAGTGCCGGCCGTAGGACCCGAAACTTGGAGCGTACGGCCACCTTCGATGGAGGTAACCAGCGCCGCATCGAGGCTGGCGCTGGCGGCGTAGCTGAATGCGCCCACGGATTGGAAGGAAGCGCTCAGGGCCGCGCTTCCGCCCCAATTGTCGTTGGAGTTCACTTTGGTGGAGCCGTTGTAGAGATCGAGCTTGGGGTTGGCCATGACGTCGGGGACCCCAAAGGCAGCGAGCGTGGGCCCGACCGCCCGGAGCAACACGCTCTTGGATCCACCGCTCATGGTGAAGCCTACGATCACGATTTGATTAGCCGTGAGAGCGGTGCGGACGGAGAGGTTGGAGAGACGGGGCGCCGTGGTGCTCGTCGCGGTGACGGTGAGGCTGGCGGCGGTGCTGGTGACGGAACCCGCGCTGTTGGAAACCACCACCGTGTAGCTTCCCGCGGCGGTGGTGGCAGCGGAGCCGATCGTGTAAGTCGCGTTGGTCGCGCCGATGATCGACGTGCCGTCTTTTTTCCAATCGTAGGTGAGCGGTGAGGTACCGCTGGCAACCACCGTGAAACTCGCGGCGCTCCCGACGGACACGGCGCTCGCGCTCGGTTGCGTGGTAATCGTGGGTGCAGTGCCCAAGCCGGTAACAGTCAAGGTCACAGCGTTACTGGTGGCGGAGCCGATGCTGCTGGTCGCGACTAAGGTATAGGTAGCGACATCAGCCGCAGTGGCGCCGGAAATGGTGAGAATCGTGGTGGTGGCGCCAGAAATCGCCGTGGAGCCCTTGAACCATTGCAACGTGGGCGTGGGTGAACCGGAGACGGCGGCGATAAACTGAGCGGTGCCGCCGACGGGCACGGTTTTTGAGGTTGGCTGCGTGCTAATCGTGGGCGCGGAGTTGGCCGCGGCGGCGATGTTCACGACATAAGTGAAGGAGGAACTCTCGCCTCTCCCACCGGTGTTATTCCAAGCCCTCAGGACCACCGCAAACTGACCTGCTGTCGTCGGCGTACCGGATAAAGCTAAGGTGGAAGCATCAATGATCCCCGAAGTGACACCCGCCGCGGTGCTGCCTAAGCCGGTGAAGGATAGCCCGGTTGGCACACCGCTCACGATAGTCCAAGAAGCGGTCGCCGCCGGAGCGCCTCTAATGCTGAAAACCACCGTCCCAAAAGGAACACTCACCGTCCCGCTGGCCGGACTATCAGTCGAAGCGCTGAGCGCAGTCGCACCCGCCATGCTGTGCACCGCGCCGAGGGCACCGAGTGTGGTCGCAGCAGCTTTCAGGACGTTGCCAGCGGTGGAGCTAAGGACGTAATCCCCCGCGGTCGCGGCGACGCGGATAATCGGGGTACGCTGGAGCAACGCGATCAGCAGCGCTCCGGGGAGATTCAGCCAATGCAAATGACGGTGGAGAGCAGCGGAGAATTTCATATAAAATTAGGGGACGTCTTAATAACAAAGAAGTTCAATTTACGAGAACCCATCCAGGGGAAATAAGAGGAGCGTTAAACAGCTATAATAAAGGAAGCTCCAAGGTCAGGTTTATTTTCAGTTACAACCGCAACCGCTACCACCTACACCGCGGCCACCGGTGGCGGATTCGCGGGAGAAATAAACGTGTTCAGTGAGAGCCAGCGCAAGCGGGTCGCGCTCAGGGCGCATCGTGTAATCGGTGAGCGTGGCGCGCTCCCAGGGTTGAACGCGGGCGGTGGTCGTGGCGCAGCCAGAGACGAGCACGGTGGCGGCGAGCAGTAAGGTGAGGAGGAGGCGAGAGCGCATGGGATTTTGGGAGGGGGAAATCATTTAGGATTTCTCGGCGAGCAGGGCGTCGAGTTCGGTGCGGAGGAGTTGGGCGGTGGTGGCGCCGTGGTAACCGGCGTGAATGGAGCGGACTTTACCGTCGCGGCCGATGATGTAGGTCGTCGGCATCGCAGGGACGACGACCGCTCGGACGAGTTGTTGCGCGACGTCGTGGAGCGCGGGAAACGGCGGGGCTTGTTTCTTCACAAACGCGGCGTAGGCGGAGGCTTTTTCATCAACGCTCACGCCGACGAGGACGACGCCGCGCGGGGTGTAGTCGGTGTTGATTTTGCCGAGTGCGGGAAACGACGCTTTGCACGGCGCGCACCACGAGGCCCAGAAATC
>CAMDRP010000113.1 GCA_945906965.1 Opitutus sp. GAS368 | reverse complement strand
CGCTCCCCACCACGCTTCCGCCCGGTTAGCGGAGAGCGCGAGAGGACGGCCAAAGCAGAAGCCCCCTTGCAAAAGACGCCCGCGCGGCGAGCGGCCAGCATCGGAATCCGATGCGAAGACGGGCCGCAAGTCCGCCGGACACGCCCCACTTCGCGCCCAAAGCCAAGCGTGTCATCTACCTCTTCCAAGCCGGCGCGCCGAGCCACCTTGAGCTGTTCGATCCGAAACCGGAACTCACCAAGCGCGACGGCCAGTTGCCGCCGGCAGAGCTGCTGAAGGATTACCGCGCCGCCTTCATCAAGCCCAACTCCGCGCTGCTCGGCCCGAAATACCAATTCGCCCGCCACGGCCAGTCGGGCATCGATTTCTCCGAGCTGCTCCCGCACACCGCGAAGCTCGCCGACGATCTGTGTGTGGTGCGCTCGATGCAGACCGACGCCGTGAACCACGCGCCCGGCCAGATCATGATGAACACCGGCTCGCAGCAGTTCGGCCGGCCCAGCCTCGGTGCGTGGTCGCTCTACGGCCTCGGCAGCGAGAACGAGGACCTGCCCGGCTATGTCGTCCTCACCAGCGCCAAGGGCACGAGCGGCGGCGCGAGTAACTACGGCTGCGGCTTCCTTCCCACGGTTTATGGCGGCGTACCGTTTCGCAGCGCCGGAGATTCGATCCTTTATCTTTCCAACCCGCCCGGCATCGACGCCATCGCGCAGCGCGCCTCGCTCGACGCTCTCCGCGATCTCAACACCAGCTCGCTCGCCGCCGCCGGCGATCCCGCGATTGCCGCGCGCATCCAGAGCTACGAGCTCGCATATCGCCTCCAGACGAGTGCGCCCGAGCTGATGGACCTCGGTGCCGAGTCGCCGGCCACGCTCGAGCGCTACGGCATCAAGGAGGCGAAGGAATCCACCTTTGCCCGCAACTGCCTACTCGCGCGGCGCCTCGTCGAGCGCGGTGTCCGCTGCGTGCAACTTTTTCACGAGGCGTGGGACCAGCACGGCAACCTAACCAAGGACTTGAAGAAAAACTGCGGCGACACCGACCAGGCTAGCGCCGCGCTCGTCGCCGATCTCAAGGAGCGCGGTCTCCTTGACGACACGCTAGTGATCTGGGGCGGCGAGTTCGGCCGCACGCCGATGGTGCAGGGCGGCAACGACGGCCGCGACCACCACAACCGAGCCTTCACGATCTGGCTGGCCGGCGGGGGCGTAAAGCGCGGCCACATCCACGGCGAGCCTGACGACCTTGGTTTCAACGTCGCCCGCGATCCTGTCCATGTCCACGATCTGCACGCGACGATCCTGCACCTCCTCGGCCTCGACCACACGAAGCTCACGCATCGTTTCCAAGGCCGCGATTTCCGCCTCACGGATGTGCACGGTCACGTCGTGCGCGACTTGATCGCGTGAAACTGCCTCGGTTTTCTATGCCCCCCTCGTGCCCGGTGGCCCGAACGGCTGCTCGATCTCCGCGCCCACCTCGGGCAGCCGGCCCAGAGTGACTCGCTCGCGTTTTATCCGCGCTATACGGCCGTGCCGCAGCTCTTCGTAGTCTACAACCGGTCTCGCCGGAAGCTGGCGGAGAACACGATTGCGCGCTTCACCGTTTTGGGGCTCGAATCCGTGAGAGTCAGCGAACCGCGGAGGGCGTATTCGCTTTCTCTCTCCATCTTCCGAGGAGCGTACGCCCCCCCAATCAGAGGGAGCGCGTCCGTGATAATGCTCGAATTCGGTCTCACTGCTTGGGAATGACCGGCTGTTTCTCAAAGTCGGTCGGGTTAACCCAGCCGGCGTTGAGCTTTTCTCCGCGCATAAACTTCTCGTAGAAGCCGTCGCCATTGGTGGGCGTGTACTGGTCGAACACCTGGCCACGCCCCCCCATGCGCGGGTCGCCCTGCGCCTTGAGCATCGATTCCATGCGCCCGCGAAGCGCGGTGATGCGCTCGGCGTGTGTGGCGTCGTTGGCGAGGTTATGAACACAGTCTCGGTCGGTGCGCAGCTCATACAGTTCTTCCGCAGGTCGCATCCCGAAGTTGAGCTGCCAGTAACGATCGGCCCGATTGGCGCGGCCGAGATCAAGAATAAGTGATTTCGTCGGGCTGCCGTCGGTGTCGAGGTAGCCGGTCTCGGGATTCCCGGCCGGCCAGCGGCCGGGCTCATAGTTGCGCAGATAGAGGTGGTCCGCGGTGACGATGCCGCGAATGGGATAGCCCCCATTATTCGGACGGCCCACGTCTGCGCGCTCCTTTCCGATGAGCACATGGTCGCGCTCGGGCACGACTCGTCCGGACTTCGAGCTTTCCAAAATGGGCCGCCAGGTTTTTCCGGTGATCGGCATCATTCCGCTGTCCGGCCACGCAATGCCAGCATAGTCGAGGAGGGTCGGCGCAATGTCGGTAAAATCCACAAAGTCTTCGATGGAGCGTCCCGGGCTCCGCACGCCGCGCGGCCAGCGGATAACGAGCGGGACGTGATTTGAGTCGTGGTAAGCGTAGCCCTTCACCCGCGGGAACGGCATGCCGTGATCACTGGTGACGATGACGAGTGTGTTGTCCAGTAGCCCGCGCCGCTCCAGCTCGCCGATCATGCGTCCGAGGTGGGTATCCACGTGTTCAACCTCGAAGGCGTAGTCCAGCATGTCGTGCCGCACGGTCTCATTGTCGGGCCAATAATCCGGTACACGATCGATGTCCGTGAGTTTCTTGCCACCCTTATTCACGCCGACCTGGAACTCGTACCCGCGATGCGGTTCATGAGCGCCGTACCAAAAACACCAAGGGGCATCTTTGGGCGCGTCGTCGAGGAAGTCCTTGAAGTTCGCGGCGTAGTCGTTGTTGCTCATCGCCGTGGCGGCCGGCTCGGTCTTGCGCGCGTTGAATGACTTACCGGTGATGAGACGCGGGTTTCCGGAGGCGTCGTTGGCAACGCCCGGGCCCCAGCCCTTACCGGTGAACCCCATGTGCCAGCCCTTCGTCATCAGCGTCTCGGGCCAGCTTTTGAGGGTCAAAGGGAAATACGCCAAATGATTTCCCGCCTCCTCGTTCTGCCATAGGTGGCGTCCGGTGAGGACGATCGCACGCGAGGGCGCGCATTTCGCCATCGGAGTGTAGGCATTTTGGAAGAGCAAACCCTCGCGGGCGATGCGGTCGAGAGCGGGCGTTTTTACCCAGCGGGTGCCGTAGGCCCCCGCGTGCAGTCCCCAGTCATCGGCAATCGTAAAGAGGATGTTCGGACGCGTGATATCCGCTGCGAAGGCACCGATACAAAACGCAGCCGGCAGGGTAAGAGAACAAAGGAGTCGTTTCATAAAGTCGGTCAGGGTGTTGTTGGCGTTGTCGACGATGGTCTTCTCGTGGATGGGCGGCACGCGTAGACGGCGAGCCGTACGTCAGGGTTTCAAGCAATGGTATGAAAAGATGCCGGCGACGGCGGACCGGCGGCCTTAGCTATCGTTGAGAGTTTTGAATCGTGGAGCTGCCGCGCAAAGGCGAGTAGATCTTTTTGGTTCTGAGACTGGGATCGACCGTGGGGGCGTATCAACCGTTGTCGTGCCCCGGGCGATCGCGACGGCACGTGCGACGGCGGGACGAAAACGCTCCCAAGAGAACAGCTCGCTGGGGTCGGGAGGCATGCGCGGCACATTGTACTTCGTGCCAGCGACATTCAGGTTGAGCCAATACCCGGGGGGGGCTTCCGGCTTCTTAGTGGCAGCTAGGCGACAGATTTGGACATGCAGCCCAACGTCCCTTTCCCCGCCCCCGAGGACGGCCCCCCCGCGATTCAACCTAAATTCCTCAGTTGAGATTGGAGGATTGTCACGGAAGATGCTGCAAATCTGAGCCATGGACGAACTGAACAAGACGGAGGGCATTCACCTGGCAGGTGAAGCGGAGTTCACATTTCCGACCGCCGGGGGTCGGGTGCGACTTTCGGTAACGGAGGACGCTCTGACACCGTACGGTGGGCTGGTGCCGTGGGCAGCATATACCAAACATATAGGCATCGCCGAGGGACTTGCGGCATCGTGTCCGATCGAACGCAGCAGTCCGAACGCGGCGCCGGTGTACGATGTGATCCAATCGTTCATGCTGACGGCTTTGACGGATGGTCGCCGTTTCTCGCACATGGAACGACTCCGGGAAGATCCAACGATTCCCGAGTTGTTCGGCATGGAGGCAGTGGTCAGTGATGATTCGGTGCGCCGATTCTTCAAATCGATCGACCCGCAACTCGGCGCCGAGTGGATCGCGCGTAATGTCAAGCCGATGTGGGGTGCATTGCCCGACCAGATCATCATGGATTGGGACTCCACAGTCCAACCCAAGTATGGTCACCAAGAAGGAGCTGAGATCGGTTACAATCCAGGCAAACCAGGTCGCCGCAGTTTTCATCCGCTGCTGGGTGTGGTGGCACGCACCCGCTTGTGTCCGGCCAATCGTTTTCGGTCAGGTGACACGGTGACCGCCACGCAGTTGAAAGAGACGATGAAAGATGCTCAGCGCTGGCTCGGTGATCGACAAGTATGGCTCAACCGTGGGGACATAGGACTTGGTCACGATGCGGTGATGGCATGGCACGATCAAACACCTGGACGGCCGAAGTTTCTGTTCAAATTGAAACTGACCAGCGGTGTGCGAAACGCTCTGCACGCGGTGCGGAAAGAAGAATGGCAGGGGCCTTCGTTTCTTGGATCATCGCAGGTTGCCGAAGGACAGATCCAACTGACCGGCTGGAAAAACCCACGCCGATGTGTATTTGAACGCAAGCTCCAAGGGCTTGTGCCCTCATCAAAGTGTGGAGAGTTCTGGGACCACAATAAACACGAGTTCGCGGTCTGCGTGACAAACCTGCCGATCGAGTACAATGCACGCACCATCCAGCAGCCGTATAGGGAACGGACCGACACCGAGTACGTCTTCGACGCACTGAATAATCAGTGGGGCTACAGCGGTTTCTGTGCAACGGCTCGGGCCACCACCGAGCTGGCAGCGCGGCTGTTGTTGATGGTCTATAATCTGTGGGTGCTGTTCGTGCGCTTCATCGTCCCTCAAAAACACACTGAGGCCAAGCGCGGTCGACGGTGGTTTCTACTGATCGCCGCCCGACTCGTCCAATTCGGACGCCAGAAGGAGGTCCAGGTTTCTATTCGAGGCGGCTGGGCCGAGCAGGTGAAGGACGGATACCCGCGTCTTCACGACTGGATTCGAACAACTGCGACGCAGTTGAAAAAGGTTGAGGCCATCCCCACCTGAACAGGTCGAATTTGACCCAAAAACCGTCCAAACCCAACTTTCAACGGAGGAATTTAGGATGAACAACGTTTTATCGCTTACCGTCGCCCTTCTCATCACCTTGGTCACCTCGTCCGCGGCGACCACCCGGCCCAACATCATCTTCATCTTTGTCGACGATCTGGGCTGGGGCGACCTTGGCGTCTTCCACCAGAACGCCCGCAAGGCCTCTGGCGACCGTTCCCTCCCCTCCCATTTGACCCCTCATCTCGACGGCTTGGCTGCCGAGGGCGCCCGGTTCACCCATCATTACGTCGCCGCGCCGGTCTGTGTTTCCTCCCGGTCCTCGCTGCTGCAGGGCGTGACCCAGGGGCACGCCAACGTGCGCGACAACCAATTCGACAAGGCCATCGATGAAAACCACACGCTCGCGACGGTTCTGCATCAGGCCGGCTATACGACCGGGGCCATCGGTAAATGGGGCGTTCACGGACGAAATCTTGAGCCAGACGCTCCCGCCCATCCGTTGAAACGCGGGTTTGACTATTACTACGGCTACCTGCGCCATGTGGACGGCCACGAGCACTACCCCAAAGAGATGCTCTTTTCTGCGGAAAAAGCGGTGGAACGAGGCCCCGTCAAGGTCTGGGAGAATTATCAGGATGTCACGGCCCCCCTCGACAAGTGCTATACTACCGACCTGTTCACAGCCCGGGCCAAACAATGGATCACCGAACAGGCCACCGCTGAGGTAAAAAGGCCCTTCTTCCTCTATCTCGCGCATGACACTCCCCATGCGGTGCTCGAGTTGCCCACCCAGGCCTATCCTTCCGGTGGTGGTCTGCAGGGTGGCATGCAATGGATCGGCAAGCCGGGCCAGATGATCACAACCGCCTCTGGCACGCCGGACACTTGGATCCACCCCGACTACGCGCAGGCAACCTACGACGATGACGGCAATCCGGCCACGCCGGAAAAGTCCTGGCCGGATGTCTACCAGCGTTACGCCAAGTCCGTCCGTCGCCTGGACGACAGCGTCGGTGACCTGATCAAGCTGATGCAGGATCTTCGGATAGATGAGAACACCCTGATCATCTTCGCCTCCGACAACGGACCTTCCGTCGAGTCGTATCTACCCGAGCCGTACTCACCGGAATTCTTCGGGAGCTTCGGCCCCTTCGACGGCACCAAACGGGATTTGTGGGAAGGGGGCTTGCGCACCCCTACCATCGCCCGCTGGCCCGGCCAGATCCCGGCAGGGCGGGTGATCGAGACCCCGTCGGCGATGTGGGATTGGCTGCCAACCTTTGCCCAGATCGCCGGCCTGCCCCCGCCGGCCCGGGCTGATGGGATCTCTCTGCTACCGCAACTGACCGGTCGGGGAATTCCTGCGCAACGCGATTACCTCTACATGGAATATTTCGTCGCCGGTCGTACGCCCAACTTTCCGGCCTTCGAGCCCAACCATCGCAACCGGACGCGAGGCCAGATGCAGGCAATCCGCCAGGGCAATCTCATGGCGGTGCGTTACGACATCAAATCGGCCGGGGATAATTTTGAGATCTACGATGTCTCAACCGATCCAAAGGAGACGCGTAATCTTGCCGGCGATCCGGCCCACGCCGCGGCCCAAACGAAGTTCAAACACCTTGCCCTGCAGGCTCGCCGACCAGATCCGGAAGCCCCGCGACCTTACGACCAGGAACTCATGCCCGCAGTCACCGGAATCACTTCGAGGCCCGGCATCCGATGGCAGTATTACCAGGGTGATTATCCGTGGGTACCTGACTTCGCCACCCTGGCTAGTATCCGCAGCGGCGAAGCGGCCACGATCACGGAAAAGGTCACGGCTCTCACACCCGATTCCGGCCTCCGCTTCAACGGTGTCCTGCAAGTCCCTTCGGATGGAGATTACACCTTCCAGCTGAGCACGGATACCGGTGCAGTTCTGAGAGTGCACGATGCCACCTTGGTCGACGCTGATTTCGGCTACAAGACGGGCACGGTCAAAACCGCAACAGTCCGCCTGCAAGCCGGCTTGCATCCGATCACCCTTCACTACCGTCATGGTCCGGTCGGATCTGCCGCGCTTTCGCTACAATGGAGCGGGCCGGGATTCGCCCTTCAGGGCATAGCAGCCAACGTCTTGTTTCATTCGGATCAGTAGGGATGATTCATTGTTCTGGCCCGCCTTTACACCCCGATTTGGCGAGTCAACGCGTCTCCGGTTCAATATTTTTGATGACTCAATCCTTGATCAGCTCCCAAAGGCCAGCGATCGAATGCAGGATCATCGCCGCAGCCAATCAGCGGGCCCAGTTGGCCGTCAGCGCGAGAGAGGTGCCGACAGGAATCGCAGCGGCATCGCCCCCTTTACCCAACGATAAACCCTGGGCATTCGCACCGTGGCGATGGAGGCGACCGGCGTGTATTGGATCCCGCTGTTCGAACTGCTGGAGGCCCGCGGGCTGGAAGTCTGTCTGGTCAACGCCCAGCACGTGCGCCATGTGCCCGGTCGCAAGAGCGATGTGCAGGACTGCCAGTGGTTGCAGTTCCTGCACTCCGTGGGGCTGCTCCACGCTTCGTTCCGGCCGGCGCTCTCAGTCTGCGCCGTCCGCACGCTGTTGCGGCATCGCGACAGTCTGGTGCAGGTGGCCAGCGCGCACCTGCTGCGCCTGCAAAAGGCCCTCGATCAGATGAACGTGCTGCTGCATCGCGCGGTCACCGACATCACGGGCACGACGGGGCTGGCCATTCTCGATGCGATCTTCGCGGGCGAACGCGACCCGCACAAGCTCGCCGCGCATCGCGACCACCGCTGCAAGAAGAGCGTGGCCGAGATCGCCGCTGCCTTGAAAGGCGACTGGAAAGCGGAGCAGATCTTCGCGCTGCGCCAGTCGCTGGCGGCGTGGCGTTTTCACCACCAACTGGCCGACGAATGCCTGCAGGAGATTCACCGCGTGGCCGCCAAGCTCGAGAACCGCACGGAGGCCGCGCCGCCCTCGCCGACCAAACGGGGCAAGCAGCCCGATCAAGCGGTGCGCACCCTGCTCTTCCAGAAATTCGGCGTCGACCTCACGGCGGTGGACGGCGTCAACACCCACGTCGGCTACACCTTTCTCACCGAGGTCGGTCCCGACCTCAGTCGGTTTGCCAGCCCCGAGAACTTCTCCTCGTGGCTGGGGCTGTGCCCCAACGACAAAGTCAGCGGCAACCACCGGCTCAGCGTCAGCACCCGGCCGGTTTCCAACCGGCTGGCGACGACGTTGCGCATGGCGGCGCAATCACTGAACCGCGTCGAATCACCGCTGGGCGACTGGTTCCGGCGCATGCGCGCGAAGCTCGGTCCGGCCGGTGCCGTCACCGCCGCCGCCCACAAACTCGCGCGGATCCTCTACACCATGATCAAGACCCACACCGCCTTCGATCCCGCCAAGCTCGGCCATCCCGCCCTCAACCGCCAACGCAAGGAGCGTTCCCTGCGCAAACAGGCAGCCCTCCTCGGCTTCTCCCTCCAACCAGCCAATGCAGGTGCTGTTTCTTAGGAGCCCACTCACCAAAACCAAGTTTTGGCCCCGACCGGGAGAAACAGGGTTGCCACCGGTCGGGTGTGCGCGAAAGTACGGCGGTGATTACGCCGCGAGGCAAGCTACACACCGATGCTACAATGGTGCTTTCGAGCCCGTTTAAGAGTCTGGTGCTGGAGGCCGTGTTAACCGTCATTGGTGGCGAATCCGCGCAAGCAAGCGGATCCGACCCCGTTCAGGAGATTACCCAACTTTTTCCACCCTCTGGGCCGCCGCGGCGCTACTCACATTCGTATCAGAGCAGAGTTTACCGCAGCTTCGTATTCGATAATCAAATATAACGATAATTAAGCAGTGGGCTGTTTCTCAGGAGGAGTTGGAAATAGAACATGCCGACGGCAGCCGTCTTGCAAAGCTCCTCGAATGCGGCAAACCGCTCGCCGAGTCCGCGGGAGTCACCTTCAAGGAACACAAAAACGGCCGCGCCATTCTCGAAATCTCCGCCGGAAGTTACGAATTCACAGCGCCATGAAAACTGCTTCACCCCTGCTCTCCCTCCTTCTCGCCCTATCACTGCCGGGATATGGCGAGGCGTTCGATCCGGGACGTCTGGAAAAGGAAGTTCTCGCCACCAAGCTGAATGATCCGCTGCAATGCGTGCCCCTGGAAAACGGCGACGTGCTCATCATCGAGTTCGCCGGCGCGCTGAAACGTTTCAA
>CAMDRP010000112.1 GCA_945906965.1 Opitutus sp. GAS368 | reverse complement strand
TTATCAAAATGCAGTGGATCCGCGGCGGGCACCCAAGCGCCGGCTTGGTTCAGCATGAGCACGCGCGCGTGCGAAATTTTGTCGGCTTCGGTCATGAGACCTCGACCAGCCATGTTGGATTGGCCTACGAGAAGAAAGAGATGGAAATTTTCCTTGGGCGGGAGCGCGGGAGTCGCCGCGTGGGCGAAGGCGATCGGGGCAATCAGGATGATCAGAGTGGTGCGGAGGCGTCGAAGGAAGCGCATGGAACGAGTAAATTAGGGTGGGCTTATTATCTCGGGCGCGCAATCACTACGACCGGAAAGCTCCCGTTTGCCTGTGCATAGGCTTGGGTGATTTTTTTGGGAAGGCCGGACCGGCTTCGTTCTGGAGAACTGTATCCAGTCGCCGGGGACTCGGATTTCTGCAGGCTCACCGCTCGAGGCCTCCCTTTCATAATCTGGTTCCTTTAGTTTGGTTCCAGACCGTCCCGTAAGCTGGCTCAATTTGGCGTAGTCATTAATGATCGCGAGACGCCGCGACTTTTCTCTATTTTTTTAGCGTTTTAGCCTCGTTTGATGAGATCGGCGATTCGGTAGTCGAATTTGAAGTCCGCTTTGGGCCCGACCCACTTCCAGTTCCAGGAGGGATGCCGCGTGTTGACCATAATGTTGAACTCGCCCGGGGTGACAGCGGAGGGCACTCGAAAGGCACAGCTTTTCTCTTGGTCGCACCAAGCGTCTCCTAGCGCTTGTGCGTGGGGAAGAATGTCGGGGCCATCCCATCCCTGAGGCAGGGCTAGAACGGAGTCTATATGTTCGTTTGGGATGTCGATCGCGTAGATGAAGTGAGGCGCAAGGTGATCGAAGCGTTTATAATGCACGAGACGTTCGAGCGTGGCGAGAGAGCGGCTCTCTGCCGTATAATCGAGATACCTTCCTTTGGAGTGCCAGCGCCCGTCGGCGTAATAGCCACTCCTCCCGCTGAGGGTTTCCCTGTCGGAATCCCCGTAGGTTCCAAATGCTATCCGAAAGGTCCTCACAGAGGAACGCCGTGGATCATGGCGAGGGCCAGGTTTTCAACCTTTGATGCCCCGATCCCCGTTGTGAGCATGTTTAAGGGGGTTTTCTCGTTCAAGCTGGGGTCAGGTGTGTTGAGCCATTCGGCTACGGCGTGATCAGATGTAAAAACCTCCCGGACGATTTTGTGAACGCGCAAAATTCTCAGGAGTCGTTCCGACTCTTCGAGGCTGAACCGCTGTTTAGCTTTTTCTCGGGCTGTGATGGTCCTGGGAACGAGTCGAAGACTGGTGATGATTAAAACCTTGGGTAGCCCCAGCATTCTGGCGATTTCGTTAAGAGCGCTACTGGGAAGTCCTTTTTCGATTGCTGTAATTTGAACTGAGCCGGGTTCCGTAGCGAGTTTGAGAATGCTCATAGCAATATTGCTAACATAAATTAGCTATTTTGCTACATAAAATCTCTCCCTTCTTATCTGACCGAGCTCGACGAGAAGTGGTAGCAGGAGCTCGCCTAAAATCTCGAGTAAGACGACGAAGACTTCCGCCAGGAACTCCATGGGTGCGGGGCCGAAGGAGATTCGGACCGAGATCGGCGACCCCGGCTACATCTTAATCTATGGAAGAGCGCTAAACTTTCGCCATGCGCTCATGCTGCGGGCGAGGGCCTCGCGAGGTTCGGCTTTGATGTTGTAGCCTTGGAATCCGACGGGCCCGGTGTAGCTGATGGATTGGAGCGTCCGGACGAAACCGGCGAGGTCGTAGGTGCCGGCGTCGAGCGGTTGGATGAGGCGGTCCCAGCCCATCGCGCGAGTGTCGCCTGCGTCGGCGCCGCTGATCGTGACAAACATTAGGCGTGGGAGGGCGGCGCGCAGCACGGGCACGGGATCGCGTTCGGCCCCTTCGACTTTGAGCCAGTGGCAGAGGTTAAACGTGACGCCAAGGTCGGGGCGGTCGAGGGCGTTGGCCAGGCGTAGCGCATCGTCGACGCGGGCGAGCCAGAAGCCGGTGTGCGGATAAAGCGCGATGCGGATGCCGTTGGCTTGGGCGACTTCGGCCAGAGCGCGAAGTTGTGCGATCACGGTGGCGTCAGCTTCCGGTGATGAGATCGTGTAAAACGAGCCGTCGGCGCGGGCGATTTTGTTGAGAGCGAGCCAGAGCACGGTATCGTTGCCGCGCATCGCGACGAGCCAGGCGCGGAGTTTGGCGTCGGGCGCGGGTTGTGCGGGATTGAGATCGAGTACGTGGTAGCCGTTAAAAAATTTCAGGCCCTGAGCCGCGACGGCGGGCGGCATGATTTCATCAAGGGCACGGCCACCGTAGCCGTCGTAACCGAGCTCGCGCAGCATGATGGGCGCGACGTCAGGGCCGCCGCGAGCGATGTTGTCCATCGCGAAGAACGGGTTTTTCGGCGCAGCCGTGGCGGCGGTCGTGAGGGCGACGGCGACCGCTAGAGCTAGGAACCGTACGGGCCGGATCATGCGAGGACGGCTTTGACGACTTCGCCGTGGACGTCGGTGAGTCGGTATTGGCGGCCTTGAAATTTGAAGGTGAGTCGCGTGTGGTCGATGCCGAGGCAGTGCATGATCGTGGCTTGGAGGTCGTGAATGTGGACGGGCTTATCGACGACGTTGAAACCGAAATCGTCGGTGGAGCCGTGGGCCATGCCGCCTTTGATGCCGCCGCCGGCCATCCAGATGGAGAAGGCTTTACCGTGGTGGTCGCGGCCGTATTTGTCGCGGTTGGCCTCGCCTTGCGCGTAGGGCGTGCGGCCGAATTCGCCGCCCCAGATGACGAGCGTCTCATCGAGGAGGCCGCGTTGTTTGAGGTCTTTGATGAGTGCGGCGCTGGCTTGATCGACGTCGAGGGCGAGCTTGGGTAGATGTTCGACGAGTCCGCCGTGGTGATCCCAGTCGCGGTGATAGAGTTGAATGAAACGGACGCCACGCTCGGCGAGGCGGCGCGCGATGAGGCAGTTGCGCGCGAAGGAACCGGGCTCGTTCACGTCGGCACCGTAGCTGTCGATCGTGGCGGCGGATTCGCCTTTGAGGTCCATGAGCTCGGGCACGCTGCGTTGCATGCGGTAGGCCATTTCAAATTGGCTGATGCGCGTCTCGATCTCGGGATCGCCGCTGCGGGCGAGGTTTTGACGGTTGAGATCGGCGATGCCGTCGAGCATCAAGCGTCGGCGCTCGCGGGTGAGGCCGGCGGGATCGTTGAGGTAGAGCACGGGCTCACCGGCGCCGCGAAATTGCACGCCCTGATGTTGGCTCGGGAGAAAGCCGCTGCCCCAAAGACGCGCAAGCAGGCCTTGGCCGGAGCGGGCTTTGTTGACCGAGAGCAACACGACGAAAGACGGGAGGTTTTCGTTGATCTTGCCCAGGCCGTAGTCGGTCCACGCGCCCATGCTCGGGCGGCCGGGGAGTTGACTGCCGCTTTGGAAAAACGTGATCGCGGGATCGTGGTTGATCGCCTCCGTGTGCATCGAGCGGATGACGCAAATCTCGTCGGCGATGCTGCGGGTGTGTGGGAGTAGGTCGCTGATGACAGTGCCGCTTTTGCCACCGGGTTTAAAGTCCCACTTGCTGGGTTGCACAGCGAAGCGCGCTTGGGAGGCGACCATGCCGGTGATGCGTTGGCCGCGGCGGATGGAGTCGGGCAGGTCTTCGTTGAAGCGCTGGCGTAGGACGGATTTATCGTCGAGGAGATCGAGATGGGATGGACCGCCGGATTGAAAGAGACAGATGACGCGTTTGGCCTTGGGCGCGAAATGGGGCAGACCGGGCAGGCCACCGAGGCCGGCAGCATGGGGCAAGACGGGGCCGGCGGCGGGCTCAGCGGCAGCCAACGCGTCACGACCGAGAAGTTGTGCGAGCGCGGCGGTGCCGAGACCTAGGCCGGTCTTGACGAGGAAATCGCGCCGCGAATGGAACTGTTCGTAATTGTGGCAGGACATGACGGGTCAGTTCTTGGTGATGGTTTCGTCGAGGCTGAGGATCATGCTCGCGACGGCGGTGGCGGCGGCGAGCTCGGCGGGAGGCAGGAGCGGATCCATGGGTGAGGCGCCCGTTTTTACGAAAGCGTAGGCGTCGGAGCCATGGGCGATAAAATCGGTGCGGAGTTGCGCGAGTGCGTTTGTGAGCACGCGGTTTTCTTTAGATTCCGGGCGGCGACCGGTGGCGAGGCGGAAGGCAAAGTCGACGCGGGCCGCATCTTCGGTGCCGCCTTCACGCAACATGCGCGTGCCGAGTTGGCGCGCGGCCTCGAGGTAACCGGGCTCGTTCCAAAGCGCGAGGGCTTGGAGGGGCGTATTAGTGCGGGCGCGTCGGACGCTGCAAAATTCTCGATCGGGCGAATCGAAGGTTGTCATCGCGGGATGCGGGATGGTGCGTTTCCAAAACGTGTACAAGCTCCTCCGATATAAGTCGGCGCCGGTACTCACGCCCCACTTGGTGCTGGGATAAGGTGCGTCGACCACGATGCCTTCGTACAGTTTTTCGGGTTGATACGGGTAAACGCTCGGGCCGCCGAGATTAGGCGAAAGCAGGCCGGAGACGGCTAAGGCTTGGTCGCGGATCAGCTCGGCGGGCAAACGCACGCGCGGGCCGTGGGCGAGGAGGCGATTTTCCGGATCGCGGGCGACGAGCTCGGGTGTGGTGGCGCTGGACTGACGGTAGGTGGAGGAGAGAACGAGAGTCTTGAGCAGGGCTTTCACGTTCCAGCCACCGTCGACGAAATCACGGGCGAGCGTGTCGAGCAGTTCGGGGTGACTGGGCCATTCGCTTTGGTAGCCGAAGTCCTCGAGAGTTTTTACGATACCGGTGCCGAATAACTGCGCCCAAAAACGATTCACGACGACGCGGGCGACGAGCGGGTGGTCGGAGCGGGTCAACCATTGGGCTAGGCCGAGGCGGTTGCGCGGGGCGCCGGCGGGCCAGGGTGCGATCAACGTCTCGGGTACGCCGGGTTCGACGCGTTCTCCGGGAGAGTCATAGTTGCCGCGATTGAGCACGAAGGCGGGGCGCGGTTGCGGGAGTTCCTCCATGACCATCGTGGTGGGCAGAGTGCGCTGGAGCGCGAGATAGGAAGTCCAGACGGCGTCGCGTTCCGGTGCGGGGTTGAGCGCGACGCTGAGCCAGGTGCGCTCGAGCGCGGTGGTCGTGGCAACACCCGCGTGAGCGCGTGCGCGCGGGAGAGCGCGGGCGGCAAAGTGCGCTTGGACTACGTCGGGATTGAGCGCGGTCGGGAAAGCGCGGACGTCGTCGAGCGCGCCGCGCCAGCGCACGCCGGACTTGGCGTTATCAGCGCCGATGAGAAAATCTTTCTTTGGCTGTTCTGTAATGACGCCGTCGTAGAGGACGCGCGTGGGGAGTTCGTGGCCGTCGATGAAAAAGCGGAGATTCGCGAAGCTGCGGCCGCCGGTGTAACTGATGACGACGTGGCGCCAATCGCCCGGTTGAATCGCCGCGCCGACGGAGCGCACGATCAACGCGTAAACCGGGAGGCGATCGCTGAAGGCGACTTCGATCTCGCCGTCGACGAGCCGGACTTCGCGTCCTTTGCCGTAAGAGGTATCGGCGGGCGAACCGAGATGGTTGATGTTGGAGAAGAGCGCGACGTCGCGGGGATTATCGGGGTCAGGTTTGAGCCAGAAAGCGAGGGACTGGCCGGTCTTAGCGGCGAAATCGAGTTTGGCGGCGGGAATCGTCGGCGCGGGTTTTTCGAGATCGGCTCGCCAACCGGCTTCGGGGATTTCGGCGGTGGCGGCTGGGTTTTCGAGTAGGGCGATGCCGGGCTGCGAGTTGGCGGTGGCGCGCGCTGCGGTGATCAGGGTTTCGAGGCGCGCTAGATCGGCGGGGGTCCAGCTCCAGGCGGCGCGGGCGGGGAGGAGTTTGACGTCGAAGGCCGCGAGTTGGCGCTCGTGCGTGGCGAGCTCGACTTGTTGGGCGCGCGTGGGCGCGGGGATCATTGGGACGGCGTTGGCCACGCGGCCGTCTTCGCCGTGTTCGGGGACGTTGTTAAAAAACGCGGTGAGTTGGTAAAAATCTTTTTGGCGGATCGGATCGAATTTGTGGTCGTGGCATTTGGCGCATTCCATCGTGAGGCCGAGCCAAGCGGTGCTGAGGGTGCGGACGCGGTCGGCGACGTATTCAAGGCGGTATTCCTCGTCGATGATGCCGCCTTCGGAGCTGATCACGTGGTTGCGCGCGAAGCCGGTGGCGATGCGTTGCTCGAGGGTGGGCGAGGGCAATAAGTCGCCAGCGATCTGCTCGGTGATGAAGCGGTCGTAAGGAAGATTGGCGTTGAACGCGTCGATCACCCAATCGCGCCAACGCCACATGCTGCGCGAGGAGTCGTTATTAAAACCGTGCGTGTCGGCGTAGCGGGCGGCGTCGAGCCACTCGATGGCTTGGCGTTCGCCGAAATGCGGCGACGCGAGCAGGCGGTCCGCGGCGGCGGTGTAGGCGTCGTCGCCGCGTTTTTTCACGTCGGTGGAAAAAGCATCGAGTTCGGTGGGCGTGGGCGGAAGACCGACGAGGTCGAAGCTGGCGCGGCGCAGCCACGTCTCGGGCGCAGTGGCGGGCGCGGGAGAAAGTTTTTCTTTTTCTAAGCGGGCGAGGACAAAATGATCGAGCGGCGAACGCGGCCAAGTGGCGGCGTTGAGGCGGGGTAGCTGGGCGCGTTGTGGCGGGGTGAAGGCCCAGTGTTTTTCGTAGGTGGCGCCCTCGCTGATCCAGCGGCGGATGAGCGCGATTTGTTCGGGCGTGACGTGCTTGTTGGCCGTCGGCGGCGGCATTTGCTCCTCTTCGTCTTTGGATAGGAGGCGAAAAAGGAGTTCGCTTTGGTCGGGTTGGCCGGGGGCGATCACGACGTGGCCGTCGCGTTCGAGAGTGGCGTTGTCGCGGTCGTCGAGCCGAAGTTTGCCTTCGCGGTGATTGGCATCCTGACCGTGGCAGTAAAAACAATTTTCCGAAAGAATCGGCCGGATGTCGCGGTTGAATTCAAGTTTCTCGGGCGCGGCGGCGGCGCAGGCAGACGTGATCAGTACGAGGGCAAAAAAACGGACGGCGACGGTCGATGGGGGCATGATAGAAAAGCAGATACGGGCGGTTTAACTCCCGCTGCTCCCAGAGAGCGTTTGCAGACTCCGTCGCTGCGCAAACGCGAACTTGGTTTTTGCGCAGAATTTCGCGTGCGGACACTGAAAAATCAGAGTGCGGGTTTCGCGGCGAACGCGGCAGATTCGACGGCGGCTTTAGTGGGTACGCCGGGTTTGCTGAGGAAGCCGAGGTCGCGAAACCAGTCGAGAAAACGCTCGGGCCAGGTCCCGAAAGGAATACCGTCGCGGGCTTTTAGTCCGCCGCCGTGGCCGCCGCGGCCGTAAATGTGCATTTCCAAATTTGGCACGCCGCGCCGAAGCATGGCGGAGAAATATTCCTCGGCCCAAATCGCGTGAACTCGGTCGCCGGAACCAGCGGATGCGATGAAGGACGGTGGGACGTTGGCGGGAATCGCCGGCGTGGCGCCTTTTGCAAACGGCGTCGGTCCGGGATAAATCAAACCGACAAAATCAGGCCGCGCGGAAATTTGGGCTAAGGGATCGTTCGCCGTTTGATTGGCCGCCGAGAAGGCCTCGAAAAAAAGCGCGGCGGGCGCAGAGAGTTCGGCACCCGCGGAGAAGCCGACGAGACCGATCTTGGCCGGGTCGAGTTTCCATTGCGCGGCGTGGGCGCGGACGACACGGACGGCTTGGAAGGCATCGTTAACGGCGTCGACTTTGGCGTCGTAACCGTCTACGCGCAGACGATGGCGTAGAATGATCGTGGTGATGTCGTGCCGCGCGAAGTACGGGACGAAGTCGTGGCCCTCGGGTCCGATCCAGAGGATTTTATGGCCACCGCCGGCGATCACGATGATGGCGGCACCGGTGTTGGTGCGGCCGGGCGCGAGATGAACCTCGATGCTCGGGTTGTGGATGTTGAGCGTGCTTTGAACTTTTCCGCCTGGAGCAACACTGCCGGTGGTGCTGTTGTAGTTTTCGGCTTCGTGGAGCCGTTCACGTTTTAGAAGCGGGGAGTCGGGCGGATACAGCGCGAGGACGATGCCGCCGGGAAGCGCGGGCGCGGGGACAAACGGGCCCTCGGCGATGCTTCGGGTTGGCGGAGCGACCGGGGTGGATGTCTGCGCGTGTCCGTTGAATGTCACCAGCGCGGCGCATAAGGCGATGAATGGACGTGATGGGGAAAGAAAGCAGGACGACATAAAAAAGGGGTGTAAACTCAGGGCGCGAAAGCGCGCGGTTCATTATTGGGCGGGTTTTGCGGCACTTATTTAAAGGGGTCTGGCTGTGTTTTGTTATTTTTTAGCCCGTTTTACCTGATGAAGATAGCCGCGTAACGTGGCAGCACCACCTAGGTGAAGGTGTTCGGCCAACCAAGGAATCGACGCTCCGGTTTGTTGCCTGATTTCGCCGGCTAATTCGATTTTCCAAGACTGCTTCATCGGTTTGGTTTTCAACTCCGAGCTGGTCCGGCCGAGGAGGGCTAGACGATGGGTTAGGGCTGTGTGCCAACTTGCCTGCCTTAACTCCAATCGCTCCGCCCCAGGCAAGCCGGAGGTTAGAGCCCGCGCGGCGTGCTCTTTGGCGAGGGCTCGTCGCCAGGCGAGGGTGCCGATGGCCCAGCCTTGGGCCAGCCCGACCAAGCCCTCGCGCTTCCATGCGGCTTCGTCCAAGGCGAGTTTGTGTAGATAATCGGCGTAGGCCCGGTGACCGACGTCGTTGTCGGACCAATCTCCGATTGCGCTCAACCAGTCACGGGCTTTGAGCGAAGCAGGGCGTGGGCCCTTTAGTAGTGCGGCTAGACTGCTCCAACGATAGCCGGTGACCTGTTCGGGCAGCACGACTTTCGCGCGCACCGGATTGAGGTGAATATAGTTCACAACGCGGCTCAACGCGGTGATATCTTCGATCAGTAAGGCCTGATAGCGGCCTTGAAAAAGATGTCCGCTTTCCGCCCGCAACCGGTTAAAGCGGGTCGCGATCGAACTTTGCAACCAATGCATCCCTTCGCCCAAAGTGGGTTCTGGGGTTTTCACCGCTAGGTGAAAATGATTTCGCATCAAAACATACGCGTGGACCTGCCAACCAAACTGGTCCGCTGCTTGAAACAAGGTCGCCAAAAACGCCTCCGCTGCGCCCACACTCTCGAACAAATCACGGCGATAGTTGCCTCGGTTGATTACGTGATGGATCGCCCCAGGGTATTCGATGCGGAGTCGTCTGGCCATGAGTCAGAGGGTCTAACCAAATAATATCTTTCAAACAAAAAATAACAAAACACGGCCAGGCCCTTAATATTGTTCTCCCATTAATTAGCCATCATTGAACCGTCATACCCTGATATTGCTTCTTGCGCTGCTCGTATGTTGTTACGTTTTCGACAGCCGCCTTGCCCAGGCGCGCCTCAAGTTGCGCGTAGTAGAGCGAGCGCGGAGTG
>CAMDRP010000111.1 GCA_945906965.1 Opitutus sp. GAS368 | reverse complement strand
TCGGAGGCTGCGTGCGGCATCGATCTTTTTTTTGGGGGCGGCACGTATGATTTCGACAAGCAGGCGAAGGCGGGGCGCATCGTGGATAGCGGAATCTTGAAGTTGCACCCGGAATGGTTCACCGACGCGGTGATCCCGCGCACCTATGCGGGCGAAGAATATTGGGACAAAGATGGTCGCTGGATTGGCAGCGTGTTGAGCGCCTATGGCATTATTTTTAATCGCGATTCGTTGAAACGCCTAGGGATCGAGCACGAGCCGCAGCAATGGACGGATTTGCAAGACCCGCGCCTGATGGGCGAGGTGGCGCTCTGTGATCCGACCAAGAGTGGCTCGATCGCGAAGGCGTTTGAAAATGTGATTCAACAACAGATGCAACGGCGCTTAAACGCGCTGCTCGCGGAGGATCCCTCGGGTGACGCCACGGTGCGCGAGCAACGCGCGGTGCGGGAGGGTTGGATCGCGGGGTTGCGGTTGATGCAGCTTGTGGGGGCGAATGCTCGCTATTTTACTGATACTTCGCAGAAGCCGCCGATCGATGTGGCCGCGGGTAATTGCGCGGTCGGCATGTGCATTGATTTTTACGGGCGGCAGCAGGAAGAAGCGGTGAAACGGCGCGGGTTTTCGGGCCGAATTGGATACGCTTCGCCGGCGGGTGGATCGGTGAGCTCGGTTGATCCGGTGGCTCTGCTACGCGGCGCAAAAAATAAAGCAGTTGCGATCATGTTCATCGAATACGTGCTCTCGATGGAGGGGCAAAAACTTTGGAATTTTCAACCGGGAGTGGAGGACGGGCCGGAGCGTTTTGCGCTTCGGCGCTTGCCGGTGCGGCGAGATTTTTACGCGCAGCAGGAATGGCTGGCCCTGCGCAGCGATCCGGGCGCGCAGCCGTTTGTGCAGCGCGATCAATTAATTTACCGCAATGAATGGACGGGCACGGTGTTCCGCGAGATGGCGTTTGTGATTCGGATCATGTGCCAAGATACGCACTCGGAGCTGACGCGCGCATGGCGGGCGATCAATGCCGCTACGCCCACGGCCCGTGCGGAGGCTTTGGCGGTGTTGTCTGACCTGTCTTCGGTCGACTACGGGCGCGTGAACAAGGAAATCCGACAGGCGCTAGGTTCAAAAAACAAGGTCGACGAGATTCGCATGGCGAACGAGCTTGGCGCGATATTTCGGCGGAATTATCAACGCGCAGAGGCCATCGCGCGCGCGGGCGAGGCAGGACTTTAAAGCGCGCCTCGCGTAGTCTTAGAGACGGGCGAAGCTGGCGGCGTAAGCGGCTTTGTCGGCGGCTTTAAAAAACGAAGTGCCGGCGACAAACGTGTCGGCTCCGGCGGCGCGGCAGTCGGCTCCGGTTTGCAGATCAATTCCGCCATCCACTTCGAGGCGGAACGATAGATTATGTTCGGCTCGCCATATCGCGAGTTGCGTCAATTTCGGCAACATATCAGTGCGGAACGGTTGGCCACCGAAACCGGGTTGTACCGTCATGACCAGCACGAGATCGACGGAGGCGAGCAGGTGTTGCACGGCGCTGGCTGGGGTATCGGGATTTATGACGATGCCGGCTTGGCAGCCTAGGGCGCGGATGCGGGCCAAGGTGGCAGCGTGGTCGTAATCAGGCTCAATGTGGATACTGATGAGATCGGCGCCCGCGCGCGCGAAGGCCTCGACGTAGTGGTCGGGTCGCGCGAGCATCAGGTGGGTGTCAAAAAAAAGGGTGTTACCGTGGCGGCGGAGGGCGGTGAGAGTTTCGGGGCCGAAGGTCAGGTTGGGGACAAAGTTCCCGTCCATGATGTCGAGGTGTAGCCATTGTAGGCCGAGTCCTGCGACGGTGGAGGCACTGGCGGCAAGATGCGCATGATCGCCGGCAAGGAGCGAGGGGGCGAGAAGGGGCGCGTGTATCACGTGAGGCAGAGAAACGGGCCTTGGCTGGTGGCGCAAGAATGGAGCGCGTCGAACGGATTGCAGCAGAGTCGAACGGGCTTCACCACACGTCGAGGACCGCGTGGGTGACTTTGGCGGCGAGTGCTTCGGCTAATAGGGGCAGGGTCTGATACTCCGCTTGCAGCTGGCCGCTGACGACGGTGCCCGAGGGCAGAGTTTTTCCACTGTCGGTGTAGGCGTCGCGGCGGGCTTCGATCAGGCGTTGGTCAAAAAGTGGACGGCCGGTGCGGCGATCGGCGAGGGTGCATTCTACGCCGAGGGTGAGGGTGAATTTACGGGCGAGTCCGGTGTCGTCCCGGCGTTGGGTGGCGACGTCGCGGCGGTAATCGATGAGGTGAAGCTTGAGGGTGGCTTCGGCGGCTTCGGGGGAATTGACGAGGGTGACGCGACCGTCGCGGACAAAAGCGGCGCGGATCTGCGTCTCTAGCGTCGCCTGTGACTGAGGCAGGAGAATCTTGGTGGTTACCGGCTCTACGTAGAGGGTGGTGAAGGTTGGCTTCGCGCCGGCGCCGAGCTGGTAATGGGCGCAACCAGTGCCCACGACGAGTAGTCCGGCGCAGGTGACGAGAGCAAAGAGCGGACGGAGCATGGCGCTTAAAATCCGCTGGGAGCGGGAGGCTTAGAACAGCCAGAAACGCTTCTTCTTGCCGGCTTCGGGCGGGACAGGTTTGCCCTCGGCGCCAGCTTCGACTTCGACGAGGCGAATTTTGGCGCGTTTGGCGACTTCGGAGTCGGGGTAGGCGGTGATCGCTTCGTTATAAAAAACTCTGGCGGCTTTGAAGTTGCTGCGTTTGTAGAGGTAGAAATCACCGATCTTCATTTTGCTCTCGGCGATGACGACCTTCATGCTGTCGAGGCCTTTGGCGGCGGCCGCAATGGTGGGATCGCTGGGGAACAGGATCATGAAATCTTCGAAATAAGTGACGGCTTCTTTGGAGGAGGCTTGGTCGTAGTAAGGGCCTTCAACGAGGCCGGCGTGGGCTTGGGCGAGCTTAAGGTAGGCGTCGGGGGCGAGGAGGCTTTGAGGGTAGGAATTGATCATGCGGTCGAGGGCATCGATCGCTTCTTCGGGTTCGCGGAGTTTTTGGTGGCCGCGGGCGATGTTCATGAGCGCAAGCGGGGCGTAGTCGCTGTAGGGCGCGTTCATGAGCAAGAACTCAAAGTATTCGATGCCTTTCTCGCGGTTGCGGAAACCGGGCAGCCAACCCCAGGTGCGGTTGCGGGCGCCGTCGAGAAGGGCGCTAGCGATACGGTATTGTTCACCGATGATTTCGGAGAAGTATTTGCTGTTGGGGTAACGACCGACGACGCCTTGGTAAGATTCGAAGGCTTTGAAGTATTCTTTGCGGCTGAGGTGAAGTTTGGCCGCGCGGTAAAGGGCTTCGGGGGCGTAGATTGAGTTCGGATATTTCTTGGCGACCTTATTGTAAGAACTGAGGGCGGGGCCGACGCTTTTGTTCTCTTCGGCTTCGCGGGCCTTGTTCATGAGATCGACGGCGTTGCGGCCTTCGCTGCCGAGTAGGCCGGATACGGCGCCCCCATCGACTTGCCAGCCGGTACCGGGTTTCCAGACGAGATCTGCGGCTAATCGGGCCGGCAGGGAGAGAAAAAGAGCCGCGAGCGTGAGCGCGAGGACGGGCAGACGGCGGAGAAAGAGGTTCGACATGACGGCGTAAGTCACCAGCGAAGCAGCGCGCTACCGTAGGTCAAGCCCGCCCCGAACGCGACGAGGAGCGTGAGGTCGCCAGACTTGATGCGGCCAGAGCGGCGCGCTTCGTCCAAGGCGATGGGAATCGAGGCGGCGGAGGTGTTGCCGTAGCGGTCGAGGTTGACGAAGAAACGCTCCAAAGGGAGTTCTAGGCACTGGGCAATGGCCTCGATGATGCGGAGGTTGGCTTGATGTGGAATCACGAGCGCAATCTGATGCGCGGGAATGGCGTGTTGTTCCAAAATATCTCGGGCGGCTTCTTCCATCCCGCGGACGGCGTATTTAAACACCTCTTTGCCCTTCATTTTAAGGAAGTGGTCGCCACTGGCTAGAGAGGCGGCGGTCGCGGGGGCGTTGCTGCCACCGCCTGGGATGCAGAGGAGATCGACGCAGTCGCCATAGGCACCGAGCTTGGTGCCGATTAGCCCGACGTTGGGTTGGGCGGAGGCGCCCACGACGACGGCGCCGGCGCCATCACCAAAGAGCACGCAGGTGGTGCGGTCTTTCCAGTCGACGATGGAGGAGAGCTTTTCGGCCCCGATCACGAGGGCGTGGCGGTAGCGGCCGGAGCTGATCAACGCACTCGCGGTGTCGAGAGCGTAGATAAAACCGGAGCAGGCGGCGTTGAGATCGAAACAGGCGGTCGAGGTGGCGAGCCCGAGTTTATGTTGAACGATGCACGCGGTGGCGGGCATGGGGAGATCAGGCGTAATGGTCGCAACGATCAACAGGTCGATATCAGCGAGCTGGAGTTTGGCGTCGGCGATGGCGAGACGTGCGGCGTGCACGGCCATGTCGGAGGTCGTTTCGCCGGGCGCGGCGATGTGACGTTCGCTGATGCCGCTGCGGGTGCGAATCCACTCGTCGGAGGTCTCAATGGTGAGGGCGAGTTCGGCGTTGGTGAGGACGCGAGTGGGGGCGTACGAACCGGTGCCGAGAATAATGGTGGATGCTGGAGGTGACATGCGGGCGCGGGCGAGAGTGAGCCTCAAAGAGTGGGGGCGGACGGTGGACCGCAGAGGATCTCGTTGGCGCGGGCGATGTCGGCTTCAATGTACTGATTCATGTCGGCCTTAATAATGGCGCGGGCGGCGTGGATGGCGCTGCTGATGGCGCGGGCGTTGGAGGAGCCGTGCGCTTTGAGGATATTGCCCTTTAATCCGAGGAGCGGCGCACCGCCGTAGCGCTCGGGATTGATGCGTTCTTTGAGGGCGGTGAAGGCGCCTTTGGCCAAGACGGCTCCTGCAGCACGGAGGGGGTTGGCTTGCAACTCTTCGCGGAGCATGCCGGAGAAAAACTTCACGAGCGATTCCCAGCTCTTGAGCATAATGTTGCCGACGAAGCCGTCGCAGACAACCACGTCGACATGGTCGGTGAATACTTGAAAGCCCTCGATGGGACCGACGTAGTTGATGATGTCGCCGATGCGCCGGAGTTGTTCGTTGGTCTCGGTGATGAGGGCGTTGCCTTTGCCGTCTTCGGTGCCGATGGTCATGAGGCCGACGCGGGGGGCGGCGACACCGAGCATGACGCGGCAATAATGCGAACCAAGAATGGCGTTGTGCACGAGGTGCTCGGGCTTGGCCTCGGGATTGGCGCCGGCATCGATAAGAATGAAGTGGCCGCCCTGGCGCGGGATGACAGCGGCGAGGGCGGGGCGGTTGACGCCTTCCATCATGCGGAGGCGGAGGGTGCCGCCGGCCATTAATGCGCCGGTGTTACCACAGCTCACGAGCACGCTGGCATCGCCATTTTTGACAAGTTCGATGGCTCGGACCATCGAAGAATCTTTCTTTTTCTTCAGCGCCATCAGCGGCTTGTCGTCCATGGTGACGACTTCCGAGGCGTGAAAAAGGGAGAGGTTGGGCCCAAGACTCAGGCCGGCTTGTTGCATCAGTGGTTCCAACAAGGCCTGATCGCCGACCAGGGTGATGGGGTCGAGTTGGGGGTCGCGTTTTTGCGCAAGTTTTACGCCGGCGACAACCTCGGCAGGGCCGAGATCTCCGCCCATGGCGTCAACTGCGATGCTACGGGGTGTTCCCGAAGACATATCCTCCGCGGGTGGCGGGGCGAGGGAATGAACGCGAGGCTTAGGCCTCGACGTTGAGCACTTGGCGGCCGCGGTAGAGACCGGTCTTGGGGTTCACGCGGTGGCGACGGTAGAGCGTGCCATCGACGGGATCCTTGGCGAATTCAGGGGCGATGAAAGCGTTGGCGGCGCGACGATTCGCGCTGCGGCGTTTGGACTGTTTGCGTTTCGGATTAGCCATGTGAGTGGTGAGTTAGGTGTGAGGGGACGTCGCTCTAGCGAGTCCAATGAATTGGTGAAAGGTTGGATTTAAGGCGCCGAGTTTTGCGCGTCAAGCGCACTTATTCCAGGAAACCGCCGGCAAGTAGCGCGGTAAGAAGAGCAGCTACCCCCAAGCGGTACCAAGCAAAGGCACCAAGTCCATGGCGCGTGAGCCAGTTAATTAAAAAACGTACCGACAGTGCGGCCGTGATCGCCGCGACCACCGCCCCGAGTGCAACGTGCGACCAACCGAAAACTTGGAGCATAGCGGCACCGCTCCTGTAACTTTTGTAAACCGTGGCGGCGCTCAAGGTCACAAAACCGAGCAGAAAACTAAATTCCGCCGCCCGCCTCGGCTCTAGTCCGGAAAAATAGCCTCCCACGATCGTGGTCATCGATCGACTTGTGCCCGGCCATAGCGCCAGACATTGCAGGGCGCCGATGCCGGCGGCTTGGCGTGACGTGAGTTCGATGGGCGCGGTCGAGCTTTGCGTAGACCGATGGCGTCGCCGCCACGCTTCCGCATAAAACATTAGTCCCGCCCCAGCGACTTGCGCCGCAATCACCGCCGGAATGGAAAATAAATGCTTATCAATCCAGTCGTGAAACAAAAACCCAAGCGCGGCCGCCGGCACGAAAGCAATCATGAGATGCTGAAACAGGCGCAAGCCGATCGGGTCTCGACCCAGTAAGCCACGCAAGATCGAGATTAACTGCGCCCAATAAAGCAGCGCGACGGCGGCGATGGCGCCGAATTGGATCACGACGTTGTAGGTGTCGGCAGCTAATTTTACCGTCAAAGGGATGCCGGCGGGATATTGCAGGGACGGTTCTCGGTACCAAAGCGGTTGCCCTTTGCGGTCGACGAGCGGCCGTTCGCTTTCGAGCCCGAGAAAATGCGTCGCGATGATCAAATGACCCGTGGAGGAGATGGGTAAAAACTCGGTCACACCCTCGACGACTCCGAGCACCACGGCATCGGTGACGCTTAACTCGGCAGCTGGGAGGGCGCTTTCGATCGCGGGCGCGGTCGGCGTCGCGGCTTGGGCAGAAATTAAAGCCGCGACAACATATAATAGAGGCATTCGCACAGCAGGTTGTTTTCAAGAATGGACGGACGGTGCAAATTTATTTGCGGACGGCGGTGGCCTGCGCTCTTTCAAGTCTGCATGACGGATCTCACTGCGCTCACGACCCAACTCCAAGCCCATCAGGATCTATTGCCCGCACAGGTCGATGGCGCGGCGGCGGCGCTGGCCGAGGTCGAGCAGAGCGAAGAAATCAAAGCAGCTTTTCTGACGGCCCTATCGATCAAGGGTGAATCAGTGGCCGAGGTGGCAGGTTTTGCGCGGGCGTTTCGTGCCCGGGCGGTGGATCCCGGGGTGGGCGCATGGTCCGCGCGTGCGCTCGATATCGTTGGCACCGGCGGCGATCATGCTGGCGGTTTTAATATTTCGAGTTTGGTGGTGTTGGTTTTGGCCAGTGCGGGGGTGCCCGTGATGAAACACGGCAACCGCGGCATCACTTCAAAATGTGGCAGCGCCGATTTACTCGCGGGGTTGGGCGTCGATCTGGCGGCGCCTCCGGAGAAGTTACGGCGAGCCTTGGCTGAGTTGGGTTTCGTTTTCTTTTTCGCGCCGAATTACCATCCGGCGTTTAAAAATATCGCGCCCGTGCGCAAGGCACTCGCTGCGCGCGGACAACGCACGGTCTTCAATATCCTCGGGCCGTTGATCAATCCGGGGCGGCCGGCTCACGTATTACTCGGCGTGTTCGCCGAAAGCTGGGTACCGAAACTCGCGGGCGCACTTGATGCGCTCGATTGCTCGGCGGGCATAGTCGCGCATGGCGTGATCGGACCGGGGCAGGGGATCGACGAATTGACGACGGCGACGCCGAACCGTGTGTGCGGTGCGGGTCGGCTGCGTGAACTCGATGAGATGTGGCGCGCGGAAGATTTTGGTTTGGCGGTGTCGCCGTTTGCGGAGCTGCAGGGCGGCGATGTCGCAGCCAATCTTGCTTTGACGGAGGCGTTGCTCGCGGGTCGTGGGCCGGCTGGGCTCGTCGATACCATCGCTTTCAACGCCGCAGTGGGGCTCTGGCTCACGGGTAAAACATCATGCGTGAAAGACGGTCTCGCCGCGAGTCGTGAACTACTGCTCGGCGGTGCCGTGCGGGCCAAAATCGCGGCGACACGGGAATTCTACCAATCATGAAACGTTTGTATTTTGGAACCGATGGAATCCGCGGAAAATTTGGCGGCCCGGTGATCAACGCGGATTTTGCTTTTAAGCTCGGTGGCGCCGTGGGGCAGTGGTTGCATGCTACCCACGCGCGCGCTGCGGGTGACACGGTGTTGATCGGGCGTGATACGCGCGGTTCTGGCGCAGGGTTGGTCACGGCCGTGGCGGCGGGTCTGACGCAGTCGGGTTGGCAGGTGCGTGATCTCGGGGTGGTGCCGACGCCAGCGGTATCGCGCGCTGTGAAACAGCGCGGCGCTGCTCTCGGTGTGATGGTGACCGCTTCGCACAATTCAGCGGAGGATAATGGGATTAAGTTTTTCAACGCCGGCGGCGTGAAACTCACGGACGAACAAGAATACGCGATCGAACAAGCTTTGGCGTTTGTTCCCCCTGCGGTTGGTGTTCATCCGCAACTCGAGTCACTGAGCGACGCGGGTGCGGCCTACATCGCGGCGGCGCTTGCGTTGCTGCCGGCAGGCTCGCTGCAAGGCTGGCGCATCGTCTTGGACACGGCGAACGGCGCGACGTGCGCGACCAGTCCCGCGGTGTTGCGCGCGCTGGGCGCCGAGGTGGTGGGAATCGGCGATGCGCCTGATGGTTCAAACATCAATGCAAACGTGGGCAGCGAACATCCCGAAGCGCTCGCGGCGCGCGTGCTCGCGACGGGTGCGCGTCTCGGCGTGGCGCACGACGGCGACGGTGATCGCTGCATTCTTTGTGATGAGCGCGGTGCGGTGCTCGACGGTGACGAAGTGCTGACGCTGCTCGCGACGCACGCCTTGGCGCAAGGCCGCCTCGTCAAACGCACGCTCGTAGTCACGGTGCAAAGCAATCTCGGCGTCGATGCCGCGGTCGTGGCCGCAGGGGGGCAGGTGCGTCGTACGGCGGTGGGCGATCGTTATGTGAGCGAAGAAATGTTGGCCAGCGGGGCGATGCTGGGCGGCGAGTCTTCCGGCCATGTGATTTGCGCGGAAGTCGCGCCGACGGGCGACGGATTGGTGGCGGCGCTCAAGGTTATCGAGGTAATGTTGGCCACGGGTCGGCCGCTTTCGGAGCTGCGGCAGGTATTGCAGAAATTTCCGCAAGGCACGCGAGCGCTGCGCGTGAAGGACAAACGTCCGCTGGAAACGTTGCCGGCCGTGACGGCCGTGATCGCCGAGCTCGAGCGTGAGCTCGGGACGCGTGGGCGTTTGTTGGTGCGCTACTCAGGCACCGAGTCGAAATTACGGTTATTGGTCGAAGGGCCCAGCGATGCCGCGGTGGCCGAGGGACTTGCGCGCTTGGAAAAAGCGGTGCGGGCGGATCTCGAGGCCGTTTAGCTCTAGCGTTGACGCGCTCGGCGCGGGGCGGCTGATTCGAAAAGCATGTCCGAAGTCGCCGTCACCTCACTCGACCCCCGCCAGCA
>CAMDRP010000110.1 GCA_945906965.1 Opitutus sp. GAS368 | reverse complement strand
GCTTTTTGGAGCTCGTATTGCTTGTTGCTGAGTTGGGTGGCTTTGCCGGCGATTTCGACGGTGGCGATATTGGTCTCAACGGCCCGCACGGAGATGCGTACATTAACGAGGAGGGTCTGATCGAGCTGTTGGAGGCGGGTCTGTTGTTGGAGGAGGCTGGATTTGGCGCTGCGGTAGCGAGCTTTATCAGCGTGCAGGCCCCAGGGTACGCTGAGGGAGAGGCCGACATTCCAGTTGTAGCCGTTACCTTCGGGCAGATTGCCGATGGCGTCGCTGAAGGAGCGCTCGGTGGCGGTGTAGCCGACACCGGTATCGAGGTTCAGGCCGGGGAGGGCGGCTTGTTTGGCGCTGCGGGCGTCGATCTCGAGTTGTTTGATCTGGGACTGCGTGGCGAGGAAGTCGGGGGAGCGCTCGCGGGCGTTTTTGTAAACGCGGTCGAAGGAGGGCGCGCCTTCAGTGTAGTCGCCGAATTTCACTTCGCCGGGGCGGGAGTTGAAATCGAATTGGCCGATGAGGGTGAACAGCGCGTCTTCGCGGTCGCTGACGGATTGTTCAGCTTGGAGGGCGGCGCGGCGGGCGTTGGCGACGCCGACTTCGGCGGTAAGGACATCGAGATCGGTGGCGACGCCGGTGGATTTGCGGACTTTGTTTTCTTCAAAAAGTTTGGCGGCCAACTCGAGGCTACGCTTTTTGACGGCGAGATTTTCGCGGGCATAGGCGAGATTGTAGTAGGCGTTTTCGGTGTCGCGGATGACGGTGAGGACCTTGCTCTTGTAGTTAAGTAGGGCGATACCGACGCCGAGTTTGTTGCGTTCGATGTTGGCGCGAGCGACGGCGGGGCCGGAGCCTTTGAGGAGGGGTTGGCTGAAGGTGACGGCGGTGCTGCTGCCGTAGGCCGGGTTGAGGGTGGAATTGAGGGAGTTGGTGGCGGCGCGGGTGGTGTTGCCGGTCACGCTGACGGTGCCGCCGGTGGCGACTTTTTCGCTCACCCCGACCGAAAAGGTGGTGTTGTCGTTACGGGGGCCGCTGGCGGAGGTGCCGTCGAGCCGACTGGTGGTGGCGGCGGATTGGTTGAGGTTGCGCCGGGTCGTCGCGGTGAAGCTGGGGTCGAAATCAGCGTTGGCGGCGTTGAGGGATTCTTTCGCGATTTCGGTCGAGAGATTTTGCACCTGCAGGTCGAAGTTTTTCTGCATCGCGCGCGCGATGCATTCTTCCAGCGTGAGGTTTGCACCGGCGGCCGCTGGGGCGTTTTCCTGGGCGTGCAGGAGCACGGGACTGGTGAGCGTCAAAAGCAGGGCGGTAGCGCGGGCGAGGTGGCGTGACATGACGTGAAGTAAAGGTGTGGTAAGAGCTGAGAACACGGGCGGCGAAGGTAAGTTACTGTTTTTCGTAGGCACCATCGCTGGTGCGTTTTAGGAGAGTGAATCCGGCTTGTTTAGCCCGCGAGACGGAAATGGGCCTGGAAAGTTGCGGGGAATTGACGCGATGAGCGACATCACGTTGGACGGATTGTTGGCAGGTGGGGCAGGTCGTCAGGTCGGATTCTCGGGTGCTTTGGCGGTGTTCAAAGCCGGTGCCGCAGAGGCGGCAGGGGGATTTGAGCGGCGTGTAAGCGTAGAGGGGCATCGACTTCATCAAACGGGTCTAGGCTCTGGGCACCAGTCGAAAGGTGCGGAGCCGGCGGGCAAAGGGAGATTTAGGCGGGTGAACTTTATTTTGAATTCACCCAGGCGCTGGCCGAAGCGGTGGCGGGAGCTAGGGCCCGCGAGCGCGATTACTTCACTTTGGGCTCTGAGCGTTTGAGCTCGGTCTCGACGATTTCCGCGAGATAAGCGCTGGAGCCGAGACGCGCGGTGTAGGTACCGAGCTGGGTGCGGGTTTCGGCGTAGAGGGGATTGGTCGGTGCGAAATCGGGGATCAACTTGTCGACCACGTAGACGTAGGTGCCTTTGTCGGCGGCGATCGCGAGTTCAGAGACTTGGCCTTTTTCTAGGCGTTCAAGGGCGCCAAGCACGGTGTAATCGAGGTCCTGCGGACGGTTGCGCAGGGTGAAGGGGGCGACGGCTTTGGTCTCGATTTTAGCGGAGGTTCCGGTCGCGGCGGCCGCGGCGGCTTTTTCGAAAGCGTCGCCCGCTTTAAGGCGGTTTTCGATGAGGCTGCGCAGGGTGCGGCCGAGATCGACGAAGCGTTTACGTTTCTCGTTTTCGAGGTAGTCGGTGCTGACCTTGGTTTTGACTTCGGCGAAGGCGGGTTTGCGCGCGGGTTGGGTGTCTTGCCAGAAGAGCACGGCGGCGCCGTTGGGGGTGGGGACGGCTTCGGTGTAGGCGCGGTCTTTACCGAGTTTAAAGGCCTCTTCCGCGACGCTGGTGGCGGCGGGGCCGAATTCGGCGGGGCCGGCTTCGCGGGTGAAGGCGGCGAGGCTCTTTAGCGGGGATTTGCGCGTAGCGAGGAGATTGGCGAGGGCCGGGGAGCCGGCGACGGCTTTGGCTTCGTAAAGGGAGAAGACAAAGTCACTGGCGGCTTTGGCGGCGAGGCGCTGGGCGCGTTCGTTTTTAAGGGCGAGTTCGACTTGAGTGCGCACGGCGGTGTAGTCAGCGGCAGCGTCGACCTGGACCGAAGCGGGCGCCTTGGCGTCGGCGGCGGGCTTGGGGAAGCGGGCGGGGTTGGCGTCGTAGTAGGCGCGGACTTCGGCTTCGTTCAGGGTCACTTGGGCTAGGTATTCGGAAGAGGGGAAGTCGGCGTAGGTGGCGACGATGCGCGGCGGGATTTCGTAGCGGAAGGAGGATTCTTCGAAGAATTTGGTCAGCTCGGCGTCGGTGGCGGGAATCGTGGGGTTAAAGCTGTTGTAGTCGACCGCAGCGGTCGCGAGGGTCCAGGTGGTGTCAGCGCGGGCGAGTTGGTTTTTGATGTCAGTCGGGAGGACGTAGCCAGGCCCGCCGAGGAGTTTTTGAACTTTATCGGCGCGCACGTCGTCCCCGATGACACGAGCGATGTCGGCTTCGGTGAGGCGTGGGTTCGACTTTAGGTTGTCGCGAAAAGTCTTGTAGGTGGCGGCGTCGAATTGACCATCGGGGCCAGCGAAGGCGCGGAGGGTTTTGATCTGTTCGGTGATCTCGGCCGAGGTGGCCGCGGGGAGATGGAGCTCGTCGGCGAGGTGGAGGGTGGCCGCGCGTTGGAAGGCGTAGTTTTGGATTTGTTCGGCTTCGAGGCCGTAACCGACTTGGAGGTTGGCGCTGAGGCCGGCGTCACCCATGAGGCGTTGTTGGTCGACGGTGGAACTCAAGTTGTAACCGAAAAACTCGCGCTTAAGGATGGCGCGTTCCGCCTGGCCGATACCGGGAGCGGCACCGATCGTAAAGACGAAGGAGATGATGATCAGCCCGAGCAGCACGGCGAAGACGATTTTGAAGTGCTGCTGGAAGGTGCGTTGGATCCAGGAAATCATGGGTATAGAGGGTCGAAGGCTAGGTCGGGCAGAGGGTGTGGCAAGGGTGAATTCTCGCGGAAGCTGGGGGCGGCTCTAAGCGAGGGTCTTAAGAGGGCGGCCGGGAGCCATCGAAGGGGTGGTCGGCGAGCAGTTGTTGGAGTGATTGGGTGAAGAAGGCTTGTTGGCCGATCTGGTCGAGAGCCGCGTTGTAATGCTTCAAGATGGGCTCGATGCGTTCGAGGGCTTGGCCGACGGGGTCGTCGCCGAGGTTGTCGTCGAGGTTTTTGAAATCGTAGAGGCTGATGTGACTAAGGGGCCGCGCGGGTTGGTAGAGATAGTCGGTGGCGCTGGAGCCAGCGGCGGGGCGCAGCGTGGTGATAAGGTTAATCTTCACGAGGCGGTTGAGGCATTCGTTGAGAACCTGGGTCGGGACTTTGAGCAGGTCGCTGATTTGCGCGGCGGAGGTGGGTGGCAGGCAGGACTGGAAGCGGCGGCAGATGGTGAGCAGTACGACCAGTGAAAGGCGTTCGCGCATGGCTTCGGTGAGGCCACTCCAGGCCGCTTGGCTGTTGCGGTAATGGACGTTTTGAACGGCGTAGCTGATGACGCCGCCGATCAGTATGTAGAGCCAGAAGATGTAGAGCCCCAGCATGAACACCGGCAGAATGCCGAGGGACCCGTAAAGGCTGCGCTCGAGGTAGACGCGGCGTACGTAAAGGAGTGCGACGACGTTGTTGAGCATGAGCAGGCCGGCGACGACGAGGGCGCCGACCAGCGCGGCTCGCCAATAGACGCGGGTGTTGGGGATGATGCGGTAAACCAGAGTGAGCAGGCCAACCAGCATCGTGAGTGAAATCACGGGCAGCAGCCAGCGAAGGACGGCGAGCAGGCCGGTACCGCCGGGGAGTTTTTCAACGAAGACGTTGACGAAGGCGCCCGCGCCTAAAAGCGCGATGGTGGCGAAAAAGAGGACGGCGCCGAGGGTGAGAATCGTCCAGTAAAAGACCACGCGCATCAGCAGCGAGCGGCCGAGACGGACGCCCCAGATATCGTTAAACGCATCCTCGATGGACTTAAAAAGCAGGAGCACGATCAGGATCAGCGAGAACACGCCGGCGACTCCGGCCGCGCTAGAACGTGCGCCCGTGATAATGCCGTTGATGAGGTTGATGACTTCAGGGCTGACATTAGCGGCGGCGGATTGCTCCGGGGCGTTGAGGGTGTTGAGCTGGCGCAGTTGCGGTGCGACGGTTTCCATGAGCTCGCCGAGTTTATTGGCGACGAGATTGGGGTCGTCGTTTTGCCCGAGCATGAAACCGCCGATCAGTACCGCGATGGCCACCAGCGGCCCGAGGCCAAGCAAGGAGCTAAAGCTGAGCGCCGCGGCGCGGGCGGGGATTTTCGTTTCAAAAAAGACCGTGGTGGTGATCGAAATCACCCGCAGCAAAGCATAGCACCAGCCGCGAAAAGACGTATCACGAAGGTGCGCTTGGGCCCAAATTTCGATGCGATAAAGTTGGGCGAGACGTTGCCCAGAAGATTTAAGCCGCGACATAAAAAGGACCAGAGCTTAGGGCTCAGTTGGAAAGGAAATGCCAGGCCACGCACCCCAGTCCGATCAGCCCGGTCGCGTGGTACACTTGAGCGCGCTTAGGCGCTACCACCACCGCGGACAAATAAAGGCCGATCGAACCTCCAATGGCTGCGAGCATTAGCCCATAGCGAGCTTGGAGAAAAAAAATACTTCCGAAAATACCCACACCACACGCGGCGCGCACCCGAATCAGTGGATAAATTTCAACCGCGCCTAGGTAGATGAAAAGCGCTAAAAGTAGGTCCAAACCCCCTAGAATGATGAGCGGTTGCTCGATCAATCTCGAGAGGGAGAGTGACGTGATGACATCTACACCGGGCAGGATTTCGGCCGCAGCGCTGATCACCAACATCGCGATGATGGCGTACAGGCCAAAGGTGGCTTTGTGAGCGTCTTTAATCTCCCGACTTGCTCTGAGTTTGGTATCTTCGGGGAAAATAGATTTTTTCAAATCGTCGTTTTCACCTATCGGGGTCCAATTTTCCGTGTTGGCGTCGTAAAAAAGGGTATCATGGGTCACGCTACCGATTTCGCAAAGCGAGATCAGTTGCTCGAGGTTATAGGGACCACGGGCTTCGTTCTCGGAGGTTTGTCGAATGTAGAACTCCTGCGTGTCCATCGTTTGTAACGTGTTTTTGCGCGGCTGAGCGGCAAGTGTGTTCTGCAAGCAATTTACGGACCGCGGGTCTGTTCAATGTGACCCCAGGCAGGTTCACATGCGAGCCAGGGTGCGCAGACCGAGCAGATGGAGCCCCGTTTCGAGCAAAAGCAGGGTGCGGGCACACAGCAGGAGGCGGCGGGCACGCACGGCGGGATCGTCCACAATCACTTTTTCAGCCGCGTAGAAGGAACTGAATTCACCGGCCAGTTCGTAAAGGTAGGTGCACAAAAAATGGGGACGAAGTTGCGCGGTGGTGAGTTGGAGTGCGGTGGGGAAAGCCGTGAGTTTGCGGGCGAGGGCGAGTTCGGCGGGAGATTCGGGCGGAGTCGCGCCGTCAGTGGCGGAGGCGTTAGCCGGGTCGAGTCCGGCCTTGCGGAAGATGGAGCGCACGCGCGTCACGGCATAAAGCAGGTAAGGCGCGGTGTTGCCCTCGAAGGAAAGGATTTTATCCCAAGCAAACACGTAGTCGCTGCTACGGTTTTGCGCGAGGTCGGCGTAGCGAATGGCGCCGAGGCCCACGGCGCTGCTGATCTCGCGCCGCTCGGCCTCGGGCAACTCGGGGGCTTTGGCGGTGACGAGGACGTAGGCGCGCTCGATGGCTTCCGCGAGCAGCGCCTTGAGTTTGATGGGATCGCCGGAGCGGGTTTTGATGGCCTTGCCGTCTTCGCCGAGAATGGAGCCGAACGAGACGTGGTTAAAACGCGGGAGCGCACGCTGGGTCTGGCCGAACCATTTTTGGGTGGTCAGCCAAAGTTGTTCAAAGTGATCGGATTGGCGCGAGTCGGTGAGGATGACGATGGCGTCCGCTTCAAAATGCTCCGCGCGGTAGAGCATCGTCGCGAGGTCGGTGGAGGCGTAGTTGGCGGCGCCGTCGGACTTGCGGATGATAAAAGGCTGAGTCTTAAAACGCGGATGCTCGGGGTGGAAGACGACGAGCGCGCCTTGGGATTCTTCGGCGAGTTTGGCGGCGGTGAGCTCCTTGTAAACTTGCGGGAGTTTGTCGTTGTAAAAACTTTCCCCCAGCTGGTGGTCGAAGTGGATATCAAGGAGCCGGTAAATTTCGGTGAAGGCGCTGGCGCTGATGGCGATGATCTTGTGCCAGAGGGCGAGGTTTTCGGCGTCGCCGGATTGCAGTTTGACTAGTTCGCTGCGCACGGCGTCGAGGACGGCGGGATCGGCTTTAGCGGCAGCGTCGGCGGCTTTGTAGATCCGTTCGAGTTCTTCGAGCGGATCGGTGGTGAGCGCGGTGGCATCGAGGAGGTGTTTATAACCCCAAATCAGTTTGCCGAACTGCGTGCCCCAGTCGCCGATGTGATTATCGCGGATGACTTCGGCGCCGCAGAAGGCGAGGAGCCGACAAATGGCTTCGCCGATGACCATGCCACGGATGTGGCCAACATGCAGCTGTTTAGCGGTGTTGGGTGAACTGAAATCAACGACGTAGCGATGCCCGTGGTGCAGGGAAGCGGCCCCGGCTTTGATCTGGGCGAGCGAGCCTTGGGCTTGAATCCAGGCAAGCAGCGCGGTCGGAGTGAGGGTAAAGTTGATGAAGCCTGGACCGGCGATGGTGGCGGTGCAGAATTCTAGTGTAGCGAGGGGGAGGGCGGCGACGAGTTGTTCGGCGACGGCGCGGGGGTTGAGCTTGCGGGCTTTGGCGTAGGCGAGCACGCCGTTGGCCTGAAAATCGCCGTGTCGCGGGTCAGCGGTGCGCAACTCAGGGTTAAATTCCGCGCTCTCCAGTTGGGCGCTGGCAGCGGCGGTTCTGAGGGCTGCATCGAGCGCAGCGGCGAGGTCAAACGATACGTGCATCGCCTCACTTGAGGGGGGTGGTGGGTGGGCGGGCAAGCGTGGAGTGCGGCGTCCCGCTTGAGCCGTCATGGCGATGGTTGGGTGGGCCTAGGCAGTTCAGCCTCGACTTTTTGGCTAAAGGGACTTTAGTCGCGACCTTTTCTAGGTCTCGGGCAGTTCTTCCCTTATACGCTAAATCATTCCATGAGCAGCAAACGCAAAATCCCAGCACGTCGTTTCATCAAACCCACGTTTGAGTTTCTTATCGAAAAGAAACGCGACGGCGGTGAATTCACCCAAGAGGAGATTCGATTCATCATCGACAGCACGCTCGACGGGGAAATGCCCCAACATCAACTCGCCGCATTGGCTATGGCGATTTACTTCTCCGGTATGTCTGCCCAAGAGACGGCCGACTTGACCGAAGAGATGATGCTCTCTGGCGAAGTAATCGACCTTTCCCACATCGCAAAGCCCAAGATCGACAAATACTCCACAGGCGGCGTCGGTGATAAGACCTCGCTGGTGCTCGTGCCTCTCGCCATGGCGGCGGGCGTCGTCGTCCCCATGATGTGCGGCGTCGAACACGATTACGTCATCAGTACCCTCGAGAAATTAGCCTCGGTCCCTGGCTTCAAGAGCCAGCTTTCGAATGAGCAATTCGCCTCGCAGTTGGCGAAAATCGGCGGCGCGATTATCGCCCAGACCTCCGACCTTGCTCCGGCTGACGCCAAACTCTACGCCCTTCGTAAAGAGACGGGCACGATCCCCAGCTTGCCCCTCATTACGGGTAGCGTGCTTTCCAAGAAATTGGCCGAGGGTTCCGAAGGCCTCGTCATCGACGTGAAGTGGGGCAATGGCTCCTTCATCAAAGATCTCGAGCAAGCTAAACAACTCGCCCGTTCCATGACGCGCGTTGGCCGCTCCATGAAGCGCCGCTGCGTCGCTCTCGTTACCGACATGAATCAGCCCTTGGGCGACACCGTCGGTACCTCGCTCGAAATCAAAGAAGCCATCGCCCTGCTCAAGGGTGAAGGTCCCGAGGACATGAAGGAACTCGTGCTGAAGCTCGGGATGGAAATCGTCCGCCTAGCCGGCGTGGCGGGCTCCACGCTCTCCGCCAAGCAGACCGTCCAACGGCACCTGACCGATGGCTCCGCCCTCGAGAAATTCAAGGATTTGATCAAGGCCCAGGGTGGCGACACCTCGTTCATCGATCATCCGGAAAAATTCCCTGCGGCGAAGCACATCCGCAAGCTTCCCGCGCCCAAACGCGGCTACGTGCACACGATCAACGCCGCGATGATCGCCCGCGGCGTCCACCTCCTCGGTGCCGGCAAAGAAAATTCTAACGACAAGATCGACCACTCCGTTGGCGTGTCGGAAATCAAGAAGGTCGGCACCCAGGTTAAACAGGGTGAGCCACTCATGATGATCCATTACAACGATGAGTCGAAGCTCGAGCAGGCGTTGGAGCATTTCAAGAACGCCTACCGGCTCGCGCCGAAGCGTCCGACCCCGCCGCCCTTGATCGTCGAACGCGTCGCCTAATTCGCAGCCTGCGCAGCTTACCCAAACATCCAGACGCCAGTATCTTCGCGATACCGGCGTCTTTTTTTTGCGCACGGGTGTAGTGCTCGGTCTGATGGAGTCAGTCGACGGGCCTGCGGCCGATTGCAAACTTGGGGTTGATGTGGCCGCGTGAGCGTTGATTGTTTGGGCTCATGATTTTGCCAGCAGATATTCAGCTCGTCGGGGACGAAGTCGCGATCCGTTGGAGCGATGCGAAGGAATCCTATTTTAAGGGCGAGCGTTTGCGCGCGGCCTCGCCGAGTGCCGAGACGCAGGGCGAGCACGATATATTGGGCAACAAATACGGCGGTGCCGGCCCCAAAAAATTCAGCGGCGTTATGGTGCTCGGTTGGGAACAGGTCGGGAACTACGCGTTGCGTTTTGATTTTAGCGATGGGCACCGCACAGGACTTTACAGCTTCGATTACCTTCGAAAACTCGATGGCCTCGTTTAATATTTTCCTATTTTCATGAGCACGTTTGTATTTCCGGCCCGCACGACCCCAGCTGAGATTGAGCTCGGCACGACCCTGCAGCCTAAGTTTGGGTCCGACGGTTTAATTCCCTGTATCACCACGGATTACCTGACAAATGAGGTGCTGATGTTTGCCTTCATGAATGCGGAGTCGCTCGCGCTTACCCTGGCCACGGGCAAGGCGAGTTA
>CAMDRP010000109.1 GCA_945906965.1 Opitutus sp. GAS368 | reverse complement strand
AACGCCCGAGCGTACTTAAAGTGCCTCATCGCTAAAGAAACCTTCGGCATGCCCCAAGCCCGATTCCTGCTCGGTGATGTCCTTTCCTATTTGCACACGAACGAGCGCACTTTCGATATCACGATCGCCTGCGGCATCCTTTACCACCTCACCAATCCCGTAGAACTGCTCGAGCTTCTCGGTCGGCGCAGCAAAGCGATCTTTCTGTGGACAGTCTTCTACGACCCCGAGTTCGTCGCAAAAAACCCCGTCCCCGGCGCCAAGTTTTCCGAGGCCTTGCCGATGGAACACGCCGGCTACAAACACACGGTCCATCGTTTCAACTACGGCCCTTCGCTCGACTGGAAAGGCTTCTGCGGCGGCGGTGAGATTTACAGTTATTGGATGGAGAAATCTGAAATCGTCGGCGCCCTCGAGAAATTCGGTTTCACCGATTTTCGGATCGAACAACATCCGAACATCCACGGCAGTGCCCTCATGCTCGCCGCGCGCAAGGCATAAAAAAACTTCCGGGAACGTCCGGAAGTTTGGGTTTGAAACGGTCGCGCGAAAATCGCGCTAAGGCTCAGTTTACCTCGATAATATTCGCCTTCTTGATCCGCGTGGAACCGACGCCAAGGGTCTCGGCGAATTCCAAAGTGCGGATTTCTTCGGAAACATTTTCGAAGCCATTCTGCCGCCGGGCCCGATCGATCTTGGCGCGCATGAGCGAGTCGAGCATGACTGGATCGGTGCTGAGCCAAAGCAGCGGCTCGGTCTTACTGTAGAGCGAATTAAAGAACGGTCCGCCGATGTATTGGTAATGCTCAAGGCTCGTAATCGTAAACATCCACGTCTGGCGCAGCTCAGGGATCGCGCTCATTTCCGCGACAGCGGCGGGCGCGTTGGCCGGCGAACGGAAGAAACGCGCGGTATTGGAGGCATTCCAGAGCGTGGCGTTTACAAGCGCGCCATTGATGCCGAGGATCGGATGATCGGTGTAAACGGGCAGGTTGATCCAGAAATCCGCATCGAAGAAAAGTGGCGTCGCGAGGAAACTCTTGCGGTCTTCATCCTTGGAGGAGTTGTTCGCGAAATCTTTCGTCTGTGATTCGGCGAAAATCGGATCGAAGCGCTGCGGGAGCGGGCTGTCGTAGAACCACGCCGGATCGTAGAAGCGGCCGGACTCGAGCACATAGATGAGGTTCCCCTTGAACGGCGTCTCGCCGGTTACGAGCGAGGGCAGATAACCGGTCATACGCAGACGGAGTTGATTCAGGCCGACAAGAAAGATGTCGCTGTTCGAAAAACCGCGTTTCACGAGCGCGCGAATCACCCCGCGCACGAGCGGCAACGGTGTCGCCATGCCCGCGCCAGAATCGGTGTAAACCTTGAGGCCTACTTTCTTTTTTTCACCCGGGACCAGTTTTTTGCCCGTAGATTGCTCGAACGTGGCGATCAGCGATTCGACTTTTTGTTCATAGGCGTAGTCGTCAAAAGTCGATAATTTAGCCTGCCAAACCGGCGCGATCGGCGCAGCCGCAACCGCCGGGGCTTTGGCCACCGCCGCAGGAGCGGGCGACGGTGGGCCGTCTGCGGCTCGCGCGACGGTAATCGTCGATACGAAGCATAAAACGAGCAAGGCGATGAGGGGAAAACGTAGCATGAGTAAAAAGTAGGTCGCCCGCCGTCGGACAATGTTTCCTGAATAAAGCACGAAACTTGACAGCGCCACCCTCGGGTTGAAAGTGCATTCTTCGATGCGATTCGCGCCCTAGTGTAGAGGGGTATCGCTCGCTCCTTTACTGAAACGTCCATGCCCGCCATCAAACCCAGCTGCGTCCGCGACCTCAAACTACGCGTCAATCTTGCCGACGTGGTTTCGCGTGTCGTCACGTTGCGCAAGGCCGGCGGCGCCCGACTTAAAGGCCTGTGCCCCTTTCACAACGAAAAGACCCCGTCCTTCAACGTCGATACCGACAAGGGGTTTTTCAAATGCTTCGGTTGCGGCAAAGCCGGCGACGCAATCAGCTTCGTACGTGAGACCGAACAATTAAATTTCACGGAGGCCGTCGAAGCGCTCGGCCAACGATTCAACATACCCATCGAGTACGAAGCGGGCTCAGGCGGGCCGAGCCGCGAAGAACGTTCGCTGCGCCAGGAACTCTACGATCTGCACGAGCACGCCGCCGAACATTTTCACCAAGCCTTCAAGGCCCAGGACGCGACCGGTGAATTCATGCGCAAGCTCTGGCACGAGCAGCGCAAATTCCCGCTCGAACTCGCAGACGAATTCAAGATCGGCGCAGCCGATGCCACGGGCAGTGGCCTAGGCGCGGCCTTGCTGCGGAAAAAATTCTCCGAGTCCGCGCTGCGGCAGTGCGGATTATTTTTTATTTACGACGATGCGCTTCTGACTGGCGCCGCGCTCCGTCCACGCTTCCGCGGGCGCTTAATGATCCCGATCCGCGACCACCAAGGCCGCGTGGTCGCCTTCACCGCGCGACAGACGGAACTCACTCCGGCCGACGATCCGGCACACGAAGCCAAGTACGTCAATTCGCCCGAGACGCCCATCTTCACGAAGAGCAACTTGTTGTTTAACCTCGACCGCGCCCGCTCGCACGTCGGCGAGGGGCACCCGTTTGTGATCGTTGAAGGCCAGCTCGATGCGCTTCGCTGCTGGTCGGTCGGCCTCAAAACCGCGATCGCACCCCAGGGTACTTCGATCACCGAGGGCCAACTCGTTTTGCTGCGGCGCTACCACACGCAGGTCGAATGTTTTTTCGACAGCGACAGCGCGGGCCAAAAAGCCGCCCTGCGTTTTCTGCCGATGGCCCTGAAAGCCGGACTCGAGGTACGTTTTCTCACGCTCGCCGGCGCCTCGAAACTCGATCCCGATCTACTATTTCTAGAACGCGGCCTGCCCGCCTACGAAGAAGTCCGCCGCGGCGCCCAGAGCGCGATGGCGTTTGCGTGTCGCGCCACCTTGCCCGATCCCGCCAACGCCACATCTGAGCACAAAACCCGAGCCGCCCAGGCACTTTACGAACTGATTGCCGCGGCTGAAAGTCAGGTAGCGCGCTCCCAATTTCTGTCTGAAACCGCGATCCACCTGCGTGTGCCCCTGCCGGCCCTCGCCGCCGATTTTCAGACCGCCCTCGCCCGCCAAAATCGGCAAGCCGCCGCCCGGCCCGCCTCTGTCAACACGACGCAAGCCCCTGCCGCAGTCACCGATACCGCAGAGCATCACCTTCTTTTATTAGCTCTTAACCACGAACAACTCGGCCGCGCCCTCGCCGCCGCCATCCCGCACGACTGGATCGACACCGGGCACATCGCCGGCGCCCTGCTCAACCGCGTCCTCGCCGAATTCGAGCAAAACAGTTGGCCCGGGCGCGAGCACCTCGATGCCCTGCTAGAAACGCACGAGGAGCGCACCCTGGTCGCCACTCTTATTTTTAACGCCCTCGAGTTGGACGACCCCGCTAAGGTTGCCGCAGCCGGTTTGCAGCAATTGCGGGCCCGCGCCCTCGAGCCCCGCCTCCGCCAAATAGAACTTGCTTTGGCCAACCCCCAACCGGACAGTGATTTTGACCCTATTTCACTCTTGAAAGAACGCTCAGAACTTCAACGTCAGTTACGCCAGCCCATTACGCTCAACCTCGTCGGTTGAGCGTCTTTTTGCGTTTTTTAAGACTTCAGTACATTTATTATTTATGCCGCGCAAAGCCAAGTCCGCCGTTTCCGCCCAATCCGAAGCCGTTGAGGCCGTCCTCAGCCGCCAGCCGAATGCCCCCGCCGATTCCACCGAGGGCGTTCCCGCCGTGCCCGGCAGCATCAACGAAAAAATCCGCCAACTGATCCGCCACTCCAAGGAACAGGGCTATCTCACCTTCGACGACATCAACGAGGCTCTGCCCGAGTCCGTCGAAAACCAAGAGGAAATCGACAACGTCCTCTCCATTTTACAGAACCTTGAAATCGAAATCCTCGAGCCCGATCAGGTCGAAGATTTCAAGGCCCGCCAGGAAGAAGCCGAAGAGGAAGAATCCCGCACCTCCCAAAACGACATCCTGGACGACCCCGTCCGGATGTATCTGAAGCAGATGGGCCAAGTCCCCCTGCTCACACGCGAACAAGAAGTCGAAATTTCCAAGCGCATCGAAAACGCCGAAGCTAAGGCCATGGACGCGCTCTTCGTCGCCTCCGCCGTCGGTGCGCATATCGGCACCCTCGGCGCCAAGCTCATTACCCGCGAAGAACGTTTCGATCGCATCGTCATCGACAAGAAAATCGAGTCGCGCGACGCCTACTTCAAGGGCCTCGAAAAACTCGTCGAACTTACCCAGAAATCCGAAGCCGGCACCGCTGAAGCGTGGGCTGAATACGTCAAGGCCCGCACCGAGGCCGACCGCAAACGCATTCACGCGAAATTCAAAAAACGCGAAAACATCCTGCGCGGCACCTTCGGCAAATATTTCTTTAAACTCAAAGTCTACGAGGAATACCTCGAAGCCCTGCGCCCCGCCCTCGAGGAAATCGAGACGCTCCTCGCCCAACTCGACCGGGCGAAGCACCCCAAGACCAAGAAGGACGCCGCCCTCGACACCAAGGCGATCAACGCCCGTCTCAAACAAGTCGAAGCCGCTCAGCGCATCGCCCCGGCCGACCTCCTCAAAGTCGTCGCCCAAAGTAACGTCCACATCCGCGAGGCGCACCAAGCCAAGACCGAGATGGTCGAAGCCAATCTACGTCTGGTGATCTCGATTGCGAAAAAATACACTAACCGCGGCCTCTCCTTTCTCGACCTCATTCAAGAAGGCAACATGGGCCTCATGAAGGCCGTCGAGAAATTCGAATACCGCCGCGGCTACAAATTCTCGACCTACGCCACGTGGTGGATCCGCCAGGCCATCACCCGCTCCATCGCCGACCAAGCCCGCACCATCCGCATCCCGGTCCACATGATCGAGACGCTGAACAAGGTCATGCAGGTCCAGAAACAACTTCTCCAGGAATTCGGTCACGAGCCGACACCCGAAGAAGTGGCCGACGAGATGAACCTGCCCGTCGAACGCGTGCAGCAGATCATGAAGATGGCCCAACAACCCATCTCCTTGCAGTCCCCCGTCGGAGACGGCGACGACACCTCCTTCGGTGATTTCATTGAGGATAAATCCGCCGAGAATCCCTACGACATGACCGCTTATTCGCTTCTGCGCGAAAAGATCATCGATGTCTTGGACACCCTCACCGAACGCGAACGCCGCGTGCTTTCCCTCCGCTTCGGCCTCGTCGACGGTTACAGCCGTACCCTCGAAGAAGTCGGCAAACAATTCAAAGTCACCCGCGAGCGCATCCGCCAAATCGAAGCCAAAGCCCTCCGCAAAATGCGCCACCCCACGCGCATTCGCCAACTCCACGGCTTCTTCGACGCCGAGCAGATCGACAACGCCCAGAACCTGCTCAAAGTCGCCGCCACCGCGCGCCTCCCCGGCCTACCGGGCGGCCCTGCGATGCCCGGCTTCTTACCCACCATCCCCGGCCCGAAATCCTCGTAAGGAGATTCCGTCCGATGTTACGCACCGCCCGCGCGCTCCTGCCGCTGGCGGTGTTTTTTTTGGTTCTAGGCTGCAGCACCGCGCCCGCGCCCAAAAACGCCAGCACCCCCGCGACGGAACTCGCTCCGAGCCCGAATCTCTTCGTCGGCCGCATTCTCGCGATCGACCACGAACGCAACTTCGCGTTCGTGGCTCTCACCCCCTCCGCCCCACCGATCGCCCTGCAACCCGACATCGTACTGTTCGCGCGTGACGCAGAACTTCGTGTAACCGCGAATCTTCGCACCAGCCGACAGCTCCGCGGCCGTACCCTAGGCGTCCAGATCATCTCTGGCCAACCAGCCGTAGGTGAGGAAGTTGTGTTTCCCACATTGCCTTAGACCAGTTGGGTGCAACCGCAGACTCGCTTTCCCTCTTTACAGCTCCGCCCTCGAGCCTACGTTGCCACCACTATGACCGCTGCTCCCATTACCTTCGCTAGCGTCCTCGGACTCGGCGCCCCCGAGCTCGTTATTATTCTCGTTATTTTGTTGGTACTCTTCGGCGGCTCCAAACTCCCGTCCCTCGCCAAAGGTCTCGGCCAATCCATTAAAGAATTCAAGACTGCGTCCAAGGATGAACCCGTGAGCGAGAAACCTGCCGATCCCAAAAAGATCGAAACGCCCAAAACGCACGGCACGAACTAAGCCGTCTCACCGCCCATCACCAAGCGCGTCCCACTCGACGCGCTTTTTTCATGCCCTTCTCAGAGCGCTGTGACTCGTTCGGGTTTACGGCTTCACGCCGCAACCGTAAACCCACATGGGCCGCGTCGCGACTTTAACATCCTTAAAACCTGCTCGACGCAGAAACGCATCGATCTCAGGCACCGACGAACATTTCGAAATATGTGAGGGCCGCGCACCCGGCGCGATTTTCCGGCTCGCCTCAAACATCGCCCAGCCCGCGTCCGAAGCGATATCCGCATTGTCGCAATAAAAACGCCCGCCCGGTTTCAACACCCGCATCGCCTCCAACACGTAGGTGTAGCGATCCCATTCCTCGAGGTGCATGAACACCACCGTCGTATAAACCACATCGACCGAAGCATCTGGAATCGGCTGCAAATCGTAACCCGAAATCTCCTGCAACCGCGCGTTCGGTAGACCGATCAAACGCCGCCCCGCAAGGGTGATCATATTGGGCGACACATCGCAACCGATCCACTCCCGTACGAGCGGCGCCAGCACCCGCCCGACGCGACCGACGCCACAGCCGATCTCCAGGAAAACATCATCCGGCTTGATGCCCGTCGTCGCACGCAAGATATCCAACGTGTCCTCCGCGTCGGCGTGAAATTTCTCCTCATCGGTGTAACCCGACACGACCATGTAAGCATCTTCCTTCGTCGTGGAAAGCGACGTCCAAACCGCCTTATAATCCGCCCGCAGTTGACTCATAGCTACGAAGCCAACGCCCGCCGCCAATCACGTCAAGCGAGGCGCACGTTCAATCTGAGCGCAACGCCTCGACCGGACTCAACCGCGAGGCCCGGATCGCCGGATAAAGCCCCGCGACCACGCCCACCAAGCCACTGAACAACACCCCGATCGCCAACGCCGCCGGCGACAACTCGGGGCGATTCGCCTCCACCACGATTTTTTGCAGCACTTTGATCAGAAACACGCTCGCGACCATGCCCATCACTCCGCCCGCCGCCGCCAGCGCGATCGATTCGGCCAAAATCTGGATCAAGATATCCATGCGCTTTGCCCCGAGCGCCCGCCGCACGCCGATCTCGCGCACCCGTTCGTTGATCGAGGCCAACATCACATTCATGATCCCGATCCCGCCCACGATCAGCCCGATCACCGCCACCCCGCCGAGCGACACCACATAACTTCGCCGCGTCTCCTCGAAGCGCTGCAGTAAATCTTCGCGCGTCTCGAAACGGATATCCTGAATCCCGCGATGCGTGTGCGTGAGCACGTTGGTAATCTGCTGCAACACGACCGGGATGTCCGCCACATCGGCGACTTTCACGTTAAGCACGTCCACGTTTTCATCGAGCCGGTACAACGTCTGCAACGTCGTCAGCGGAATAAATACCGCCTGATTTTTCGAACTGAAACCACCGCCCATCCCGCTATGATATTCCCGCAGCACCCCGACTACCGTAAACGGCTGGCCATTGATTGTGACGACGCGATCCAACGCATCCGTACCGCGCGGGAAAAGTTGATCGACGATATTCGAGCCGAGCACAACGACCTGGGACTGCAGCTCATTATCCAAGTCTCCGATTGTCCGGCCCATCTGCACATCAAAACGATCCATCACAAACGTCGCCGGCAATACCCCGCGGACATTTTGCCACGTCGCACGACCTTGAAACGAAATACGCCCACTACCCGGAATCGTCACCTCCGCGGTGACATTTTGCGCCAGCGGCACGGCAGCCAAAATCGCATCCACATCATTTAAAGTTCGCCCCGGCGAAAGCGCCGCGATCTCGCGCTGGGCCTCGGGCGCGGGCCGCGACATTACACTGATCCGCTCAATGCCGCCGGTCTCATATATCATCGTCTCCATCCCACGTAAAAGTCCCTTCACCACACCGAGCATGCCGACGAGCGCCGCCGCGCCCAACATGATCCCAAACAGCGTAAGAAATGAGCGCAGCTTGTGCGCCAGCACCTCGTTCCAACCACTACCGATGCCCATTAAAATCTGGCGCATAAAAAACCTCAGGGACCACCGCGTTTTGGCGTCCTGGGCTTGGCCGGCACCGCAGGTTTAGTAAGCGGAATTTCGCCTTCAAATTCCGTGGGGCGCATCAACGCGACTTCATCACCGACCTCGAGCCCAGCGATGATGTGCACGCGCCGCGTATCCGCGATTCCGATATCGATACCGCGCACTTCAAAGCCCTCACCCTTGCGCAGAAAAACATAGCGCACCGAGTCCGCGTTAGAAAACACCGCCGAAAGCGGCACCGCGTTCACATCCTGCACCTGCGCCAAGGTGAACATCACCGTAGCCGACATCCCGGGGCGAAGCCGCGGATCTGTTTCATCGAGCACGACATCCACGGGAAAGACCCGCGTACGATCCCCGAGTGATTCACTGGCAAACGTCGCGATGCGCTTGATTTCGCCGTTCATCATCATGTTTTTCAACGAATCGACCCGCACGCGCGCCTCGTCCGCAACCTTGAGTCGGGCCACATCGATTTCGTTGATATTGGTGCGCACCATGAGCGCCCTCAGGTCGGCGACTTCGCCAAGCAGCGTACCGCCATTTTGCGCCGCCGCGCTGGTCACCAATTGACCCTCCGTTAAATCACGCAGCAAGAGCGTCCCGTCGTGCGGCGCGCGGATAATCGTCTTGGCCAATTTATCGCGGAGATTGGCCGCGCGGGCGATGAAGACCGCGGAGTCGTTTTCTGCGAGCGCCAGCGCGGTGCGCGCCTCTTCGTAATCCCGCGTCGCGACCAAGCCACGATTCTGCAAATCTTGTTGGCGCTCAAAATCTCGCCGCGCTTTTTGCATTTTTAATTTCGAAGCCTCGATGTTGCGGTCGGATTCCTGCAACTGCGTGAGCACATCCTGTTGATCAAGCCGCAGAATCTCATCCTCACGTTTCACGTGCTGGCCGTCGATGACCGAGATTTTCGTGATGCGGCCGCTGATTTCAGCGCGCAACTCCGTTGAAAACACCGCGCGCAACCGGCCCACGGCCACGATTTCCTCGGCGATGTTCGAGGTCTTCACGCGCGAGGTCGGGATTTTTTCCTCCCGCTTGTGGCCAAATAATCCCGGGCTGATCCGTTGCCACAAAATCTTCCCGCCCCAACCCAAACCTACCAACAAAGCCAGCAACACGATGAGGCGTGTGACGGTTTTCTTCCAACGTGACGAGGACGGGGTGGACAGCATAAGGAAACGAAAAAGAGTGACGGGGTGTTCGCAGCAAAGCCGCAAATCCCGCCGGGGAAAGAAAGATTATCCCAATCGCGAAATTAATGCGCGCACAGCCCGACAAGAAACCTGCTCTCGCCGCGGCAAAAATCTTCCCCCGCGACGATTTTACCTTAACTTACCCTCATGCGTATTCTGATCACCGGCATCTGCGGCTTCGTGGGCGGCACCCTTGCGCGCACGTTCGCGGCCTCCGGCGCCGGGCATGAATTGTACGGCTTCGACAATTTCATCCGCCCCGGCAGCGAGACCAACCGCGCTGA
>CAMDRP010000108.1 GCA_945906965.1 Opitutus sp. GAS368 | reverse complement strand
CCCGAAAGTTTTAGAATGATGCGTTTATATTTAACGCCGAGCGCGACTCGTTTGTTGGCATGCATGGCCGCGAGGAAACGATTGTGTAAAATCGGCGTCAATGCCCGAGATGCAGCGTCGCCTCATTCCCCTCGGAAAATCGAGCGGAGTTTAAATAGAATTTCCGAGCGAGTCTTCGTTAAAAAACACCCGGTGAATCGCCGCCAATCATCGCCAACCCGAACCTGCCGGTCGCTGGCCTCGCCCTCTTTGCCCCCTGCCTTCACGGCGAGGGCCGCGCGCGGGTTAATAATCTCCATTATAAGCCAATATATGGAGACTTGCCCCAGTGAAAGCTCCCTCGCTAGCGTGGTTGCTTATCGCATGAAAAAAGCACTTATCACCGGCATCACGGGGCAAGACGGTTCTTATCTCGCCGAGCTCCTGCTCGCCAAGGGCTACGAAGTCCACGGTGTGATTCGCCGCGCTTCCACCTTTAACACCAGCCGGATCGATCACCTTTACCGCGACCCGCACGTCAACGGCGTCAAACTCCACCTCCACTACGGCGACCTCGCCGATTCCGTGCAGATGGTGAAACTCCTCTACGAGCTCCAGCCCGAAGAAATCTACAACCTCGGTGCGCAGTCGCACGTGCGCGTTTCCTTCGATATCCCCGAATACACGGGCGATGTCGTCGGCCTCGGCTCGGTGCGCATCCTCGAAGCGATCCGCGAAGCCGGCCTCGTGAAAAAATGCCGCTTTTACCAAGCCTCTTCCTCCGAGATGTTTGGCAAAGTCCAGGAAGTGCCGCAGACGGAAAAAACGCCGTTCTGGCCCCGCTCGCCCTACGGCTGCGCGAAAATGTACGCCTACTGGCTCACGGTGAACTACCGCGAAAGCTACAACCTCCACGCTTCCAACGGCATCCTGTTCAACCACGAGAGCCCGCGCCGCGGCGAGACCTTCGTCACCCGCAAGATCACCCGCGCCGCCACCCGCATCAAACTCGGCCTCCAAGACCGCCTCTACATGGGCAACCTCGATGCCCGCCGCGACTGGGGTTACGCCAAAGAATACGTCGAGATGATGTGGGTCATGCTCCAGCAAGACCAAGCCGACGACTACGTGGTCGCCACCAACGAGACCCACACCGTCCGCGAATTTATTCAGGAAACCTTCGGCCTCCTGAATCTCGATTGGGAAAAATACGTCAGCTACGACGCTCGCTACGAGCGTCCCGCCGAGGTCGAGCTCCTCATCGGCGACCCCGCGAAGGCCAAGCGCCAACTCGGTTGGGAGCCTAAGACGAAGTTCAAAGAACTCGTCAAAATCATGACCGAGGCCGACCTCGAACTTGCTAAACGCGAGGCTCAGATCGCCAGCTTGCCTCAACCCGCGCACACGACGATCGCATGAAGCTCTTCATCGCGGGCCACCAAGGTATGGTCGGCGGCGCGCTCGTGCGCCGCTTTCAACGCGAATCCGGCGTCACGCTCCTCCTGCGCTCGCGTCGCGAACTGGACCTCACCTCGCAAACGGCCGTCGCCGCGTTTTACGCCGCTGAGAAGCCCGACGTCGCCATCATCGCCGCCGCGAAAGTCGGCGGCATCCACGCGAACAACACGTACCCGGCCGAGTTTCTCTTCGATAATTTAGCCATCGCCGCCAACACCATCCACGGCGCTTATCGCGCTGGCGTGAAGCGGCTGCTTTTCCTCGGCAGCTCGTGCATTTACCCCAAGCATGCGCCGCAGCCCATGCCCGAGGATTGCCTCCTCACCGGCCCGCTCGAGCCCACCAACGAGGCCTACGCCATCGCCAAAATCACCGGCCTCAAGCTCGCCCAGTCTTACCGCAAGCAATACGGCGTGCTCTACCACTCCGCGATGCCGACGAATCTCTACGGCCCCGGCGACAACTACCACTTGCACAACTCGCACGTGTTGCCCGCGCTCCTCCGCAAATTCCACGAAGCCAAAACCGCCGGCCGCGCCGAAGTCGTGGCCTGGGGTACCGGCTCGCCGAAACGCGAATTTCTCCACGTCGACGACCTCGCGGAGGCCTGCGCTTTTCTGCTCACGCTCGAAAATCCACCCGACTGGATCAACGTCGGCACCGGCACCGATGTCACCATCCGCGAACTCACCGAGACCGTCGCCACCGTCACGGGTTTCACGGGCAAAATCGTTTGGGACGCCACCAAACCCGACGGCACCCCGCGCAAACTCATGGACGTCTCCCGCCTCGCCGCGCTCGGTTGGCGGGCCGGCATCACGCTCACCGACGGCGTCGCCAAAACCTACGCCACGTTTCTCGCTGAACAGGCCGCCGGCACGCTCCGCGCCTAAGCGCGGCCCGCGCGCCCGTCCGCTTGGGCGCCGGCGCGCGCAGAATTTTTTCCCGTTACAAATTCCTCCGCGTCGCGTCACACTGTTCGTATGAATTTTCCTGTCATCCCGCTCGCCTTCATCGATGGCTTGGGCGGACCCGAGATGCTATTGATCCTCGTGATCGTCTTGATGCTATTCGGTAAGGACAAACTCCCCGAGCTCGCCCGCGGCATCGGCAAATCGATGAAGGAATTGAAAAAAGCCACGGGCAACGTCGAGGAAGAGTTCAAGCGTGCGCTTCAAGAAGACGAATACCGCCAAAACCAGGCTAGCTTCACGCCCGCCATCACCTCCGCGCAACCCGTCGCCGCGCTCTCAGCCGAGACTCCCGCTGAAACCTCTCCCGCCGACACGATCCCGGCCTCGCCCGTGGCCACCGACGCGCCCGTGCCTCCCGTCGCCAGCGAACCGGTGGTCGAGGCTGATGCGTCCGCGCCGTTAAACACCGAAGTTTCCCCCGCGCCGATCGTACCGCCCCCGCCCCCGCCGGCGCCGGCCCCGCGCAAGCCTGCCGCGCCCCATCGCGGTCGCGCCGACGTCTGAGCGCGCGGCTGACTCGCACTGAAAACCGGGCTGGCCCTTGGGCCGATTTCGGCCTCAGCCTCGCCAGATGAAATTGTTTCCGCGCCGGCTCGTTTTGCTGCTGATGCTCGCGGGTTGGTTCGGTGCGCGTGCGGCCGATACGCCGCCGCTCATCTTGATTTCGATGGATGGTTTTCGCTGGGATTACTGCGATCTCTATCCCGCCGAGACGCCCCAACTCCGCGCCTTGATCCGCGAAGGCACCACCGCGCGCGCGCTCATCCCGGTTTATCCCACCAACACGTTTCCTAATCACTACTCGATCGTGACCGGCCTTTATCCTGCGCGCCATGGGATGATCAACAACGACCACTACGACCCCGTCCTCGGCGAATTTTTTAACTACAAAAACGCCGCTGCCGTTGGCGCCGCGAAATGGTGGGGCGGCGAACCGATCTGGACGACCGCCGTCCGCCAAGGCCGCGCCAGCGCCAGTTATTTCTGGGTCGGCTCTGAGGCTGAAAATCACGGCGTGCGCCCCACGTATTGGAAAAAGTACGACTACTCCGTCCCGTTTAAAAAACGCCTCGAAGAACTCGTCGGCTGGCTCACGCTCCCCGCCGAAAAACGCCCCGCCGTGGTTACCTTCTATTTCGAAGAAACCAATGCCGCCGGCCACAAATACGGCCCTGAATCCCCCGAACTCGCCGCCGCCGTTCGCCTCCTTGATACGCAATTCGGCACCCTCCGCACGCGCTTGGCCGAAGCCGGCGTCACGCCGAATTTTGTGATCGTTTCCGACCACGGCATGGCGCCCGTGAGTGCCGATAAAGTCATGCTCCTCGACGACTACATCGACCTCGCCACGGTGCAGGTGGATTTCGACGGCTCGGCCGTCGGCCTGCGCCCGCACGACGGTGACGCCGCTGCGCTTGTCCGCCGGCTCGCCGCGCTCCCGCACGCCCGTGCGTACCTCGCCGCTGATCTGCCGCCGGCGCTGCACTTAAAGGACAACCCGCGCATCCCGCCCGTCTGGATCGTCCCCGAGCTCGGCTGGCACGTGGAGCGCCGCCTTCGCTTTGAGCGCATCCGCCTCGCCTTCCTCAAAGGCGATCACGGCTACGACCCCGCCCACGCCTCGATGCGCGGCATCTTCATCGCCAGCGGCCCATCCTTCAAAGCTGGCGTCGTCGTCGAGCCCGTGGAAAATATTCATATCTACAACCTCCTCTGCGCCGCTCTGAAGTTGCAGCCCGCACCCAACGACGGCGACGACCGCCTGGTCCGCGCCGCATTGAAATAACTCGTTGGCGCGCCACGTCGGCTGCACCCTCGGGCCACGGCGTCGCCGAGTTTATGACAAACTCTGCCTAAAAAAATTCTCGACCCCGGCGCGGCGTTGGGCATTTTGAGTGATGCATCAGGAATGAACTGACCCTCAAAAGTCAGTTCCGCCAACCGGGCCGGGAGCGGCCACGGTGGATCGAGCGCAAGCTCGGATGTGCGTCTCCCGCAAGGGCGACGAACCAAGCACGCTCCCGAAGACGAAACCGATCTGATGCCTCAGATCGGTTTTTTGTTTTCACCCCTGCTGCGCGATCCTCCTCAACCAAGAAATCACGCAACATGATCACGCTCAACTCCATACCCGGCCTGCGCCGTCCCGCGGCCAATCCCAACCACCACCTGTGGAATAACCACGGCACGTGGTTTTTGCACTACACGGTGCATCCTACGCCGTTCACCAAAGACCGCATCCGGCGGACCTTGGGCACCAAAGACCTCGCCGAAGCCCGCCAACGCCGCGACCGCTTTTTTGCGCAATTTGCCCGCTCAGTCCCGGCCGCGTCCGGCTGTGATCGTCGCGATCAAGTCGCCGCATGAACTCCCCGGTGCGAGTGATTCACTTCGCGCGGGTCGCCGGCGCGGTCGCGGCGCAGCCCAGCGGCGAGGCCGGCGAAATCGTGGCGCGCGTGTGGCTGGGCGAATGTCCGGCTGCGGCTGCCGGCGCGATCGTGCGCACGGTGGCTGGCTGGCATTACGCCGCGCCGCTGTTGGCTGACGCGGCCGATGTTAGCGCCGCGCCGTCGTTGCGCAGCACGCAATCGCGCGCCGATCTCGAGTGCCAGATTGTGCGGTTCTACCGCGGCGAGGCGGCCGCTGCTGGCGGGCCTTGGGCCGTCGCGAGTTAACCGCGGCGCGCTCAGACGCCGGCGAGCACGCGGGCGAGGAAATCGCGGTTGGCTTTGGCGTTGGCGGTGGTCTCGGCGGCGGTCGCGCCGATCTTGCAGCATTCGACCATCACGGGACCGTTGAAACCGCCGGCTTTCAGGCCTTGGAACACGGCGGCGAAGTCGACCTGACCGGCGCCAAATTGGATCATGACGTCGGGCTTGCGCTTGCCGGCGGCGTCGAGCGCGACGGAGCAATCTTTCGCGCAGAAACCGGTGACGTGTTGGACGATGGGTTTCAGTTCTTCGACGGGGTCTTTGCCGGTGTAGTAGATGATGTTGCCGGCGTCGTACCAGATTTTGAAATTATGGTGTCCGACGGTTTTGATCGCGCTCAGGATTTCCGATGAGGCGCCGCTGCCGCCGCCGTGGGGTTTCATGACGAGCTTGATGCCGCGCTCCGCCGCGAAGGCCGCGGCGTCGGCCATGATCTTGAAATACTTTTCGTAACGATCGGGTTTGTCTTCGCCGAAAGTGAGGGCGAATTCGACGCCCACGGTGTGGCCGTTTTCGATCTGCTGGCGGGTGTCGGCGATGGCCGCGGGGAGCTCGAGCGCGGTGTTCACGCGGAGGGCGGTCATGTTAACCTTGAGGCCGCGGGCGGCGATTTTCCGTTTGAGCGCGGCGAGGTATTCTGGGGTGGCGCTGGAGCCGGTGAAGGGATCGTCCTTGGTGGGCGTGAGCAAGCCGGTGTGGGTGTAGCCCGCAGTTTTGATGGCATCGAGCGTCTCGTCGTAAGACCACTTGGTCCACGGGCGATTGAAACAACCGACCGGCCAGGCGGGGCCGACAGCAGCGGCAAAAAGGTGGCGCGGCAGGAGCGCGGCAGCAGCGACAGCGCTAGAAGCAGCGAGAAAATGACGGCGGGAGAGCGAGTTCATGGGGCGGAAGGGTGGAGCAGGGGGGGGGTAAAACGGGGGGGGTGAAAGGAACCGACGGTGTTTATCTCAGCGAACGGCGCGAAAACCCGGTTCTTGGAGATGTAGGTCGACGATCTTAGAACCTGACCGTCAAGGTGAGATCATACTGCGCGGGCATCACATAGCTGTAGCGGTAAACACTGGCGCCGTTCGCTAGGGTCGTGAAGGAGGTCTTCCGGATGGCTTCGTTTTCCAAGTCGAAGAGGTTCCTCACCCCGGCGCGGATTCGTACCTGTTGGCCCCACATTTTTTGGTCGCGCATGACGTAGGCGCCGACGAGGTGCGTGGAACCCCCGACGAGTTCCTGGCCGCTGGCGATGCCGAGCAGATAATCATCCCGCCAGCTGCCGTTGACCCCAAGCCGCACGCCGCGCAGCGGAGTCCAAGCGCTCCGGTTAAAGGCATAGTCCGCAATCCAGCTCGCCGACCAGGGCGCGGCCCGCGCCCCGGCGGGTTTGGTCGCGATGTCCAGTGAATCGAGCAAGAGCTTCGCATCCGAGAGCATCGCCGGGCTTTCGTTCCCGCGAGCGACGGCGGCGTCGTAGTAGCCGCGGAAGGCTTTGAAGTCAGGATTACCCAAAACTTTGGTGCGGCCAAAGGAGAAGCGCAGCTGCAAACCTTGGACAGGCCGCACCATCAAGGTGAGATCGGCCCCGGTGGAGCTCTCCGTGGAGCGGTAGTTACGCGAGGCGCTGGCGGTGCCCGGTTCCACATAGCGGTAACCGGGATCGCCGGGCAGCACGTTGTTGGGATTCATCAAGTCCTCGGTCTCGCTGGCGGAAAAATCAATGACTCCGTTCCAAGTCCGCACCACGTTTTCGCGGTCGATTTCAAAGACCCCCAAGGTGAAGGAGGCACGGTCGCCGAAAATGCTGCCCTTGAGGCCGACCTCTTTGGTGACGCCGGCAATCGGACCGAAACGCTCGCGATCAAAGGTGCGGGCGTCCTGGAAACGAAACGATTCCGAATAGACCCCGTAAAGGTTGATGTCCTTGGTGAGTGCCAGCGTCAGGCCGCCGGTGTAGCTGGTGTTGGCCTGATGCATGAACATGTTTTCGACGTATTCGCCCGGAAGCGCATCGGACCGCTTGGGCGGAGCGATATCTTCGTTGAACCGGCCAAAGGTGCGCGTGCCGACATACTCATAGACGCGGTTCCAATCGCGGCGCGCGCCGAATAACGACTGCAACTTACCGCGGAAATAGCGGCCGCTGGCCGAGAAGGACGTGGCATACGACTGCCGCCATTCGGTGCCGCTCGTCGCCGAGGTACCGGCCGGGAAGAGGCGGAGCGCAACCATATTAACCTTGTCCGTCACGGGCAGATTTTCCGGTTTGAGTTGTTCGAAAAGCCCCCGTGAGTAAAATTTCGGATCGTCCAGGTAGAGCCGGAGACGACCGCGATCGGTGTTGAGGTTAAGAGCGGTCGCGGTGCCGTTCTCGACCGCCTTGATGTTAAAATACTGCCAGCGGAGATTGTCGGTGGCGTCCTCCTTGTACTCGGCGCTCAGAACGAAGAGCTGTTGCATCCATTTAAACTTGTCGAACTTGTAGACCGCGGTGCCGCGGAAAGAATCCGCTTCGTTGCCGAAGCGCTTCTGGTCAAGCGTGGTATCGATGAAGGGCCGGCCGTTGACATCGAGACTGACGGTCTGGCTAAAAAAGTTGTCCGTGCGCAGGGCCATTTGATTCTGGAAATTATAAGCCAATTCCAAATCGATCGGGCCCGCCCGTTGCTCGACCGTGATCGAGTAGGTGTCGAAGGGCCGCGCCTGGCGGTCAAACGAGCCGCGGATGTTGTAATGCTTCGGTAAACCGGCGATGCGCTTGGTGCCGACGATGGCCCCGGCGGCGTTGCGCAGGGCCACGTCGTAGAAACCGCCTTCGAGTAGCGAAGGTTGACCGCCCGCTGGTCCGTTCGCCGCTGCCCGGTCCGCCGCTGAGAGCGTCGCTTGCTGCACCCACACGCCGTCGGAGGTGAAATAGGTGCCCTGCGTGCCGTAGCCAAGGGACCGCGCCGATTGCTCGCGGATGAAGACGCCGGCAAAACCGCGGGCGTTTTCAAAATCGCCGCGCTCGTTTTCAATGCGGATGACGGTGTTGCGAAACGGCTGCCACGTGAGGGTTAAGGTCGCGCCCAAGAGACCGTATTTGGATGCATCCTGATACGTGCGCTCCTCGCGCTTGATGGTGTTGAGACGCAACGCGAGGCCGTCCCGCAATTTCCGGTTGTAGTCTAACTGAAGGCGGTAGGCGCCGTCACTGTTGTAGATCGCCGTAGTGGAACCGAAATTTTTCATCAACGCCCGCTTGGTAAAAACCGCGCCTTGTCCGCCCGGTTCTACCTCGCCGAAAATGAGGGAATTGGAGCCTTTGCCGAAATCGATTCGCTCCACGTTGTAGGTGTCGGACGGGATATTCCATCGGAAGTAATTACGGCTCACGTTGTTGCCCTGACTGAGTCCGCGAAACGCGAAGTTTCCTCCTTGGTTGTCGTTCTCCATGGTCGGAGCCGCGTAAACGTTGGCCACAAACGCAGCCGTTTCATCGGCCGTGAACAGGCCGAGATCTTCCATGAAATCTGAAGTGATGGCGTCGATATTTACCGGCACGTCCTTCAACGCTTGTTTGGTGCGCGTGGCAGACAGCGTGTCGTTGGCCGACCAGCCCGAGTCTCGCTCGGAAGAAATCACAAAGGGCGAGAGCCGGACCGCGTCATCGGCCGGGACTGGCGGGCTGGGCGGAGTCGCCACCTGCGCGAGCAGCGCGGGTGCAATGAGCAACCAGCTCAAAGAGCGGCCATAAGTGTTGATTTTGAATGCTAGACCGTAGGGTAACTTCATGGGATGGGAGGCAGGTTTGCGGAGTGGGTGTCGTTCGAATAAGGCATCAGAGTTTTGGCCGTCAAGTTATGCAAAAAAAGCCCAAACCAAGGGCGGCAAACGGCCAAACAAACGGTCTGGCCGTGCTTTACTAGTCAGAGTTCGAGTTTATGGCGATCTGGCGCTGGCAGACGGCTAAGAAACGTACGGCTCGGCCGAAGCATAGCCGGATCTATTGAGGTGGTGTTATGGATTGATTTCCATGACACCAAATAACGGAATTTTCTATTAGGGCCACCTCTTTTGATCAAAATAAGGCAGTTTCCCCATTCCTTTCCCTCCGGGGCCAAAATAAATGAGCCTAACGAAGGGGTCTGGCCGTGTTTTGTTAGTTAATGATGGAGCGATGAAGCACCATCCCAACTGAGGTAACCCTCGGTCCCGCATTTGTGAGCTTCAAAGCCCAAAAGGCCCAGAAAGCGTGCGGGATTAACCGCTCAGACCACCCGACACGGTAGTAAGGCGGCGTCTTGCATGCCGTGGATGATTTTTTTGTCGGGCGGGCAGAAGGTGGCCAAGGCGCCGGACAGCCGAGTCTGGCCAGCCACCACGAAATAATATGGGCAGAGGCGCAGACGACCGTCGACTTCGACGGCGATCATCGCGGGTGAGGTCTCGTTGCGGGGAGGGGTCTCCTCGCCTATAGCGGCGGCGGTGGGGCGGTAGACGCGGTGACGGGCGCGGCGGGGCTTTTTGAAGGATTGGAGCACGTGCAGGTGCGTTGGCGCGAGCTCAAGGGCGCGGGCGAGGCCGTGTTGCCATTCTTCGCGCGAGCAATCGCTGCCGAGGATCACGCTGCGGGCGCCCCACGCGGTCTCGTGGTAGCCGGAGATTTTAATGATGAGGTCGC
>CAMDRP010000107.1 GCA_945906965.1 Opitutus sp. GAS368 | reverse complement strand
CCGGCCATCCTCCATGAGGTGAAGCCGGCCTCGCTCCCGCGCGCGGTGCTGGTTGAGAACAACCGCAGCTTTGCTTGGATCACCGAGAAAATCTGCAGCATCATCGAAGGCAAAACGCCGACGTGGTGGTGGGTCTGCTTCATTCTCGCTTGCTTCGTCGCCTCCTTCACCGTGGCCGGTATTGTTTACCTTGTCGCCACGGGCGTCGGGGTGTGGGGCCACGCCAATCCCGTCAATTGGGCCTGGGACATCGTCAATTTCGTCTTCTGGATTGGTATCGGTCACGCCGGTACCCTGATCTCCGCGATCTTGTGCCTTTTGCGTCAGAAATGGCGCACCTCGATCAATCGCGCAGCCGAAGCTATGACGATTTTCGCCGTCGTGTGCGCCGGCATTTTCCCGGTGTTCCACGTGGGTCGCGTTTGGTACGCGTTTTACCTCTTCCCGATCCCGAATTCCAACGTGATCTGGCAGAACTTCCGTTCGCCCCTCGAGTGGGACGTGTTCGCGGTTTCGACCTACGGTACGGTATCCGTTCTGTTCTGGTATGTCGGTCTGATTCCTGACTTGGCTGTGTTGCGTGACCGCTTCGAGGCCGCCGGCAACAAGCTCCGTGCGACCCTCTATGGTCTGTTCGCGATGGGCTGGCGTGGTTCGAACCGCCATTGGAGCAATTACGAAATGGCTTACTTGGTGTTGGCCGGTATTTCGACCCCGCTCGTCTTGTCGGTGCATACGATCGTCTCGTTCGACTTCGCCGTCTCGCTCTTGCCGGGTTGGCATACGACGATTTTCCCGCCGTACTTCGTAGCCGGCGCTATTTTCTCAGGCTTCGGCATGGTGCTCACCCTCATGCTCCCCCTGCGCGCGATCTACGGCCTAGAAGACCTGATCACGCAGTACCACATCGATTGCATGTGTAAGATCACGTTGGCGACCGGCACGATCGTCGGTTACGCTTACGGCATGGAGTTCTTCATCGCCTGGTACGGGGCGAATCCGAATGAAGGCTTCGCTTTCGTGAACCGCGCCTTTGGTCACTACGCATGGGCGTACTGGATCATGATTTCGTGTAACGTGATCACGCCTCAGTTCTTCTGGTTCAAGTCCGTGCGCAACAACACGAGCTTCGTCTGGATCCTTTCGATCTTCGTTAACGTCGGCATGTGGTTTGAGCGCTTCGTGATCATCGTCACCTCGCTCGCCCGCGACTTCCTGCCCTCGAGCTGGGGTTACTACTCCCCGAGCATCGTCGAAATCTTCACCTTCTTCGGCACCTTCGGCGTTTTCTCGGTGCTGTTTCTCCTTTTCATTCGCTTCCTGCCCATCATGCCGATGGCAGAGCTCAAGGCCGTCACGCCGCAAGCGGACGTCCATGGCGGCGATCACCACTAAGCTGTCACGACCATGGCTACCTCCTCTTACGGCCTGATCGCCACCTTCGACACCGCGCCTGAGATCTATCAAGCGGCGCAAAAGGTGCGCGATGCCGGTTACAAAAATTGGGACTGCATTACGCCGTTCCCCGTTCACGGCCTCGACGGCGCGATGGGTTTGGGTCGATCGCTCGTCCCGCGCATTTCGCTGGTTGGCGGCATTATCGGTTTTTGCACCGGTATGTCCATGATCTTCTGGACCGGCGCGGTGGACTATAAGCTCATCGTCGGCGGCAAGCCCTTCTTTAGCCCCATGTTCGCTTTCCCGGTGAGCTACGAGCTGACGATCTTGTTCACCGCCTTCGCCACCATCGGCGGCATGTTTTTCCTAAACGGTCTGCCGATGCACTACCACCCCGTCCTAAAATACAAAGACATCAAGCGTGGGATGGACGACACCTTCTTCATCGTCATCGAAGCGCGCGATCCGCGTTTTAACCTAGCCAACACCAAGGCCCTCCTCGAGCAGGCCGGCGGCAAGGCCATCACGGAGCTGGAAGCCTGAGCCATGCGCCACGTCTACCTCGTCACTCTCTTCGTCGTCGTGTTGACGGTTTCCATTCTTGGATTCCGCGGCACCCTATTCACTTCGGCCCCGATGGATGTGTTCCCTGAGTGGGCCTTCCCCGGCATGAAGCACCAGCCCAAGCCCTACTCGCAGGGTACGAGCGCCTTCTTTGCGGATGGCCGCGCGGACCGCGTGCCGGTCGCGGGTACGGTCCAGCGCGGGATGCTCCGGGAAAACGACCACATGAATCACGGTAAAAACGCCGACGGCTCCTTTGCCCGCGGCTATCCGAGCGAGGTCGCCGTCGATTTCAAGCTCCTCGAGCGCGGCCAAGATCGTTACACGATCTACTGCGCCCCGTGTCATGGAAACGTCGGCGATGGTAACGGCATCACCAAAAAATACGGCATGGGCTCCACGCCCACGTACCACGATGATCGCCTGCGTAAGATGACCGAAGGCGAACTTTTCAACACGATCACCCTCGGCAAAAACACCATGTACCCGTACGCGGACAAAATCGATCCAGCTGACCGCTGGGCCGTTATCGCCTACGTCCGCGCGCTCCAACGTGCGCAGACCGGCTCCACTGCCGATGTCCCCGGTGCCCACAAATCTGAGCTTGGCCTAAAATGAGCACGCCCGCCGCACCTTCTTCCACTCCGCCCGCCGCGGGGAAATTCCTCCTTATCGGCGTGGCCGGTCTCGCCGCCACGGCCTTAGGCCTAGTCATTTCGGGCGCCCAAAACGTCGCGTATTCGTATCTCGTCGGTTTCTCCTTCTGGGCTGCGATCGCTATCGGCATGATGATGCTGATTTTGATCCACCACGTCTTTGATGCGAATTGGTCGGTGCTCATTCGCCGCCAATTCGAACACGGCCTCTCGGCTTTCAAGTGGCTCGCTCTGCTATTTTTGCCGCTCTGGCTCGCCTCGGTGTTTTACCAAAGCGACCTGATCTGGCCCTGGATGAATTTGGATCACGTCATGCACGGCGGGCACACGGTCGGCCAAGACGTCCTCTACACGAAAAAAGCCAGCTTCCTGAACTTGAATATGTTCACGGGCATGACCGCGGCGTTTTTTGTGATCTGGATGTGGCTTTCGGCCCGTCTGCGCAAAGCCTCGTTCAGCCAAGACGCCGATGGCGATCTGAAGTGGACGCATATGAATCGTAAGACCGCTGCCTTCGGTATCCCGCTCTTGGCCCTGTCCCTCTCATTCGCTGCGATCTACTGGATCAAGAGCCTCGAGTATCACTGGTACTCGACGATGTATGGTGTGTGGTTTTTCGCCAACTGCGTGCGCGGCGCGCTCTCCTGCGGCGTGCTCATCATGATCTGGCTCATTGCCCGGGGTGATTATCGCGGCATCGTCAATAAAAACCATTTTTACAGCATCGGCCTCTTGGTGTTCGCCTTCACGGTGTTCTGGGCCTACGTCACCTTTTCCCAGTATTTCTTGATCTGGAACGCCAACGTGCCCGAAGAAACCTTCTGGTATAACTTACGCGAAATCTACGCCGACGGTACGCCCAGCCAGTGGAAATACGTCGGTTTCTTTATCCTCTTCGGCCACTTCCTCGCGCCGTTTCTGTATCTGTTGTCCTACAAACACAAAGTCACCCCGGCCTACATTCGCCCCGCGGCGATCTGGATCTTGGGCGTGATCTTGGTCGATCTGTGCTACAACATCTTGCCCGCCCTGAAAGACGCGCATGGCGACCCGTTGCCCTTCCTGTCGCTCAACCTTCTCTGGGTCCTCACCTCCGTGGTCGGCGTGGGCGGGATCTGCATCTGGTCTTACTTAAAGAGCTTCCCGACGACCAAACTGTTCCCGATCCGTGATCCTCGCATCGGCGAATGCCTCACCTACCATGAGTGATTCCTCTCAAAATTCTCCCCGTCCCGTCTCGATTGTGACGGTGCTCGCCCTCATGGGCTGCTTCGGTGTGTTTCTCTTGGTCGTTTACTACGGCTACTCGAAAACAACGCCTCCAGCGGCCTACGCGGTCGCGCCCGAGAAACTCCCTGAAGATCTCGCTTGGAAAGCCACCTCGGCGTCTAAAGCCGCCGTGCTCGCCGAAATCCGCGCCACCGCGCAAAAGCAAGCCAGCTCCTACGCTTGGGTCGATCAAAAGGCCGGCGTCGTTCAGCTCCCCATCACCCGCGCGATGGAACTGATCGTGCAGGAAAACGGCGCCCGCAAATAACCTGTCTGCCTCCCTAAGCCCTCTGACCGAGATGTCCCACGACACCCAAGAAGTTTCCTCGAACGACGCCCACGCCCGTGGGCCGCTACTCTTCCTGCTGGGCTCCGGCCTGGTTTGGCTCGTCATTAGCGGCGTACTGGCGCTCATCGCCTCCGTCCAATTACACACGCCTGGTTTCCTCGCGAGCTGCGCTTGGTTCACTTACGGGCACATGCAAGCGCTCCAAGAGACCGCGTTTGTTTACGGTTGGCTCGCCAACGCTGGACTGGCCCTCGGCCTCTGGGTTTTGACCCGCCTGGGCGGCGAAGCCCTACGCGCCGGTAACTGGGTTACGGTGGGCGCATTATTTTGGAATCTTGGGGTCACGCTCGCCTTGGTCGGCATCATGGCCGGTGACGCCACGGGTCACAGCCTCCTGCAACTGCCGCGCTACGTGCAGCCGCTCTTGTTGATCGCTTATGGTGCGATCGCCGTCGCCGGCGTCCTCGCTTGGTCGGGCCGCCGCAACGAAACAAGCTACGCCTCGCAATGGTACGTGTTTGCCGCGCTCTTCCTGTTTCCCTGGCTCTTCTCCGTCGCCCAAGTCGCGCTGTTTGTCATGCCAATGCGCGGCGTGATGCAGGCCGTCACCGCCGGTTGGTTCGCCCAAGGCGTGTTCACCCTCTGGCTCGCTCCGTTGGCCCTCGCCGCGGCGTACTACGTCGTGCCGAAAGTTACGGGCCGCGTGTTGCCCGCCTATCAATCGGCCTCGCTCGCGTTTTGGGTGTTGATCGTCGTCGGGGCTTGGACCGGTGGCCGCCATCTGATCGGCGGGCCAGTGCCAGCCTGGATTCCGTCCCTCGCGATCGTTTCCTGCTCGCTGCTCGTTTTCCACTACTTCGTTGTTTGGATGAATCTCAAAGGCGCGCTCGGCCAAGGCGGAGCCGTGATGAAACTCACCTCCTTCGGCCTCTTAGCTTACGTCATCGGCGGTTGCGCGGATGCTCTCACCTCGATTCGCGGCTTCGCCGTCATCACCCAGTTCACCTATTTCACGCAGGCTCAGCAGCAACTCGCCCTTTACGGCGGCGTCTCGATGTTGTTCTTCGGTGCGCTGTATTTCGCGGTGCCACGCCTAACCGGTAAAGCTTGGGCCTCGGCCGCGCTCATCGGTGGTCACGCGACCACGGCGATCTTCGGGGTTTTAATGCTCGTGATCAGCCTCGGCGTGGCGGGTTGGACGCAAGGCCAGGCGCTCCTCAAACCGGCGGTCACGTTCCCGGAAATCGCAGCGGCAACCCGGCCCTGGTTACTCTTGGCTTCGGCCGCGTACACCGTGCTTTTGCTCGGTAATCTCATGCTGGTTGTTAATTTCCTCCAAACCCTAGCAGCCAAGTCCACCGTCCCAACGGCCACGCTTTTCCAGGCCACTAGCGACATCAAGGAGACCGCGTAATGAAAAACGGAACGCTCTTTTTCCTCGGACTTTTCACCTCACTCACGGTTTCGTTTGCCGTGGTGTTGCTCGCCAACCACCAACTCGGTGCGTTGACCCCGTATTTTGATGACGGCGAAGGTAAAGCCTTCCCGGACCGCATGCCAGGCGTCGCCGCTCGCGGCCAACTCGTCTACCGTGACCTCGGTTGCGCCTCCTGCCACACCCAGCAAGTCCGTCGTCCTGGTTTCGGCGCCGATCAGACCCGGGGTTGGGGCGAGCGCCAAAGCGTCGCCCGCGATTATATTTTCCAACCCTTCCCCCAGCTCGGCACGATGCGGATCGGCCCCGACTTGACCAATTCGGCCGGGCGTAAACCCAGCGCGCTCGACGCCGAGGATTTGATGAATCTTCTCTACACCGGCCAAGGCGCCATGCCCGCCCACGCTTTCTTGTTTGACCAAGTCAAAGTCACGGGCGAAGTCCCTGCCAAAGCTTTGAAACTCACAGGCAGCGCCGCCCCCGCCGACGGTTACGCCGTCGTTCCTAGCGAACAAGCCCAGACCTTGGTCGCCTACCTCCTTAGTTTAAACACCGTTTACGATTATCCCGAGTCGCGCCCTGTGGTTCAGGCTGCAGCGCATGCGGAAGGGGCGCACAAATGAGCACGTCATCGAATCAAGATCCTCGCCTCACCCAATCGGCCGCTAGCGACTCGAGCTTGCTCGCCGCTCACGAAAAAGCCGCCGGCAAACAAACCGACGAAAAGGGTAACTATAAACTTTTGCCTCTCGCCCTGCTGTTCGGATTCAGCGGACTCATTTTCTGGGCCGGTAGCTACATGGGCCGCTTTTCGGGTGAGTTCAGTGGTAACATTTTTGACGAAAATGCCCATCCTTCGACGGGCGCCGAAGTCGTCGCCAAGATCGACCCGATCGTCCTCGGTAAAAAACAATACGCCGCCGCCTGTATCGCTTGTCACTTAGCTGACGGTAAGGGCCTCGCCGGCGTGAATCCACCGCTCGCGGGCTCGGAATGGGTAACCGGCTCCGAAGAACGCCTCGTTCGCATTGTGGTCCACGGCCTCAAAGGTCCGATCAAAGTGATGGGCCTCGACTACTCTGCTGCGGCCATGCCCGTTTTCGGTAAAGTCGCGGGTTCGGGTTACAATTGGAGCGACGAAAAAATTGCGGCTGTACTGACCTACATTCGTCAAGAATGGGGCAATACCGCTGGCCCGATCTCAACCGAGCTCGTCGCCGCCGTTCGCACGAAGGAAGGCGACCGCAAAGAGTGGTCCGCCGAGGAATTGCTGAAGATTCAGTAATTTTTTTCTGCTTAGTGGACGGCGCGAAACCTCGGCCATATAGGTCGGGGTAGAAGCGCCTCCCCCGCTCAATTTTTCGCAGCTAAAGCGAAAAAACAACCCTTCTGCCTTTACGAGGCGCCTCCGGAATCATGGTCCGCGCAATCAATGGTGACCATCCAGCAAGCCTTTCGTTTCGCCCCCGAGACCTATTGCGTTACCGTCTCCGGCGGTAAAACCCAGGGCCAGTTTCAGGCAAACCGCTCGTCATACATTGCTAAACGCTGTAAGCCTTGGTCGATGACTTTTTCTAGGATGTAGTTTCGATACGGTTCGTAATTTCCAGCGTTAGCTTGAGCGGTCGCCTCTATGTAGCGGGCTCGTTCCGAAAGGGGAATGGTAATGGGCCAAAATCCTCCTCGCATGAGGGCTACATTTTGAATCAGTCGGGACGATCGACCATTTCCATCAACAAAGGGGTGAACCGTGACGATTCCAGAATGAAGATCCGCGGCGTGTTCAATCGGGGTTCGTTTTCCTATTTCTGCGAAATCTTTGAAAACCTCGGTCATTTTTTCAGAAACTACGAGTGGGTTGGGGGCTACATGTTCGGAGCCAATAATGCGAACGCGTCGGTTGCGGTAGCGCCCGGCATCCTCATCGTTGATTCTGGTCAGGATAATTTGGTGGATTTCCAATAGGAGGTGTTCGGTGATTGGATTTTTAGCCCAATCCTTCATTTTCTTCCAAGCTAGGTTGAGGTTAATGGCCGCAAGGTGGTCGTTAAGTTCCTTCCCCGGAACGGTAGCACCCCTAAGCACGGCTTCAGTTTCACCCAGTGTGAGCGTGGAACCTTCGATGGCGTTGCTTGAGTAAACTCCTTCAACGCGTTCGGCTTCGTCCCAGTTTTCTTGAATTGGAAGCGGTGGGGGATTTTTACGGAGGCGTTCGCGGACCTTCTCCGCAGTCGCCCAAGAGTAAGATTCATCCCGTTTTGGGTGATTCTTCAAGGGGTCGTTGTCGAGGTCCGGCATGATCTGAACTTGGTATGTTTGGAAACTAACAGCAAGTCGTTGCGTTTTGAGCCTGCCAAAAAAGCACGATGGTTTACCGCAGATTTGAATCAACGGCACCCTCAGTTAAGCGCATGCCTCGTATTTTTTAAGGCGCGTTTATCAACGCCCTAAAATTTTTGAACCCTGCTTTTTTTAATAAGTCGGTTTTTTTTTACGCCGGCGGGCTGTTTATTCCCCGAGCTTCTTGCCGGGCACTAAGAAATTCTGGACGTAGTCGCGGACGGATTCGACGAGCGGCGTCATCGCGCGGGTGTAGTCGGTAGCGCGCAATTTGGAGATGTCGGCCTTGGTGTAGTATTGGTATTTGCCGCGGAGGACCTCCGGCATGTCGATGAATTCGATCTGCGGAGCGCGATTAAGCGCGGTGAAAATAGCGCGGGTTAAGGTGAGCCAAGTGTTGGCGTCGCCGGAGCCGAGGTTGTAGAGCCCGCCGACCTGTGGGGCTTTTTCGGCGAAATGGAGCGTCATCTCGACGGCATCTTTCACGTAGAGGAAGTCCCTCATCTGTTCGCCGTCCTTGTAGTCAGGGTGGTGGCTTTTAAACAGACTCACCTTACCGCTTGTTTGGATTTGCTGGTAGGCCTTGTTTACCAAGGAGCGCATGTCGGCTTTGTGATCGTCGTTGGGCCCGAAGACGTTGAAATATTTCACGCCGACAATCTTCTCGAGCCAGCCGTGCTCTTGGGCATGCAGGTCGAAGAGGTGCTTCGAGTACCCGTACATGTTGAGTGGACGCAGGCGGTTCAGATCCGAGTTTTGGTCGTCCATACCCTGCGCACCGTCGCCGTAGGTTGCGGCTGAAGAGGCGTAGATGAACCGGGCATTTTGCGCCAATGACCACGCGGCGAGCTCTTTAGTGACATTAAAATTGTTATCGATTAGGTAGCTCGCGTTTTTTTCGGTCGTAGCCGAGCACGCCCCGAGGTGAAACACCGCGGAGAAATGTCCGAAGGCGTCAGGCGTCTGTGTAATACGGGCGCGGAAATCACTGGCCTCGATGTAGTCGGAAAATTTTAACGGCACGAGGTTGCGCCATTTTTCGTCCGACCCGAGTACATCGGTGACGACGATGTCGCGGTGGCCGCGTTGGTTAAGAGCGGCGACGAGGGCGCTGCCAATAAAACCGGCGCCACCGGTGACAAGAATGCGTCCGTTTAACGTGCTCATGGGGAAATCATCGTGCAACGAGCCGCCGGCGGAAGCTTGAAATGTGCTGGGCAGCGGCTGACGAGGCGGGATCTAAAATAATTGAGGGGCAAAGCCATGGGCGGAGAAGGGGGGCTTTAGCTATCTTTGGCCATTTCCTCAGAGCGCGCTTTGGCGGTGAGGACCGTGTCTTTGATGAGACCGCGGAAATCGCGCGCTTCCATCTTTTTTAGCCCAGCAAAGGTAACGCCGTTGGGTGAGGTGACTTGGTTGCGCAAGATTTCAGGCTCGATGTTACGATGCGCGAGGAGGCGTGCGGCGCCCAAGAGGGTTTCCACGCTTAGTTTTTGGGCGACTTCGGGCGCAAGCCCAGCGGCGACGCCGGCGTCGCGCAGAGCGGCGGCAAATTCAAAGAGGTAGGCGGGGCCGCAGCCGCTGAGGGCGGTGAGTGCGTCCATTTGCGACTCGGGCACTTCGACGTGTTGACCGAGTGCTTGGAGGAGTTTTTCGACCGTCGCGCGATCTGCGGCGGTGAGGGGGTGCAGGGAGCACCAGCCGGTGATGCCGGCGCCGATCTGGCCTGGGGTGTTAGGCATGGCCCAGATCAGGTTACGCGCGTGCGGAAAAATCTGGGCGAGGCGGGCCAGGCGTTTGCCGGCCAAGACGGAGATCACTCGTTTTCCAGTGGTCTGCTTGGCGAGCTTGGGATCGGCGGAGGCGAGGTGCTGGGGTTTGAAAGCGACGACCAACGTGTCGGCTGGGGCCAGTAAGGAATCGAGCGTGGGTGCGAGGGTGATGCCGGTACGTGCGGCGAGGGTGGCGGCGCTGCGGCC
>CAMDRP010000106.1 GCA_945906965.1 Opitutus sp. GAS368 | reverse complement strand
GGCCCGCGTCCGCCAACAAAAAACCGAAGGCTGGGATCTACTCAAAGTGCATCCGGGCGTGAAACGTGAGGTCTACGATGCCATGGCCAAAACCGCCGACGAAGTTGGGATCCGTTTCGCTGGCCACATTCCCGCCGACGTCGGCCTCGTCCACGCCATGGAGCGCCGCCAAGAAACGGTCGACCATCTCGACGGCTACATCGAGCACCTCGGCGCCGACACCGCGCCCGTCGATCCCGCCAAACTCGCAGCCATCGTGAAACTCACCCGCGATACCGGCACCGCGGTCGTTCCCACCATGCCGCTTTGGGAAACCATCATCGGCGCCGCCGACCTCGAAAAAATGCTCTCCTACCCCGAGCTCCGCTACATGCCCGCTAAGGAAGTCGCCCGCTGGAAATCCGTCTATGAACGTCGCACGTCGGATCCGAAATTCTCGCAATCCCGCGCCCGGCAAATCGCCACCAACCGCAAGCTCGTCCTCAAAGCCCTCGCCGACGGCGGCGTCACGATTCTCTTTGGCACCGACGCGCCGCAGGAATTCAGCGTCCCCGGTTTTTCGATTTATCGCGAGATGCAGGCCAACGTCGCCGCCGGCCTCACGCCTTACCAAGTGCTAAGCTCTGCTACAAAAAACGTCGGCGCCTACTTTAAAACCAAAGACACTTTCGGTCTCGTCGCCGCCGGCCATCGCGCTGATCTCGTCCTGCTTAACGCCAATCCGCTCACCGACATCGCCCACGTCGCCCAGCGCGCCGGCGTGATGCTCCGCGGCCGCTGGCTCCCTGAAGCCGAACTCCAAGCCGGCCTCGCCAAAATCGCCGACGCGCCTTGAAGCCCGTTTACTTCACAACAAAGCGATAAGTCCCCGCGCCGACCTCCACGCGTAAATTCTCTCCGTCCGCGACGCATGTGCGCACTCCGGCGGCTTGATTTAGCGCAACGCCGCTCTCCGTGGTTCGCTCCTCCGTGGCTTGTGGCAAAATCACCGCAGCCGTCGTGTTGGGTGGCACCGTGACCTCGAGCGTGAAGACTCCATGTTCGTTTTTCCACGAACTCACGATCCGGCCATGAATCGAATCGTAGTATGCCTTCACCCAAAATATTGGCGGCTGATCTGGATTGCTGCCGGCCGTCGGTGGCCGCGGCCGAATCATAATTTTTCGATATCCGGCTCCATCTGAATCGATGCCGGCCAGTGAGCGATAAGCCCACTCCATCACCGCGCCAAACGCGTAGTGACTAAAACTATTCATCGCAGAATTTTGTAGTCCGTTCGCCCCACCGAATCCGTGCTCTTTCGTATAACTATCCCAGCGCTCCCAAACGGTGTTAGCGCCGTTAATGACTTCGTAACCCCAGCTCGGAAATTTTCGGCTCTGAAATAATCGCGTCGCCAGATCGTGCTGCCCGTTTTCCGTCAAAGCCGGCAACAAGGAGCGCGTGCCGAGAAATCCCGTGGCCATGCGGACGTCGTTGCGGGTGATTTTTTCTGCAAGCATCGCCGCAACTTTCGGCCGCTCGGCCTCGGGTATTAGCCCAATCCAGAGTGCCATTACGTAAGCCGTCTGCGTGTCGATCGTAAGTGTACCGTCGGCTTTGCGGTAGGTTTTGTTAAACACCGCCTGCGTCTTGGCTCGGCGGGCGCGGTAGTTGGCTGCTTCGACCGGAAGCCCAATGGCTTCAGCCATTTCGGCCATCAACGCGCAATCGAGCGCATGGAAACAGGTGTCGAGATAATCGATAGGCGTCGTCTCTTTGACGTTGAGCCAATCACCCCACGGATTACCCAAGCTCGTGCCGAGTCCCTCCGGCGTGGTGCTGGCCTGACGCCACGCCATAAATCGCGTCATCGACGCCCAATGCCGTTCGAGCAGTCGCGTGTCGCCGTACGTTTTCCAAATCGTCCATGGGCAAATAATCCCCGCATCCGTCCAGCCCGTGCCAAAATTTTTCGCGGCCGACCCGTGCGCCATCGGATACGGCGCGTAATCGGGATAAGCGCCAAAGCTGCGCTGCGCTTCGGCAACGTCGTCGCTCCACTTGGTGAAAAATGCGGCGACATCGGCATTAAACGTGGCGGTGCGGATATAAGCCTGCGCGTCACCCATCCAACCGAGACGTTCATCACGTTGCGGGCAATCCGTGGGGATTTCCACGAAGTTGGCGCGCTGGGTCCATTGGGCGTTTTTTCCAAACTGCGTGAGCACGGGATCGCTGCATTCAAAATTACCAGCGAGTGGCGTGTCGTTGTGCAGCACAAGACCCGTGATGGCATCGAGCGCGGGGCGCTCCGGGAGGCCCGTGAGTTCCACGTATTGAAACCCGTGATAAGTGAAACGCGGCGACCACGTTTCGCCTGCCGCATCCCCGCGCAGTGTGTAAAAATCCGTTGCGCGCGCCTTGCGGAGATTTTCCGTCATGAGCTGCCCGTCGGGATGCAACATCTCGCCGTAGCGCAAGCGCACCTGCGTACCCGCAGCACCTTTGATTTTTAGACGCACGATCCCGGCAAAATTTTGCCCGAGATCGAAAAGGTAAACTCCTGGCGTCGGTTCGCTCATGCGCTTGGCCGGCATCTCCTGGGTCACACGGATCGGCGGCGCGGAGTAAGCCTGCATTTTTGGCGGTGCCACAAAACCCAAGTCCATGTCGCGTTGTTCGACCGCGTCGGAATACAGCGCGTGAGCGCGGGGATTAGTTTCTGCGCGCACTGCCGGCGCCCAAGTAGTGGCTGCATAAGCCGGCGCCGCCCAACCGCTCAATTCAGCTCGCGCATCGTAGGCTTCGCCCATGATCAGATCGGCTTCACGCGTCGGCCCGCGATCGGTAACGCGCCACGTCGTATCCGTGCCGAGGGTTTCGTGCGTGCCATCCGTATAATCGATTTCGAGCTGCGCCCGGAATGCGGGGGTTTTCCCGTAAAAATATCGCCCGACTTTATTCGGTCCATAACCCACCAAGAGCCCGTAGCCAACGTAGCCCGCATACCAACCGTCGGCGACAACCGCACCGAGCACATTGGTGGCGCCGCTCCGCAGCAACGCCGTCACATCATGCGTGCGATAATAAGCGCGTTGTAAATAATCCGACCATCCGGGCTGGAAAAACGCATCACCCACACGTTGGCCGTTGCAATAAAGGTCGTAGAGTCCGAGGGCCGACGCGTAGACGACGGCGCGGCGCACGGTTTTTTGCGCAGTAAATTCTTTCCGAAAATGGCGCGGCGGCGGCAGATGCAATTTCGCGCGATCCGTGTGCAGCGGTTCATCGTCACGCTGGGCGATCCAAGCGGCCGTCCAATCCGCCGGTTGCAACAAACCCATCGTCCACCGCGCAACAGGACTCCACGCGGAGACTTGATTCAGCTCATCCCAGATCCGCACCTGCCAAAAACACTCCGCGCGCGAGGTTATCGCTCGTCCCGCGTAAACCACTTGATTCGACATCGCGCCGTCCACGCGTCCACTGTCCCAGTGATCCGCTTCGCCACGCGCGAGCCTTTCGGCGGTCGAAGCAACGCGAATCTGCGACGCCGTTTGAGCCGCGCCACGTCGCGCAGATTCTAGCCGCCACGAAAGCCGCGGGGCCAATGCATCGATGCCCTCGGGTTCACTGAGATATTCACAACGCAAAGCCGTCACAGCGACCGACTGCGAACGCAACGAGGTAGATGCGGGCAGCAAGCCCAGAACGAGGATGAGCGAGGCTGTAAGTCTTGGGATGAACATCGTCAGGATTTTGATGAACAGAAAATGTAACCCCTCGGCCGTAAGAGCGCGGCGACAAAGGGAAGTTATACGTTAAGAAAGTTGCGTCGTCTTCTTGCCAAAACCGGGCTCGATCTTGATCAGAGCCGTCGCTGCGAACGAGGGAATCGTTGCGATTAAGACCCATATGAAAAATTTCACATAGCCGAGCTGATCCTGAATCCAGCCTGCGCCCATTCCGGGCAGCATCATGCCGAGCGCCATAAAGCCGGTGCAAATTGCGTAGTGCGCCGTCTGGTTTTCTCCGCGCGCGATCATGATCATATAAAGCATATACGCCGCGAACCCGAAGCCGTAGCCAAACTGTTCCACCGCGAGCAAGCTGCTGATCAAAACCACGCTGCTCGGTTGCACCAGCGCGAGGTAGATGAAAACCAAGTTGGGCAAATTCATCGCCAAAATCATCGGCCACAACAGCCGCTTCAGGCCGTAAACCGAAATGATCCAGCCGCCCAAAATCCCGCCGATCGTGAGCGCCGCCACGCCGACCGTCCCGTATACGAGCCCCACTTGCTGCGTCGTCAACCCGAGCCCGCCCACATCGCGACCATCCAGTAGAAACGGCGTAACGAGTTTCAACGCCTGCGATTCCGCAAAGCGGTAAAGCAGCAAAAATCCTAACGCCGCCCCGATGCCGGGTTTTTTAAAAAACAAAACAAACACGCGGGCGAAATCACTCCACAGTTGTCCCGTGCGCGGGGCCGCCCGATCCGCCGCCGGCTTGGGTAGCACGAAGAAATGATACAGCCCCGCGAGTAGAAAAAAAACCGCGAGCACCAAAAACACGATCGACCAGGCCTGCGTGAAACTCCCCAGCTTCTGCGACAAATAACCCGCCAAATAGACGAGCCCGCCCTGACCCGATAGCGTCGCCATCCGATAAAACGTACTGCGCACCCCGACAAAGGCCGCCTGCCGATGCGGCGGCATCGCGAGCAGATAAAATCCATCGGCCGCGATGTCGTGCGTTGCCGAGCTAAACGCGAGCAACCAAAACACCGCCAGCGACGCCTGGAAATACGCCGGCCCGGGCAAGGTCAAGGCCACGGCCGCGAGCGCCCCGCCGATACCGATCTGCAAGGAGACGATCCAAAAGCGCTTCGTGCGAAACAGCTCCACCAGCGGCGACCACAACGGCTTGATGACCCACGGCAGATACAGCCAGCTCGTGTAGAGCGCGATATCCGTGTTCGAGACCTTCAGGTTTTTATACATGACGACCGCGAGCGTCATCACGACGACGTAGGGAATGCCTTGGCAAAAATAGAGCGAGGGAATCCAGCGCCAGACGTTGGGAATTTTCGGTGCGGGAGTTTCCATGGGGTAAAAATTTGGGGTGTTTAAGAACCAGAATCCGTGACGAGGTCCAACCGCACGCGTGGGCTTTCGTTGCCCACCGCGTCGACCGCGCTTACGACGACGCTCTTGAGTTTACCGAGTTTCGGATCGGCACCGAGGCTCAATCGGGTATCCGAAGCGCGTTGCACGGAAAACTTCCAGTGTTCGCCGTACCATCGCCACACCGCATAAGCGACCACGGGTTTACCCACGCCCGCCGCAATCATCGCCGTAGCGCCACCACTCGCGCGTTTGAGGGTAGGCACGGGCGGCACGGTGGCGTCGAGCCACGGCGTCGCTGGCACGAGCGCATCTTGGGCGTAGGGCCCAGCGCTCAACCGCGCATCAATGCCGCGGCGTCCTTGCAGCAGCGCGATCATACTAAAATGAATGTGTCCGGTTGCGCCACGCTGTGCCCGCGTGAGATCGATCTGTCGGGTGATCTCTTCGGGTGCCCACGATTTCGGCGTGTCGTTAATCGAACTCGTAAACAAACCCGGCCAGATGTGGCGTTGGGTGGGGTTGCGCTCGATCCAGTACTTTAACAACACCGCAAAATCCTGCGCCTTTTTTTCCTTTGGCCAGTAAAGCTGCGGCGCGAGGTAATCGAGCCAGCCTTTTTCCAACCACAATTCCACATCAGCGTAGAGTTTATCGTATTGGCTAAAACCGGCGATGCCGCGCGGCCGGAGCTGCGGGCGGCCGATGCCAAAGGGGCTCACGCCAAATCGCACGCGTGGCTTGATCGTGTGAATGGTGCGGTAGATTTTTTCCACCAACTGATTTACCTGTTGGCGGCGCCACTCCGCCCGCTCCGCCTTGCCGCCCGCCGCACGGTAGCGTTGCCACGCCGGTTCATCCGGAAAATCCAGCTCGGGCGTGGTGGCGGGTTTTATCACTGGGACCCCCGCTGCTGCAGTCACGGGAGCCGCGATAGGATACGGATAAAAATAATCGTCGATGTGCACGCCATCGATGTCGTACCGGCGCACGACGTCGCTGATCACTGCAAGCGTGCGGCGCGCGGCGAACGGCTCGGCGGGATCCATCCAGAGCAAGTCACCGTAAGCTTTCACCGCCTCGGGATTGGTCTGGGCGATGTGCGTCGCCGCGAGCGGGGATTTGGCCGTGTTGTGGCGCGCGCGGTAAGGATTGAACCACGCATGCAACTCGAGCCCGCGGCGGTGGGCTTCCGTCACCCAAAACTCCAGCGGATCATAAAACGGCGTGGGAGCTCGCCCTTGTGCGCCCGTCAAATATTCCGACCACGGCTCCAACTCGGAGGCATACAAGGCATCGGCGGCCGGACGCACTTGGAGAATGATCGCGTTGAGTTTCAACGCTTGGGCGCGCTCTAAAATTGCGAGCGCCTCGGCGCGTTGTTGTTCAACGGGCAGGCCAGGTTTACTCGGCCAGTCGATGTTCGCCACGGTGGCGACCCATACTGCGCGAAATTCCCGCGGCGCCGGCGGCGGACTTTTTTTCTGATCAAAAAAATACCAAGCCAGCGAGAGCCCGAAGAGACCCGCGATTAACGCACTGAGAACCCACTGTAAGCGTTTCATCCCATTAAACGCGTCGCGCTCACGCCTTCAAAATTGCCCGGCGCACATCGCCGGCGACGGCATCGAGGGCGGCCTGCGCGGCGGTGACGTTGGTTTTTAAGTGCAGCGCCACGATCGCGGTTTTCACCTTATAGCTGCATTGCTCGAGCGTACTTTTCGCGGCGGCTTCATCGGCGCCGGTCGCGCGCACCGTCAACGCGATCGCGCGGCGGAAGAGTTTCGCGTTGGTCGGCATGACATCGACCATGAGGTTGCCGTAAACTTTATGCAGCCGGACCATGATCGCACTTGAGAGCGTATTGAGAAAAATTTTCTGAGCCGTTCCAGCTTTCAGACGTGTACTGCCGGAAATCGTTTCGCTCCCCGTATCGAGCGTGATGCCTATCTCCGCTGCGGCGACGACGGGTGAATCGGGATTGTTAGCGGCGCCAATCGTGAGGAGACCCGCCGCGCGACCGGCTTCGAGCGCACCCAAGACGTACGGCGTAGCGCCTGAAGCCGCGAGGCCGATCAAGACGTCGTTGCTCGTGGGCTTCGTGGCGTGGACATCAGCGGCGCCTTGCGCGCGATTATCTTCAGCGCCTTCTACAGCTTCAAATAACGCCGCGCGTCCGCCTGCGAGCAACGCCACAACGCGATCCTTGGGCCAACTAAACGTCGGCCACAGTTCCACACTGTCGAGCAGCCCGAGTCGTCCGGAGGTGCCCGCGCCGGCGTAAATCAAACGCCCGCCCGCCGCGATGCGGGGCGCGGCGGCATCTACGGCGCGCGCGATGTGCGCGGCGGTGGCGTGAACGACTTGCGCCGCGTGGACTTGGTCAGCCGTAAAGGCGCGGATCAAATCCGTCGTCGCATATCGATCGAGATCGGGGTGCTGGCCGCTGGGAGTTTCCGTGTTCAACATCGGTGCGCCGAGAATCCCGCGTTGCCGCGTTCGGTTCAACTGCTCATTTCACCTTACGCGTGGATCGTCCTTCTCCAACTTCCAACCCTTCGCCCGCCGCCGAGCTCTACGTCGGCGCGCTTTCCGGCACGAGTGTCGACGGGGTTGATGTTGCGCTCGTGCGATTTGACCCGCAGCCGACCCTCGTGGCTTCGCACTCGCTCGCCTTTCCCGCGGCCTTGCGAAGCGAATTGCTCGCGCTCTGCGTTCCAGGCGAAAACGAGATCGATCGCCTCGGGCGGGCCGATGTCGCCCTTGGCCAACTTTTCGCCCAAGCCGTCAACGAACTCCTCACGCAGGCCGGCGTCGCTCCCCGCGCCGTTCGCGCCATCGGTAGCCACGGGCAAACGATTCGTCACCGACCCGGCTTCACGCCCGCGTTCACGCTTCAGATCGGCGATCCTAACGTCATCGCTGCGGCTACCGGCATTCCCGTCGTCGCCGATTTCCGCCGCAAAGACGTCGCGCTCGGCGGGCAAGGCGCGCCGCTCGTGCCCGCCTTTCACGCCGCGATTTTTCGTGATGCCCGAAACGACCGCGTCGTCGTCAACATCGGCGGCATCGCCAATCTCACCGCGTTACCCGCTGCCCCGACCGCGCCTGTCCTCGGTTTCGACACGGGGCCCGGCAACACGTTGCTTGATGCCTGGAGCCGACGCGTCCTTGACGCGCCGATGGACCGCGATGGCGCTCTCGCCGCCCGCGGCCGCGTCGTGCCGACATTACTGAGTGCTTTACTGGCCGAGCCTTATTTCGCCCAAGCCGCTCCGAAGAGCACCGGCCCTGAGCATTTTTCCATCGCTTGGCTCGAGCGTCACCTCGGCGCCCTGCCCGCGCCTCCCAGCGAGGCCGACGTGCAAGCGACCCTCCTCGCCCTCACCGCGGAGACAATTGCGGCGGCGATAGAATCTCTCCCGCAACTCACGCGGCCGGATATTTTTATTTGCGGTGGTGGCGCGCGTAATCCGGTCCTGCTAGGAGCCTTGCGGGCGCGTTTGCCCACCAACCGCGTGGATACGACTGAGGCGTTAGGCGTTTCCGCCAGCTGGGTTGAAGCCCTCGCTTTTGCCTGGCTCGCCCGCCAACGCTGGCACGCCCTCCCCGGCAATGCCCCGGCCGTCACCGGCGCCAGTCGCCCTGCCGTCCTTGGTGGACTTTTTTTACCCGAATGATTGCCGCCGCCGCCAACGCACGCGTGATTCTCGCTGAATCTGAATGGCTCGCCCGCCAATTGGCTCACGAAACGCGCGTGCGCGTCTGGACGGATCCACACCAAGCCCGCGCCTCCCGTGGCGAGAAACATCCGGTGCACGATTTTCTTTTTAGTTACTACGCCTTCCGCGCCGCGTGGCTTCGTCGATGGCATCCGGGCCCCGATGTCGTTCTCACGGGCGCCGCGGCTGCAACGTTTCTGCGTTGGCCCGAGTACCGCACGGTCGCACTCGACGAAGGCACCTCGGGTGTCGTTCTGGACCCCGGCACGCTGCCGGTGCATCGCCGCGTCTTCGTCACGTGGTTGCGCGATCTTCTGCAAACGATGCAGACGCGCCCGGCGTTTTTCGGCTGCTTCGGTTTGCACGAATGGGCGATGGTTTATCGCCAGACGCCCGACGAGATTCGCCACAACGCCTACCCACTACGTTACGCGCCCGAGGCGTTGGCGCGCATCGTCGAAGCCGCGCCCATCACGTGCACGCACTTCGATGCGTTTCGCTTCTTCACTGCACCCGCTCGCCCCCTCAACAAACTTCAACCCACCCGCGAGACCGTCTCGCAACACGAGCAACGGGGCTGCCTCCACGCCGGCATGGATCTGTACAAATGGGCCTTCAAGCTTGCGCCATTCACCCCGAGCGAACTCGTCGCGGACACCTTTGAACTCGCCTGCGCCATCCGCGAAATCGACATGCGCGCCAGCCCGTATGATCTCGCCGCGCTCGGCTACCCGCCCATCGCTATCGAAACGCCCGCTGGCCGGACCGAGTACGAACAGCATCAACGCACCTTCGCCGCCCGCGGCGAGCCCCTCCGCGCCCGTCTCCTTGCCGTATGCGAACGCCTGCTCGACGCCCCGCTTGCGAACACCACTCCTTCAGCTAACCTACACGTGTAAACCATCCCGGGCCTAAAGAGCCCGGGCTTTGACGAATGAAACCAAAAGCAAAATCTAGCACCGCAGGCGCAACGCAAGTTGCGACGGCGACAGATCTCGCCCAGGGATCACCGGCGAAGCCCACGTTTACCAGACTGAGTGCCGGCGTCAGCCGGCGCACCGTTGCCAGTAAGTTCAAAAACACTAACCTTGGGATGCTTCATCAGTCCCAAGCTCTTAAAGCCTCCGCAGCAGACAAGGCGCGGGATCGCTCCGAAACGGGCGGAGGCGGCGGCGCAAGCCGCACGCTGGCTGGCAACAGAGTCGAGGTGAGCGGAGTCGAGCAATCGACTCCCGTTACCTCCGTTCGCTCGCGGGACGGAGA
>CAMDRP010000105.1 GCA_945906965.1 Opitutus sp. GAS368 | reverse complement strand
CGGATAATTTTTCCGGCGGCGTTTTTCACGGGTGGACGGTCGCTGTTGTTGAGCAGGCCCTCGACGAGATCGCTGGCGGGCAGGAGGTCTTTGAGGCCCTGTTGGTATTGGATGCCGATGGACTCGCAGCCGAATTCATCGGCGAGGCGTAGGGCGGCGACGTAGGTTTTGCACTGCCAGAGCACCTGCGCGAGTGTTAGCTCGGTTTTTTCGTCGGTGCCGAAGTGAAATTTCATGCCCTTTTTGACGAGCCAATCGAAGACGGCGCGAGCCTCGGCGTCGCTGACTTGCGTGGCGCCGTAGTAAAGGGCGGATTGGGAAAGACGCTCTTTATAAACGCCCGTCGGAAAGAGTAACTCGTCGGGGATGATGGCGTTGTACATGCCCATGCAGCCCTCGTCGAAGACGCCCATAATGGATTTGCGCTGACGTAAATCGGCGGCGATTTTCTGCGCGACGGCCCGGGCTTTCGCCGGAACCGTGGCGCGGGCGAGGGTTTTGACGTGCGTGGTGCGGTGGCGGGCCCGACCGGTGGAGAGCCATGATTTCAGACCGTTCAGAAAATACGTGTCGGTGAACTCTTCGCTCCAAAGGGTCGAGTACTGAACGCCGGCCTTGGTGAGGGAGCCGTTGAGGTTCAACATGCCGACGAGGCCGGGCCACGTGCCCGACCAATTAGCGACGGTAAGAATGGGCGCTTGGTGTGAGATGAGTCCTGGCAGCAGGTGATGGGAATATTGCCACACGGCTTCTGCGACGATGAGCGGCGTGTGCGGATCGAGCGCCGCGAAGACCGCCATACCCTCTTTTTGGGAGCTGATGAAACCGTGTTTTTGGGCCGGCTTGTAGGCGTGGGCGCGGACGAGTTTGTAACCAAGCTGAGCCACGGCGGCGGTGAGTGCCTGCTCCATCGCGTGTTGGGCGGGCCAGCAGACTTCGTTGGCGGACTGGCGGAGGTCGCCGTTGGCGACGAGGAGGATGGTTTTCATTGGGGCCATAAAAATCAGTGGGAAAGGTTAGCTAGAGAAAATCGGCAAGACTTAGCCTCTAGAATGCACTCGATCCCTAATCAAGAAAATGGATAGATGCTGCAACGACATGGATAATATCGGCCCTAAAGAAGCCACGGCGCTGCTCTCGCAACAAGTCACGGGGGCGCGCTATTTTTTTCTTAACTTGGCGCCGTCGCGTACACAGGCCTTGGCCTTGGTGATGGGCGGGCGAGAACAGTGTAATCCGGATTACGCGCTCGCGCGGCGACATTTTCCCTTTCACGGGCTGGAATTTGTCGTTTCCGGCCGCGGTTGGGTTACCCTGGACGGCAAAGAGCATCCGCTCGGGCCGGGGACCGTATTCGCTTATGGGCCAAATACGCACTGCGCGATGCGGGCGGACGCGCGGGATCCGATGGTGAAATATTTTGTGTCCATCAGCGGACGCGGCGTGGTGCGGCGTTTGCAGCGCTGTGGCGTCATGCCGGGAGCCGTGCGCGTGTTGGCGGTCCCGGCTGAAGTGACGAGCGTGCTCGAAGAACTTGTCCGTGAAGGTCAGCGTACGGGCGCGTTGACGGCGGCAATCTGTGCGGCGCTCGGCGAATTATTGTTGTTGAAAATCGAAGCGACGACCACGCAGGCCACGCCTACAATCGAGCCGGCGCGTGAGGCTTTTTTGCGCTGCAAGGCCTTGATCGATGCGCAGGCGGAGCGCTTGGGCACGCTGGAGGAAATCGCCCGAGCGGCCGCCGTGGAAGCTTCGAGCGTGTGCCGCTGGTTTCGGCGCTATCAAGGTACCAGCCCGTACCAATATCTCTTGCGGCGAAAAATGACAATTGCGGCCGAGTTTCTCATCGAAAATGGCGGACTCGTGAAAGAAGCCGCGCAACGCGTGGGCTTCGACGACCCGTATCATTTTTCGCGGGCTTTCAAAGCCGTGCACGGGGTGGCGCCGCGGGCACTCTTGCATTACCGGCAGGTTCGCTAGGCTCTTCACTTTCATGATTTCACCGACTTTGATCCGTGCGTGCACTGTGGCGCCGCTTGATATCCCGTTGCATGTGCCGTTTGGCATTTCTGGTGGTGCGCAGGCGATGGCCAACAACGTGCTCGTCACCATCGAGCTCGCCGATGGCACGCGCGGCTATGGCGAAGCGGCGCCGCTGCCGCCCTACAACGGCGAGACTCAGGTCATGGCGGTCGCGGCACTCAACGGCGCGCGCGCGTGGTTACCCGGACGTGATGGAAACGATTGGCGCGCGCTCGCGGCGGAATTTTTTACGCGTGGCGGGGCGGGTTGTGGCTCGGCGCAGTGCGCGTTGGAAATGGCGTTGCTGGATGCGTGGACGCGGCAACGCGGCGAACCGATGTGGAAATTTTTTGGCGGCGCGAGCACCACCCTGGAAACGGATATGACCGTGACCACGGGCACTGTCGCGGAAGCGGCAGATGCAGCTCGAGCCATCCGCGCGCGCGGCATCCGGATGATTAAAGTCAAGGTCGGCGGCGCAAGCGGACCGGCTGGTGACCTCGCGCGCGTCGCGGCGATTCAAGCGGCGGCGCCGGACGCGCCGTTGATTCTCGACGGCAACGCGGGCCTGAGTCGGGTGGCGGCGAGCGAGTTGGTGCGCGGATTGAAAGCGGCGGGCATCACGCCGGCGTTGCTGGAACAATGGCTCGCTAAGGACGATCTCGCGGGCGCGGCCTCGTTGATCAAGGAATCGGGTTGGAAAGTCGCGGCCGACGAAAGTGCGTGCACGGCGGATGATGCGCGGGCGCTCGCGGCGGCGGGCGCGGCGCACGTGGTGAATATCAAATTAATGAAATCCGGCATCCTCGCTGCGCTCGAACTGGCGCAGGCGGCACGTGCGGCGGGACTTGGCCTGATGATTGGCGGCAACGTCGAAAGCATTTTGGCGATGAGCGTTTCGGCGTGTTTCGCCGCGGGCCTCGGCGGGTTTGAGTTCGCCGATCTGGATACGCCGTTGTTCATGGCGACGAATCCCTTCGACGGCGGGTTCACGCTCGACGGAGGTCAGATCTCAGTCGCGCATATCTCGGCCGGACACGGCACGCAACCGGCTGCTTAAGCGGCCGCCGATTGGTGGCGGCGGCCGCGCTCAAGCTGAAGGCGGGATTTTACTTTTGCGCGGGTATCTCGAGACCGCGGCGAACGAGGAGCGGTTTGATGTCGGGCTCTCCGCCGGTGAAATCGCGGAAGAGACCGAGGGCATCGGCGGTGCCGCCGCGCGAGAGAAGTTTGGCGCGGAAGCGGTCACCGTTGGCGCGTTGGAGGCCGCCGTTTTGTTTGATCCATTCGACGGTGTTGGCGTCGAGGACTTCAGACCAAATGTAAGAATAATAACCGGCGGAGTAGCCGCCGGAGAAGGTGTGGGAAAAATACGTCGAGCGGTAGCGTGGTGGAACCGCGGCGAAGTCGACGCCGTATTTTTTTAACGCTGCGGCTTCGAAGGCGAGCACGCCGTCGGCCTCAGGAATTTCCGCGGCGCTGACTTGATGCCAAGCTTGGTCGAGCAACGTGGCGGCGAGGTATTCGGTGGTCTTGAAACCTTGGTTGAATTTCGCAGCGGCTTGGACCTTCGCGAGAAGTTCGGCCGGGAGCGGCGCGCCCGTCTGATAATGTTTCGCGTAATTTTGGAGAATTTCCGGCCAGCTGGCCCACATCTCGTTCACCTGCGAGGGGAATTCCACGAAATCGCGCGGGACAGAGGTGCCGCTGAAGCGCGGGTATTTCACGTTGGAGAACATGCCGTGGAGGGCGTGGCCGAATTCGTGGAAGGCGGTGTTGACCTCACTGTGCGTGAGGAGTGTGGGTTGGCCGGCGGGCGGCTGGGGAATGTTGAGGTGATTGCCGATGACGGGGCGCGTGCCGAGCAAGTGGCTCTGCGAGGAGTAGGCGTTGGCCCAAGCGCCGCCGTTTTTATTGGAACGGGCGTAGGGGTCGAAGAAGAAAATCGCGAGGGCGGAGCCGTCGGAGTTGAACACGTCGAACGTGCGCACGGTGGGTTCGTAGACGGGTAGATCGTGACGTTCTTTGAAGGTGATGCCGTAAAGCTTGGTGGCGGCGAAGAAGACGCCGTCGATCAAGACGCGGTTGAGTTCGTAGTAGGGGCGCAGTTGCGATTCGTCGAAGGCGTAGCGGGCGGCGCGGACTTTCTCGCTGTAAAGATCCCAATCGGCGGCGCCGAGGGTGAAGCCGCCTTTTTCCGCGTCGACGATGGCCTGCATGTCAGCGGCTTCCTTGCGGGCGTTGGCGACGGCGGGCGGAGCGAGTTGCGCGAGGAGTTTATTCAACACCTCGACGCTGCCGACGGTTTGTTCTTCGAGTTGGTAAGCGGCGTGGTGCGCGTAGCCGAGGAGGGCGGCGCGGGCCGCGCGTTTCTTGGCGATGGCGGAAACGACGGCTCGGTTGTCGTAGTCGCTGCCGCGGCTACCGCGGTCGAGGGAAGCAGCCATGAGTTTAGCGCGAGCGGCGTGATTTTTGAGATCGGTGAGCGGGGGTTGGCCGCTGGTGTTGACGAGGGCGATGAGGAACTTGCCGTCATGGCCGGCGGCTTTAGCGGCGGCGGCGGCCGTGGCGATCGCGGTGTCGCTCAAGCCAGCGAGTTCGGCGCGGGCATCAAAGAGCACGCTGGACGAGTCGCGTTCTTTGAGGACGTTTTGGGTGAACGTCGTTTGGAGTGTCGCGAGTTCGGAGTTGAGCGTGCGGAGTTTGGCTTTTTCGGCCTCGCCGAGTTTGGCGCCGGCGCGAACGAAGTCTTGAAACGTGCGCCACAGCAGACGGTCGGATTCAGGGTCGAGCGCGAGGCTGGCGCGGGCGGCGTACAGACTTGAGATGCGGGCGAAGAGCGCGGCGTTGAGGCGAATCGCATCGCTGTGCGCGGCGAGGCGCGGCGACATCGCACGCTGGATTTTTTGCATCTCGGGGTTGGTGTTGGCGCCTGAGAGTCCGCCGAAGACGGTGGCTACGCGGGTGAGCAAGCGGCCGGAGCGCTCAAGGGCGACGATGGTGTTGTCGAAGTTGGCGGGCGCGGGATTTTGCGCGATGGCGGCAATCTCGGCGAGGTTCTCGGTCATGCCGGCTTCATAGGCGGGTAGGTAGTGCTCGTTTTTGATCAGATTAAACGGCGGGTAATTGAAGGGCAGCGGGCTCGGTGTGAGCAGCGGATTGGCGGCGGGCGCGGGCTGGGCTTGGACGATGGACATGAGGACGAGGAAACCAACGAAGGGGCGAACGAGGTTAGGCATAAAAAAAGCCTGCGCCCAAAAAGGGGGCGCAGGCAAGGACGGGAAAGCGGGGCGGAATTTATTTTTTGGGGGCGAATTTGGCCGGGGGCGGGGCGGGGGCGTAATAGGGCGTGAGCGCAGCCACAATAGCGGCGCGGGCGGTGGCGTGGTCGATCACGCCGTTGTGACGCCAGAGGATTTTGCCGTTGGGCGCGAGGAGCACCGTGTGCGGCAACGGGCCGGGCCAGTCGGCATCGAGCGCGGCGACCAGGGCGTCTTGGTTGGCGCCCGTGAAAAGGTAGTGGTTGGTGGTGCGGCCCTCTTTTTTGACGGAGGCCTGGACGTTTTTGGTGAGACCGGCGCCTTGTTTCTGTAGGAAAGCTTGGGCTTTCGCTTCGTCTTTAGGGGCATCGAGCGAGACGGTGATAAGCTCGAAATCGCGCATATCGAATTGGCGCGAGAGCGCGACGAGCGAGGGGAACTCTTCGAGGCAGGGGGCGCACCACGTGGCCCAGACGTTGACGAGGCGGACTTTGGGCGTGGGGTTGGCGCGCAGGGCGGCGACGCCCGCGGCATCGATACGCTCGAGTGAGACCGGGATTTGGGTCCAACTGGTTTCGCGGACGACGTGGGCGGCTTTTTTCTCACGCCATTTCGTAGAGCAGCCGTGTGGTTTGGTGAGCTCCACGGGAACGGGTTTGCCGTCGAGGAGAGCTAAGATGGCGTTGCGGGCGTCGGGCGATTTGACGGTTTCTTCCTGCGGGAAACGCGAATCATCGAAGCGACCGGCGTAGCGGAGGCGGCGAGCTTTATCGAAAATGAAGACGTGAGGCGTGGCCAGGCAGCCGTAGGCTCGGGCGATGAGCTGTTGGTCGCCGTCGTAGAGGTAGGGGAAATCCCAGCCAAGGCTGTTGGCGTAGGGTTTCATGTCGGCGAAGGAGTCGTTGTATTCGCCGTAGCCGAGTTCGTCGAGGCTGAGGCCGTCGGGGTGATTGGGGTTAATGGCGACGAGACCGAAACTGCGGCCGCGCAGGTCATCGCGAAGTTTTTGGAGACGTTTTTCGATACCGTGGGAAGTGGGGCAGTGGTTGGACGTAAATAGGACCATGAGCACATCGGGTCCGGCGAAGTCGGAGAGTTTGTAGGTGCGGCCGTCGATGCCGGGGAGGGCAAAATCGGGGGCGGCGTCACCGATGGCGAGGGTGCGCGTGCCGGCGGGGTTACCGGATTTGTCGAGGAGTGGCACGGCCGGCGCGGGGGTGGAACTCGGAGGATTCTGGGCGGCACGCGAGCTGAACCCGGTTAACAAAAACGCGGCGCAGAGGCACGCGGAGCTAAGAGTGCGCTTGGGGAGGAGCATGTGAACACGGTGCCTAGTGGGATGTTTTTGGCAAGAAAGGGACGACGGGATCACGGCGGCCCTGGCGATCCGCGGGCACGACGGCTGTGGCGATCAACTCACGCAACAAATATAATGCGGCCAGCGCGGCGGATCGGGCGGCGTTGCGGACGTTTCTGTATACCTTTTAAGGCGAAGCCTCAGCGACGGGCAGTCGTCGCTGGGGCGATCTCGACGGCGTAGGTGTGCGTCTGGGCTTTTTTGCCGCGGCCGGGATTGGTGTCGAAATTGCCACTAAAAATAATCCAGCGACCGTCGGGCGTGAAGGTGAGGTTCGGCTCAACGCCAGTGTCTTTGCTGTAGTTGTGCTGCGCCATGTTAACGAGGCGTTCGGTTTTAAACGTGCCGATGTCGATGAGGTCTTTTTTGTCGCGGAACGAGCTGCCGCGCACCATCGCGGGGCGGAAGAGATAAATCCATTGGCCGTTGCCGGGTGGTTTGAGGAGTTCGCCGTCGCCGGTGCGCGTGGCGACGCTGCCCGGACCGCCGCCGTCGCCGGCGAACAGTTTGCCGTCGCGGGAGACGTTGTAGTGGACGGACCATTCTTGACGCGGCAGGTGGTACCACGTGCGGTGGCCAGTCGTGAGATCGACGCCGGCGAGCCAGAAGACGGTGCTGCGCGGTGTCTGCAGATCGTACCAAACTTGTTTTCCGTCAGGGCTGAAAAATTCGTGGCCTTGGATCTCCATGTTCATCGTGCGCTCGTGCAGGAGGCGGGCGGGCGAGGAACCGTCGGCGCGGATCGTCCAGGTGCGGTCGTTAAAGTGCCACGGGCCTTCATGGCAGAAAAGAATCTGAAGCGGATCGGTGGGCGAACATTGGAGGTGGTTCGTCCAGTCGTTTTCGCGGTGGATGACGCGGAAGGCGCCGGTCTTGAGGTCGACGGTGTACATCATCTTCGGTGTACCGGCGGCCCATTGGGCTTCGAGTGTGCCGCCGTTGCCGCCCGCGGGAGGCGTGCGCGGGATCGTCTGGCCGTCGGGATCGGGGGCGATGCCCACGAGGAGCGTTTCGTCGCAGTTGATCGCGTATTGGCCACTGCGAACGCGAGCGGGCGCGGGGAGTTGCGTGACTTCGCGGACCGCTTTCGTGTCGAGGTGGATGGCGATGATGGCATCACCGCGGCGCACGTAGGCTTCGCGTGTGCGCCACGCGGTGGCAATGACGCGGGAATCGGCGGCGATGATTTCGACCTTGGGCGGAGCAACTCCGAGCGTGGAAAGATCCACGGCGGCGATGCCTTTGGGGGTGTTGAGGATGAGTTTATCACCCTCGGGCGTGTAGCCATTTTGGTGAAAATAAAGACTGGAGCCACCGGTGTCGGGCGAGAGGCGGATGACGCGATGGCCGGTGTCGGGGTCGATCCAATCCGAGCGAAGTGCGGGTGGCGTGTACTCGGCGGCGGCGTGTGCAAGCGCGAGCAACGGCAGGGTGAAGAGTAAACGCATAGAAAGCGGCATGGTGAAGTGGGGTTCGCGCGCAAGACGAGGCGCGCGCGGGGGCGTTGCAGTTTAGGTACGCGGACAGTCTGAACGCCGCCCGCGCAAGGAGGTGGGGAAAAATCAAGATGCGCCTAGCGGCGGTGGATTGCGCCAGCGTCGCCAACGGTGCCAGGCGAGGGCAAAGCCGGTGTAAACGAGCACGCAACCGCCGAGCGAGGCGAGGGCGGCGACGGCTTGGCCGAGCGCACCGAGCGCTTCGCCGGTGTGAAGAAAGCGTGTCCACGAGCGGACTCTTTGGGCGGCGTTGAGGTTGGCGTAGCTGCTGGTTTTGAGGATTTCGCCTGTGAACGGATCGAGCGACAACGTCGTCAACGCGGTGCGCGGCCACGCATCGGCGGTGCGCAAGGCCATGGTGGCGGGCGTGGGGGACGCACCGGTGCTGCCCCCACGATACGTGAGGGACGTCCACGCCGGCAGTTCTTTTTGCGCGCGGGCGATCAAGCTATCGGCAGACAAAGGTTGGGCCTGAGCGACGGGTGCTGGGATTGCCGCAGTCGGCGCGGGCGCGGATGTGGGCGGTGGGGGTGGCGTGCCGGTGAGCGTGAAAATCAAGTTGCCGGCCCAGCGGTAAGAAATCGGTAGCGCGGTGAGCGTGAGCACGATGAGGACCGGAGCCGACCAGAAGCCGATGACGTTGTGCCAATTCCAGTCGCGAGCTTTGGTGTTGGCGGCGGGGACGAACCAGAGCGAACGCTTCAGGCCCTTGGTGCGCCATTTGCGCGGCCACCACAAATAGAGGCCGGAGACGGTGAGAAAAAAGAAGGCGATGTTGCCCGCTCCATTGATGGCTTTACCGAGGGGTCGGTTGGAGCCGCCGAGGGCGAGTTGGCGATGCCAGTCTTCCATGAGCTGAAGGAAATCACGCGTGCGTGTGGAGGCGACTTGGCGTATTTCGCCGGTGAAAGGATTGGCGTAAAATGTCTCGTTGCGGCCGGCGGTGAACGCGACGGCGGCGAGCGGGTGGTTTTCGAGCGCGATGCCGGAAAGTTTAGTGGTGGGGTGCGCGGCGCTAACGCGCGATTGGAGTTCAGCGATACTCAGTCGCGGGGTTTCAGCCGCCGGCGGCGCGATGCGACGGGCGTCGCGCTCGGCGTAGGCGACGAGTTCTTTTTCAAAGGCGAGCGCGGTGCCGGTGAAGCACATGATGGCGATCGACAGGCCCGCGAGGAGCCCGGCGAGCAGGTGGAGCCAAAAGAGAGTTTTGCGAAATGTCATGTGGACCGAGCTGGTCGAGGAGTTGGCGAGATTGGGGGGCAAGGTGCAAGGTCGTGCACGACGGGAAGGAATCGGCGCGACGGAACGGGTGGGACCGGACGCTCAGAACAGGGTGGTCAGACTTACGCGGAAGGCGCGAGGGGAGCCGGGGGTGATGTTGTTGTTGCTGTGGGCCATCGCATAGTAGGTGCGGTCGAGAAGGTTTTCGACATTGAGCTGGGCGCGGAAGCGGGCGTTGAAGCGGTAGAAGAGCGCGGCATCGAAACGCACGAAGCCGGGGAGGCGCACCGTGTTGTCAGTGGAGGCAAAGATTTGGTCGCGGTAGATGGTGCCGAGGCCGACGCCCCAGGTGCGGCTGAGGTTGTAGCGATGCCAGAGCGACAGGGTGTGGCGCGGCAGTTGGGCGAGCCGGGCGCCGGCGACGATCGTGGCGGCCTGCGTGGTTTTGATGGTGCCGTCTTGGTAGGCGTAGCCGCCGACGACACTCCAGCGGGCGGTGAGGCGGCCGGTGAGACCGAGTTCTAGGCCTTGGGCGCGTTGGCCATCTACAAGGAGGGACTTGGTGGCGTCGGCGGGATCGGCGATGACGACGTTGGTGCGCTCGAGGTGATAGACGGCTGCGGTGAAGGCGAGGTCAGGGCGGACATCCCACTTGGCTCCGATTTCGTAGTGGGTGAATTCTTCGGGATCGAGGGCGCGGTTGGTGAGGCTGAGGGAGGAGAGCTGTTCGCCGGCGCGTGGCACGTAGGCGGTGCTGTAGCTGGTGTAGAGCGAAATGAGCTCGGTGGGCTTGTAGACCAGGCCGACGCGCGGGGCTAGGAGGCGGTCAGTGCTGTCGAGGGAGATGGCGG
>CAMDRP010000104.1 GCA_945906965.1 Opitutus sp. GAS368 | reverse complement strand
CCTCTGCTCCGCGAGCCGCTATCCTCTCCTCATGCGATCTTTTTGTCGACGAGCTCTGGAGTGAGGCTCCAAACATGGGCGCATCACTCCTATCAGCGTTGTTTCCACGTGCATATATTGATCCAAATCGGGCCGAAACGGATATAGATACACTTTTAATTGATGGAGTTTGGCCTGATACCATTATCCCCACAGATTATAGTAGGCGAGGAATGGGGCTTATTCGTCGTTTTGCTTTACCGGGTATTCCTATGGAAGCAAAACCACTTAGTATCGCCGCGGTTCAGCACCGCATTCACCGACATTATCGGCCTTATCGTAAGGCGCTAACTGATGCCTTGGAGCTACTCCGCAATCAGCACAAAGTCGTTTGCCATCTAAATTTACACTCAATGAAATCAAGAGGCAACGAGATGAATGTGGATTGCGGCGCACCGCGTCCTGATGTCGTTGTAAGTGACCGTCTAGGCACCACCTCCGCGCCAAAGATCACCGCCTGGCTGGCCTCACGATTTCAAACCGCGGGTTTATCCGTCCAAATAAATGACCCTTACCGCGGCGGGGATTTGGTAAGTACTTTCGGGCAACCTTCCATCGGCTGTCACAGCGTTCAAATCGAGCTCAATCGAGCCCTATACTTAGACGAAACTAATGGAACCCGCGGTCCTGGCTTTGATGCCCTTCGCATTCTACTCACTGAAATAACAAAAGATCTCTGCGCATTCATGAGTTCGCTAGCTACCGAACCCTCGTAATCCTAGTGCGGTGAACCCGCATCCGCCGGCTTGGTAAGCTACAGGCGAGTTAAAATAAGCGACGCTAGTCAGATACCCTGGTCGCATTCGGCGGGATTCAGCAGCGCTAAATTGGGATTGAACGATTTGCAAAGAAACCCTTACAATGTAAGGGTTACGTGAAACTAACTTTCATCGAACTGCCGCTGTTCACCAGCCTCGTCACGCAGGTCACCTATGACCATTTTCTCAACCAACTTCAAAACGACCTTCTGAAAACCCCCATAAGGGCGATGTTATCCCGCGTTTGCAGGGCTTGCGCAAGGTGCAGATGGCTTTGCAGGGCCAGAGCCGATCAGGCGGCGCACGAGTCGTTTACCTTTATCTTCCCCAGCACCACGCATTCCTTTTCTTTTACATTTATACCAAGGCAAAGTCGAAGAACCTCACCCCTGATCAGGAGAAACGGTTGAGGGTCGCCGTAGAAATCATCAAACGAGAATTCAGACATGAAAACCAAGGACATTGAGTTCAACGCCGACGATCTCGTCGGCAGCGTCGAGGCGTTTGTCCATCACCTGAGGGGAAAGCAAAAGCTTACCCTACGCACGGCGACGATGCCGCTGCCGGCGCCGGTTAAACCGCTGACGCCCTCGCAGGTGCGATCAATACGCAAGAAGCTCAATGTTAGCCAACCGGTGTTTGCCGCGATGATGAACATCCCGACCGTGACCGCCGCGAGTTGGGAGCGCGGGCGCAGGAAGCCGACCGGGGCGGCGTTGCGCTTGCTCGATATTGCCCGCAAGCATCCCGAGGTATTGGTCGCAGGCTGACGCAGGCAATCGCAATCTAGACGTTAAGCTTGCGTGCCGATGAGGCAGATCGGATCTGCTGGTAACTTAGACGCTCACCCTCAAAGCACATCATAATTCCGACGCAAAAGCCGGCTTGAAACATCCGGGTGATGCAATAGGGTAGCCCGATTAGAGCGCGACCGTCGACGCCGGGCGATCCAGCAGCGATTCGATCATACGCTGAAGCACAAGGTTGCTTTCTTCGTCATGGGCCCGGAAGTCGCGAAAAACGATTCGCCCGTCGCGATCGATCAGGAAATTCGCCGGATACCCGCGCACCGCGTAGCCGTCGGGTCCGGTGACCGCCTCCGTCCCGCGCAACGGGGTGAACGAATACTTCGTGCCCGCCATGAAGGGCAGCACGTAGTCGTCCTGTTTCGGAATGCCGTTGATACCGAGGTACACGACATCCCGTCCGCGGAAGCGACCGACAACATCCTCAAAATAGGGAAACTCACCGCGGCAAGGCCCGCAGCCAGGAAACCAAAACGTGATGAAAACGACTTTGCCGCGCAGGGAAGCGAGCGAGAGCTTCGCTTCGGACGTGTAGAGACCGAGATCAAAAGCCGGCGCGGGTTTGGCGGCCGCCTCGCGAAGCGCCCACACGTCGGCTTCGATTTGCCCGGGCGACTTGCCCAGTTTTCCGCCGTAAACGGCCAGCGCGGCGCGGGTCTCGTCCTCCGGCGTAACGACTTGGCGTTTCGCCAACGCGTCGTAAGCGGCTTGGGGATCGCCGCCGGCGGCTGAAATCTCGGCGCGCAGCAAAGTGATCATGCGGGCGTTGGAGGAGCGCCGGTCGGCCGGAAGTTTGTCGAGCAACGCGACGGCCTCGGCGGCTTTGCCCGCTCCAAGGAGCGCGCGGGCCGATTGGTAATTCTCGGCGAATGCCGCGCGCTCGGCCCACTGTTTCGGCTCGCGCATCCCGGCCCGCTCCAAGTCGCGGGCCAAAACAATCGCGCGGGCTGGCTCGCTGCGCAGATAGGCGTCAAACAGGCCGGTCATCGCGCTGGCCGACCAATTGAATTTCGCCGGCGGGAACTGGGCGAGGAGCTGCTCCCAATACTGGAGGCGCCTAGCTTCGGTCTTGGCCCGGGCCCCCAACCAATAGAGCGCCTGCGCTCCGCGTTCATGCGTCGGGAAGCGCCGAGCGACGTCGAGACTGGCTTCCTCCCACTTGGCCGGATTAATGCGGCCAAGGCCGCTCGCGTAGTAGAACGCATAGTCGGGGCTGGCCGGATCGGCGGCGGCCGCCCGGCGCATAAACTCCGATCCGCCCGCCTCATCGCCCCAGCGCTCGGCGTCGATCGCGAGCATCTGGAAAACTTTGGCCTGCTTCGGGTCGAGTTCGACGACCTTGAGCAGAAACGGTTTCGCGCGGGGATCTTCATGGCTGTAGAGCAAGGACCCGAGGCCGTAATTCAGCCCGAGTGAACCGGGCGCACGGGCGAGCCACGCGCGATAGCTCTTTTCCAGCGGCGCGGCGAGAGCTTCACCGTTTTTGTAGTCCTTGCGCACGGCGGCTTGGTGAACGCGCAGGAGCGTATCGTGGGCCACCAACGACTCGGGTGCGGCTTCGACGGCAGCCAACGCGGCGGACAATTCCGATTCGGCGGCGGGTTGGGCCGCCGGTTGGCTGGCCGCGATCAGCGGGAGTCCCAGAGCAAAACAGAGAGCAAGGATTAGTTTCATGGGGAGACAGGGTTATTGGCTGAGCAGACGTTCGATCTCGACCGCGAGTTTATCGCCGTGCGCTTCGGTCGTGGCGATCCGGCCGTCTTTGCCGAGCAGAAAGGTCGCAGGAAGCGATGCGATGGCGAAGCGTCGGCCAAACTGATTGTCCCAGTATTTGCCGTCGTAATGGTGCGGCCAAGGCATGTCGTTCTCCCGGGCAAATTGGTCAACCTGGGCGGCGGTGCGCTCCATTCCGCGCGGCTGGGCGCCGGGGGCCTTGTCGAAGGAGATGCCGACGACCTCGAATCCCCGGTCGTGAAATTTTTTATAGGCGGCACGGACGTAAGGCATTTCTTTGAGGCAGGGGACGCACCACGTGGCCCAAAAATCGACGAGGACCACCTTGCCGCGGAGTTGCGCGAGATCGACTTCGCGACCGTCGGCGGCGGTAAACTTGAGGTCGAGTGGGGCGGCCATGGCCTCGACAATCCGGAGACGGCCGGAAGCCATCTCTTTCACGGCGGCGTTGGTCTCCGCCGGTCCGACCCGCGTGCGTAGGAATCGCGCCGCGGCGGCAGGATCAGTTTTATGGAGCGAGTCGAGATAGGCCTGCTCGGCGAACTTGCGCCGCTCGGAGACCGGGACCCGCGCGGCCATCTGCGCCACCACCTCGCCGGCCCACGCGAGATCCCGGACCGGCCGACCACGGGATCCGGCCATGTCGCCAATCGTCCACTCCGCAACGGAGGTCCAAATGTTCGCCGGCACGCTGGCATCGGCCAGAAGCAGCCGGCGCCATTCGTTGCGTTTCTTTTCCCACGCCGCCTGCTCGGCGGCGGCGTCCGGGCCGGAAAACTGACGGGGCGAATTCACGGCCACACCGATAATTTCCCATTTGCGCGCATCGTCCGGGAACTGCTCGTAGAACTTTTCCGCCAGCCGGCTCGACTCGTCGTGTTGTTTCATCTGCAACCGCGATGACTCCTGCACATCCGCGAGCCGCGGCACTTGGGCAGAACGCACGGCGCGGAAACGCTGATAGGCTTCGTCGGCGGCGGGCGACGGCGCTGGCGTTGCAGCTGCCAAAACGCACGCGGCCGTGGAGACGAAAACCAGAAAGAAGGGCGCGGTTTTCATCTCGGGTAAGGACTGAATTCAGAGCTTGAGCAGGCGTTTAATTTCAGCCTCGAGCTTTTCGGGCGTGGGGTTGACCGCGACGATCTTGCCGTCCGGCCCGGCGAGGAGCACGTGCGGGATAGGCTGCACCCCGTAGCGCACCGCATATTCGGTGGCGTGGGCCTTGCCGTCGAAAAACTGCGGCCACGGAATTTCGAGTTTGGCGACGAGTTTCTCCAGGGCGGGGCGCGCGTTGGCGTTGTCGACGGAGATGTTCACGATCTCGAGGCCTTGCTCGTGATAGCGCGCATACAGGGTCTTTAGTTTCGGGATCGCCTCGATGCAGGGCACACACCAGGTGGCCCAGAAATCCACCATGACGACCTTGCCGCGCCACTGCGCGGTATCGACTTCGCGCCCATCGAGAGCGGTAAACTTCAGCTCGAGCGGGCGCTCGAACGCGAGCAGCACGCGGCGGCGTTTTTCTCCAAGTTCCCGCACGCGGGCATTGGGACTGGCCTCCAAACGGGTGACAAGAGCTGGCAGGGCGGCGGGCGCCTGGGCTTCGACCGCAGAGATCAGCCGCGAAAAAAAGACAAAAGCCCCGATGCCGCCGGGAAAACGCGCGGCCAATTCCTCGATGGGCGGCAAGAGACGTTCCGCCCAGTCGGCCGGTAACGTGCCGTTGGTAAACGGCAACACGAGCGCGCTGACTTTGCGGCTGGCCATAAGCTCACGCAGCGACTCGGGCGCATCCGGCGCTTGAGCAACCGCAGTCTCCAGTTTCGCCGTGCGCTCGTCCCAAATTTTTTTCGAGGCGGCATCGTCGGCGAAACGCGGAACCGAGCGCAGGAGCGCCTCCCAGGCCGTCCAACGCCGGGGGTCCGAAGGATGCGATTCATACAATGCCCAAGCGAGGACGGCCGTTTCCCGCCACTGGGCTTCGCGGCCGGACGCCGATGGCGCAGGAGCCGACGCACGCTGCGCGAGTTCACTCCAACGCGGATCGTCGCCCGCACCAGCTCCCAGAGCCTGACCGAACGCGGTGGCGATAGCCAAACCGAAGACGATACCGAGGCGAATGGGGAAGAGTTGGACGAAGGGCGGCATGGCGGGTGATTCTCCGCGAACGAGCTCAGGGCAGATGTTTCGCGAGCAGTTCAGCAAGGACTTGGCCGCGCGCCTCCCGCGAAAGCACTTTGCCGTCGGCCCCGATCAAAATGCAGGTCGGGTAGGCGTTGACATGGACCACATCGAGGGCGACGCGCTCGATACTCTCCTGCGTGGCCTGCACCCATTTGTGCCCGGCCTTGACGATAAAGGCGCGGGCTTTCTCGGTGACGGCGGCATAGTCCGCGGGGGACAAGCGGCCAGCCGTGCGCTCCATGTTCATACCGATGACTTCAAATCCCTTCGGTCCGTGTTGGGCGTAGAGCGGATCCAGGTGTTTCATTTCTTCGATGCACGGGCCGCACCAGGTGCCCCAAAAATCCAGCAGAACGACCTTGCCTCGAAAATCGGAGAGCTTGTGCCGGCCGCCGTTGAAATCGGTAAATGCAAAGTCGGGAAACACTTGGCCGGGCGCGGCATCGAACCGCGTGTAGTCGGCCGCCGGGCGTTCTTCGACCACGATTTCGCCGGTCTTCATGTCCACCGACTTGACCGCGAGGTAGCGCGAGCCGGAGCGAAAGACCGGAATCTTGCCCGCCGCATTTACCGCCTCGCCGATCGACGGCTCAAATTCCCCGTTGAAATTAGCATCCATCGAACCGCGTTGGTTGGCGGGATCGATCACGCTGTCTGCCGGTTTGGGCGCGAACATCAAGCGCATGGTCCGGCCTTCCACATCGACAGAGCCGGCAAAGAGAATGTTAAAGTTGTAAACGAGCGACGTGACCGTCGTCGCAGTCGCGGGTGGTGCGGCCGGTACGGCGGCAGCGGCAGGCCCGCGGCGCATCGATTCCGCCGACCACTCAAAGCGGATCGGAAACTCGCGGTAGATGCCGTTGTCCCAGGGGAGCGTGAGGCTAACCGACTTCGAATCAGCGGCGAACGGCCAGCGCTCCCCGGCGCCGAATTTGCCGTCGCCATCGCGATCGAGCCAGAGGGTTTTGTCGCCACCGCTTCCGGCATACACGGCCATGAGGAACGTCTTGCCCTTGATCATAAGTGGACGACTCAACGCCCAAACGCGATCATCGGGACCGAGCGCCGTCGGCAGCGCGGCGATGACCTCGGCGGGAGCGGGCACAACCGCCGAGAGCGCCCGCGTGCCCGGTTCGACGGCGGGATTTAACTTCCCCCGAAAGTCGGCGGCGGCGAGCGGCGGCAGCATACAGCCGGCAACGGCCGTGAGCCCGACGAAACCCAAGGCACGGTAAGTTGAAGGGATCATTGGGATAGGCCGCGTCGCTTAGAATTGCTTACGCAGAGTGAGCGAGTAGCGCGCCTGCCTCGGATCGGTGACACCGAAGCCAGCGTTGCCCTGGCGATGCGGGGGCTCGCGGTCGAAGACGTTATTCACGGTGACGGCGAGTTTGGTGTTCTCGAGCAGCCGTTCCCGCCACGGGCGCGAGGACGTAACCAAGGCCTCGAGGCGCTGCGCCGTGCGCCAGCCAAAATCATACGAGAATTGGGCGTTCCACTCGATCACGCTGCCAAACAGCGTGAAGGTGCGTGCGGCGCTGCTCCAAGAATTCTCCTGGTAGAAGCCACTGACACCGGCGCCATAAGCCCCTTTGTTCCAGTAAGTCTGCCAGGTAATACGCGTCGGCCGAATATGCAGGGAAGGAGCCGGCGGGGCCCCAGGAATCCGGTAGGCATTCCAAAGCCGGTATTCGGTGGCCGAGAGGCGGGCAACAAAATTGCCCAACTGGCGCGTGGCGCGTTGGTAGTTGAGTTGATAGTCGAAGGTCTCGACCTCCAGGCGCGCGATATTAGTTGAGCGGGTATCAAGCCCGGTCACGCGACCCGGTTGGGTGCCGGTAGTCTCACGAATCAGGCGCTCGGGGAAGAGATCGGCCCACTCCTGCAAGGTGGAGAGCGATGCGATCTGATCCTTGTAATTTAATTTTCCGGCATCGACCGAGATCGAGAGACCCTTGAGGGCGGCAAAAGGAAATTCAAAGACGACGCCCAAGCTATCGGAAATCGCCCGCTCAGGTTTGAGATCCAAATTCCCACCGATGCGGGTGGTGATTGTGCCCACCACCAATTCATTGCGCTGACGGTCGATGAATCCGGCAGTGTTGGAGTTGGTGCTGGCGGTGACGGGACGGTAAAGAGCTTGGATACCAGGGGCGCGGAAGGAGTAATTGCGGGTGGCGCGAAACAGCAACCATTTGACCGGGCGCAGTTGCGCCCCATAGCGCGGACTGTAATCGCCGCCGGCATCCGAGTAGTGATCATAGCGGATCGCCGCGGTCAGATCCAACCGGTGCAGCAAAGGCAACCGGTGGGTCGGCGCCACCACCGGAATTCGGGTTTCAGCATAACCGGCATCCAGCGTGCGCTCAAACGCACCCAACAAACTAAGATTGATAGTCGGAGAGTCCGGGATCGATTGGGCGGTCTTGATGTTCTCCGTGGTGCGTTCCGCCCCGGCGGCGACGCGGATCGGGCCGGCCGGCAGTTCAAACCACGGCAACGCCCCGTCCGTGGTCGCTGACCAAACCGCGACATCGGTGCGGTCGTCGGCATTGCCAGGGCGCAGCATGGAGCGCAGCGTATTGAGGTCGTTGGGTTGGCTCGTACGGCTATCGTAAAAGAGGACGAGTCGCTGCGCCGCGATCAGCGGATCGGAGACAGCCGTATTCAGCACCGGATCGAACGCGTTCTCGTTGCGGAGGCCCGAGCGGTTCCAGTTCAGGCTCAGATCATAGCGCCAATCGGCCCAATACTTGCCCGCCACTCCGGCGTTGAAATTCAGATTGGAGTTGGTCGTGAACTTCTCGCCTTGGAGGTTTTGCGGCAGCTCCCAAAAGGTCTTGTTAAGTCGCACTTGGACGCCGAAGGGATTTCCCGGATAGTTCGCCGGGACTAGAATCGAGTTACGAAAGTTGACCGGCATACCCTCGATATGCGTGCGCGTCTCGTTATAGCCGCCGTTGAGGTAGAGTTGGACATTCGGCCGCAGATCATAAGTGCCGCGAAAGCCAATGGTGCGGTTGAACTGAGGCGAGATGAGGTTCACATATTTCGCGCGGTCCCCGGTTTCGGCGGAGACCGTGGTGGGCGTATAAGCGGAAGCCGGCAAGGTCGCCGAGCCGGTCGCACCAGTGGGAATGACGGCATATTGGCTGGGAGTGGAGAGGCCCGGCAAGTTGCCCGTGACCGCCTGCACCACGCCCGCGCCCGTCGCGAAACCGCCGGCACCGTAACTCGAAAAAGTCGCGGTGCCACCAAGCGTGAGCCAATTGTCCGTCGCCGCATAGGGTCGGTCGACAGCGGCGAAGGCGTTCCGTTTCTGATAGGTCGCGGTAATCGTCAGAGAAAGCGGGCCGCGGGTAATGCCGTGGGTCAGCGCGAAATTGCTGACCGCTGTGTCGGAATCGAACGTGTTCTCGTAGGACAAAGCCGCCTCGGTGCCGGAGTAGTTTCTGCGCAGGATAATGTTGATCACGCCGGCGAGCGCATCCGAGCCGTAGATCGCCGAAGCGCCGTCGGTGAGAATTTCCACCCGCTCGATCGATGCCACCGGTATGCCAGTGAGATCGTAGCCGTCGCTGCCTCGGATGTTGCCGGAGCGGGCGACGCGGCGGCCGTTGACGAGGATGAGCGTGCTCGCGGCCCCGAGTCCGCGGAGATTCACGTTCGTGCGTTGGGTCAGCACACTGGCGGTCGAACCGTCGGAGACCGTGGACTGCCCTTGGGCCTGACCGCCGAAGCCGATTCCGTCATAAGAACCCTGAGAAAACGCCTGTGGAATGAGGCGGGAAATCTCGCCCATGTTGGTGAGACCGGTCTGCTCGATCTCTTGCCGGCTGAAGCTGATCACGGGGCTGAAATCCGCCTCGCCGAGGAGCCCGCGGATGCGCGAGCCGGTGACTTCGACCGCGTCGATAGAAACGGTACCGTCTTTCTTATCCGCCGGCTTGGCCGCTTGGGGATTAGGGACGGTGACGGGAGTCTGGGCGAAGGCGACTACGCTGCCCATCGAGAGTACAAGCGCGATCGCCCGCGAAGTTGAAACGAGAGAATTTTTCATGAGTAAAAAGAGCGAGGAAATGGGATACACATCAGAAACTGGCCCAAGAGACAATCGGGGTGCTAGGCTAACTCTGATAGAGTGAAGTTCCGCCGACCGCCCCTAGCGCGGACCAGAAACTCGCGTAACCAAACTTGATGGCGGCTTAAGTTATAAGATAACAATGGCATTCGGCCCGGTAAAGCAGATTCTGAGCGAGTCCCGAAAACTGGACCAGGTGGAGTGTTAGTCTTTGGCTTGGGTTGATGCACGATGATCTCGCCGCCATCGGCCTCCCGCAATATGTGGATCTTGTGTTCGGTCGTGTGTCTTTTGCCTTTCATGATCTGGGTTCCTTTTAAGTCCGCAGACTAACATTACAAGTGGCCCAGATTTTGGGGGATCACCGCAAACGTTTGATCTTTCAGCAACCTCAACTCCCCCTACCCTTTTACCCGACGGCATCGCCGGCTGGCCCTACGGTTGTCCCAAGCGCTGGGGTAACGTGTGCGAATGGACCAAAACTTTCTCCGCGTGAATGACCGTGACTATCTTCTCTTACACATCGAGCCCTGCGGGCCGGGGCGCTTACGCCTCATCGCCGCCGAGCCTTTGCCGCGCTTGAGGGATCGCGTGCATTATCTCCTCACGCACGGCCAGACGCGCGAACCCGTCCGCGGCCACAGCTTCGCGCCCACCTGCCAGCTCGAAGTCACCCGCGCTTATGGGTGAGCGCGGAGCTCAAGCAGCGGCACGCCGTCGCCTCCGCTGACTTGCCTCACATGATTAAACGGGAGCCAGACGGGGCATTCCCTCTGGCTTTTTTCGTGCCCGGGTGCAGGCAGCGCGAGGCGTCGGCGCGGGGCG
>CAMDRP010000103.1 GCA_945906965.1 Opitutus sp. GAS368 | reverse complement strand
TGCTCAACGAAAACTACGAGGAAGTAAACGGCTACCCCGCGCTCGGTTTCGGTGCCTTTGGCGGTTTAGAGTGGAAATTTTAATGCAAAAATCAGAGCAAAAACACCAGAGTGTCACCTAATAGGTGACACTTTGATTTAGGCGAAAATGCGTCTCCGAAGCGGGTCTGGGCTTGCGCGGGAATTTAAAACGGGGCGCAGTGAACCCACGTTTTAAAATCACCATGTTTATGAAATCTGAAGTTAACTTTTTTGTTTTGAGTTGCTTCGTCGGTCTGTTGATGGGCGCCAGTTTAGACGCGGCACCGGTGGGGGCGGCGAAGCGGCTCATCGATCATTACAAGATGGAGAAAATCCCCGTCGAGGGGGCGTGGTTTCATGTGACCTACGGTAGCGCCGATAAAATCGCGGCCGAGGCGCTGCCGCCGCGTTATGGTTCTCCGCGCTTGGCCGGTACGGCAATTTACGCGCTCGCGACGAGGGAGGATTTTTCGGCGATGCATCGGCTGAAGACGGATGAAGTTTGGCATTTTTACGCGGGCGACCCGTTGGAACTTTTGCTCCTGCATCCGGATGGACGCGGCGAGGTCGTCGTGATCGGACCGGATCCGTTGGCGGGGCAACACCCGCAATTCACCGTCCCCGCGGGCGTGTGGATGGGCGGACGGCCCGTGAAAAGCACGCCGGAGGCTTACGCGTTTTTCGGCTGCACGATGGCCCCGGGTTTTGATTACGGCGACTTTGAGGCGGCTTATCGGGACGAGCTCCAAAGGGATTTCCCCAAATGGCGTGATCTGATCGCTCAACTCACACGCGCGGAACAAGCCACGCGGCCGAAGACGGAATCGGTCAAATCCGCGGTCGCGGTGGCGACTGCTGCTGAGGTCGTGGTTTTTGCGCCAGAGACGGTGCCCGCGGTGACGTTGGCGCCGGGGATGGAGTTGCGCGAATTGATCGGTCGTGTGGGTCAGGCACGTACGGAGCGCGTGAGCGTCGCGCGTTTCACACTTCAGCCTGGTAAAAGCACCGGTGAAAGTTACTGCAAAGTCGGCGAGGAGTTTTTCCTGATCATCGCGGGTCGCGGTACGGCCTTGGTAGCTGGCGAAACGAAGCCGGTGCAGATGGGCTCGGTGGTGGTGCTGCGGCCGGGTGTGCGGCACGCGCTGACGGCGGCGGCCGATGCGGGGTTGGAGTTTTACGCGATCACGGCGCCGGCGTTTAGTCCGGACGATTATGTGCCGGTGAAATCGGGAAACTAAGCGACGAAGAAAGGATTGTCGCGGCGGCAAGTTTCCACGCTGATACGGTTTCGTTTTCGATTATGTCCGTTGTTACTTTCAGTTTTCACACCTGCAAAAAACGCGTTCCGCTCACGATCAGTCGCGGCACGTCGACGCATACGACCGTGGGTTGGCTGCGGTGGGCGGAGGAAGGTATCGAAGGTTGGGGTGAGGCGGTGCCTTTCGCGATCGACGAGCATCCGCAGTCCGTGGAAGTGCTCAAAACGGCGGTAGAGACGCACCGCGCGTGGCTGGAGAAAGCGACGGCTTGGGAGCGCATCGAAATCGACCGGCATTTGCGCGCGGCCGGCGCGCCCTCGGGGTTGATCGCGGCGGTGAATTTGGCGCTCTACGATTGGCTCGGTAAACGTCTCGGACAGCCGGTGTGGCGTTTGCTCGGTTTGCCGGCGCTCGAGGGACCTTTGACTTCCGTGACGGTCGGCATCGCGGCGCCCGTGGCGGCGGCGCAACGCGTTCGCTTGTGGTTGGAATCGGGCGATGTCCGCGCGTTCAAAGTGAAGCTCGGCTCGAAGGCCGGCGCGGAGGCGGATCGCGCGATGTTTGCGGCGGTGCTCGCGGCGATTCCGGCGGGTATGCGCGTCAGCGTGGATGCCAACGGCGGTTGGTCGCTGGCGACGGCGATCGAGATGGCGGCGTGGCTCGCCGAGCGCGGAGTAGATCACCTCGAACAGCCCTTGCCGCGAGGGCAGGAGAAGGATTTGGCGGCGTTGCGGGCGGCGATGAAGATGCCTTTGATTGTCGACGAAAGTTGCCGGACCGCGGATGAACTCGTGCGCATCGCGGGCAGTATTGATGGTATTAACATCAAGCTCATGAAGTGCGGCGGACTGGATGGTGCTTTGCAGCTCGTGCACACGGCGCGGGCGCATGGGCTGAAGATTTTAGTCGGTTGTTATGGCAACAGCGCGCTCGCCAACACGGCTGCTGCGCAACTCGGCGGGCTTGTGGATTACCTCGATCTCGACAGTCATCTCAATCTTGAGGACGACGTTTTCCAAGGCGCTGCGCTGATCGCCGGTCGGCTGCGCCTTTCGTTTCAACCCGGCTTCGGAGTTTCCCATGTCTAATCCTACGCCTGAAATCGTGAGCCAGCCGCAGCGGTTGGCGATTTTGCAACACGGAGGTTTCTCCACGCGACACGGTAAGACCGGCCTGTCGTTGCTGCGTTATCGGGGCGCGGAAGTCGTCGCGGTGATCGACCGCGAGACGGCCGGTCGCTCGTTGCGCGAAGTCAGCAAAATGCCGGATGTGCCGGATATTCGCGTCGTCGCCAGTGCGGAAGAAGCGCTGGCGAGCAAACCCACGGTGCTCGCTATCGGCATCTCGCCGAGCGGCGGCATCGTGCGTGAGGAATGGTGGACGGATTTGCGGACGGCGATCCGTGGCGGTGTTTCACTCTGGAACGGTTGTCACACCCCGCTCTTGCCGGACCCTGTGATCGCGGCGGCCGTGCGACCGGGCGTTTATGTTTGGGACATGCGGCGCGAGCCGGCGGGACTAAAACCCGGCTCGGCGGCGGCGCGGAACTTGCCGTGTAAGCGTGTGCTCTTTGTCGGCACCGATATGAACATCGGTAAAATGACCGCGGCGCTGGAGTTTGACCGCGAGGCGCGAGCGCGCGGCGTTAAGTCGGCGTTCATTGGCACGGGCCAGACTGGCATGATGATTTGCGGCTCCGGCATGTGCCTGGATGCGGTGCGCGTGGATTACGCGAGTGGCGCGGTCGAAGCGGAATTAATGCGCCACGGTCCGACGAACGACGTGCTCTGGGTCGAAGGCCAAGGCTCGATGTTGAACCCTGCATCGACGGCGACGTTGCCGTTGTTGCGCGGCACGCAGCCGACGCACCTTGTACTCGTACACAAAGCCGGCATGAAACATCTCCACGCGTTTCCCGACATCACGATCCCGCCGTTGCAGGCCGTGGTAGAATTTTATGAACGCGTGGCGACCGCCGCCGGGGCCTTGGCGCCCGCGCGCGTGATGGGCATCGCGCTCAACACCTGGGGCCTCGATGACGCCACGGCGCGAGCGGAGATCGCCGCGACGGCGGCGGCGACGGGTTTGCCGACGACCGATGCCGTGCGCTACGGCACGAAGGCGATTCTGGACGCAATTCTCGCGGATTAAACGTGCGCTTTGAAATGGGTTAAGTGCCTTGGAACCAAGCCTTGACCCACGCGGTGATCCGATCGTTGGGTCGCTGAAAACAAAAAGCCCTCCCGAGCAGAGGGAGGGCTTATAAATTGGGTGCAGGGGCTGGATTTGAACCAGCGAAGTTCAGGTTATGATTCTAATTTCTATTCTGCAGTAACTTAAGTTCACTCTCAGCGGTATCTACAGGGGGGTGTGGTGCTGATCTTGTCTCCACCAAGAAAAGCATGGCTCTCGATACAATAGAAAGTTAGGATGATGTGCTTAAATTATTTTAAATTATATACTTAAGACCGGATGCTCGTGATATAAATGATATTATTGAGAGCAGTTAGCAACCCAAAAAAACTTGGTGCACTTTACCCTATACGGCAGCAATTAACCGACCCACCTCACGTCTTTTCGCCCCCGTGGCGAACATGGCCCGGAAGAGCAAATCAAGGGAGACATCAGTCTCCGCCGCTTCCAGCTTGGCAATGCGGGACTGGCTCGAACCCAAGCGGCGAGCTAGATCTGCTTGGGTAAAATGGAGTGCAATGCGGCGGCGGCGCACATCGTGAGCGAGGCACAGCCGGAGCGTGACCAGCTCACTCTCAGCCGGGGTGAGCTTGAGAAAATCGTCGGCGGTGCCGATTTTGAAGCCGGCAGCTTCGAGGCGTTTTTGTTTGTCGGTTTTCATGGGATGGATTGGTAGAATTTGAGGCGTTTCCGACAGGCCTTGAGCACACTGTCGGGCGTAGTTTGGGTGGTTTTGGCGAAGACCTCGAGGAGGACAATGGCGTCGTGGTCGATATGGTAGAAAATGCGCCAGGTCCGGTTTTCATCGCGGATGCGCAGCTCGTGGCAGCGGGCCCCGATGTTGGGCATCGGACGGGAATGCGGCAGGCCGATGTTCTCGCCCTGCTGCAAACGCCGGAGCAGTACGCCGGTCTCCAAGCGCGCTTCCACTGAAAAGGGCGGGGTCTTGATTTCCCCGGCGATCCATATGAGGGGCTTGTCGGCCATGAGAAAGCGATATGTCAATTCTGACATATGTCAAGTATGACATCATTTCCCCAGCGTTTTTAGTGGGTCAAAATGGACGCTTTTGGACACGGAGTAATTCGACTCGTCGGCCAACTCCAAAGAAAAACCCCCGTAAATACTGATTTACGGGGGTTTAAATTGGGTGCAGGGGCTGGATTTGAACCAGCGACCTTCAGGTTATGAGCCTGATAGATAGCCTTAGGATAAAAGCGTACACTCTGAGAGCTAAATCAGGTACTAACTGGTACTGGCAGGTACTGATGATATTTGGACAGTTATTGGACAGTAAAAAATTGGATTAAAATCTGATGTCAGCCCCATCTCTCTTCAAAGGTCCACCTAGACCCTCTCCCATTTCCAAAAAATCCCAAAAAAATTTAACTCAATTTGGCTCTGGGGGCAGTAACAGTTCTCGCTAAAATTGGATGGATTGAACCTGATTGAAATGAGCGCGGGGAAAGCGGGAGTGGGGCCGGACTGCTTGATTTGCGATTTTTGACCTATTTTTGGCCTCTGATGGGCTTTGCTGGGGTGATTTCTTTGGGGTGTACCTGTAAATGTCTCAGCTAGTCTGGTAATCTTTGAACCAACCATGAAATCAGCGCAGTGTGGCTCAAAAAAGTGAATCCGGTCGCTCGAAATGACTGGATCTCTTTCGCGTAAGGTCCTCTAATATCGGACATCAAAATCATGGACTCAAAACTGGAGATAGCTGAGACCTTTAGACGAGAAAACTGTGCGACGTTTTTTCACGGAAACTGCGTCGATATGCTCAAGACATTACCAACAGCCTGTGCTCAACTTGTTGTTACGTCTCCGCCATATAATGTTGGGAAGGAATATGAGGAAAGCACTACAGTCGAAAAATATTTAGAATTCCAAGAATTAGTGATTAAAGAATGTATAAGAATATTGAGACCGGGAGGAAGCATCTGCTGGCAGCTTGGCACGCATACTAATGGCCAAAATTTAGTGCTACCTTTAGATCTGTTGGTCCATCCAGTATTTGCAACATACTTCAAAACCGATAACCTTCGTTTACGGAATCGTATAATTTGGACTTTCGAACACGGTTTAAATTGCAATAACAGATTTTCGGGTAGATATGAGACCATTCTATGGTATTCAAAGGGTGATGACTACACTTTTGACTTGAATGCAGTGCGGGTGCCACAGAAATACCCAGGCAAGCGCGCCTTTAAGGGTAAACGAAAGGGACAGTTTACTTCCAACCCGCTGGGCAAGAACCCGGGCGATGTCTGGTCGCTACCGAACGTAAAAGCGAACCACGTAGAAAAAACAGGGCATCCATGCCAATTCCCAATTGAACTTCCCGAGCGCCTGATTTTGGCGCTGACCAAGAAGGGAGACTTGGTAGTTGACCCGTTTCTCGGGTCTGGGACAACAGCCATCGCATCCATAGCTAACGGAAGAAAAGTCGCTGGAGCCGACATTAAGTTGAAATACTTGAAAATCGCCCGCTCTCGAGTATCTCAATTTATCGAAGGCACGCTCAAGCGAAGACCTTACGGTAAGCCAATTTTCGAACCGCCGCCAAATACGACACTCACCACAAATCCCTTCAAGCAGTTGGAGAGGCAAATGCATTAGCTAGACAAAGATTTGTTGCAGAAGTAGGTAAAAAAAGTTGTGTCGAACTTGATGAAAATCCAGTGTTTAATTCACCGAGTTTACAGACGCGGTCTTTCTTGGTGAACAAACCTCAGCCCCTTCCAACAGATGCCTTATCAAGTTAAACTTGTCGGACCAATTGAACGAGAAGCCTCGATCAAACTTGCTGTAACAGCGTCACAGACTGGAGACGAAATGCTTTTTTTCGAGTTTCGAAATCATCGAACGAAACTCAAGGTGATCAGAATCCAGGTAGGGCTTCCAATCTATCGGGTAGAGAATTGTCGAACTTACACCGAACAGGAGGAGTATATTTCGCGCGAGAACCAGTCGGCGGATTTTTTTTCCACAGGTCAGGAGAACGAAACCGTTCAAAACTTGCAGCATGAAATTCTCAGAGGACTCGCCAATATCGGGCGTGATTCGGTTGCAGTAATTATTGATGTTTTGCGAAGGGAGGGTCAGCGCGAACCAATTCTAATTACATCCACGGGTGTCGTTGTGAACGGTAACAGACGTCTTGCAGCTATAAGAGAGCTTTACGCCAATGATTCGGAAATTTTTCGGCATTTCTCCCATGTGGATTGCATGGTTCTCCCGGAGGATGCCACTCCAGAGGAGATATTGGACATTGAGGCGAGTCTCCAAGCTAAGGCGGAGACAAAATTGGATTACGACTGGATTGGTGAATGCCAGTTAATAAAACGTCTGGTAAATCTAGGAAGAAAAACCTCGGATATTGCTATACAGCTCGGACGCGACGATAAAGAGATCAGAAATTCCCTCAAGGCATTTAATGAAGCGCAGATATATCTCAAGGAGTGGGTGAAGAAAGAGCGGGCATTTGGACTCGTGAAGAACGACGGATACCAATTCTTCAAAGATTTACCTAAAGAGCTTGAGGGAAAAACGACAGGCCTGGAAAACGCAAGTCGGACAATTGCTTGGACGCTATTCGACAACCGAGATCACCTGGGAACGCGGCTCTATTTATTTAATGCTGCGTTTGGAAAAAGAGCTGGTGATGTAATGCAAAGAACTGCCGCGCACCTCGGTATCGAAGTCACCGCAACTACTAAGCCCTCAGATGCTGCAGAGGAAGAATTTCCGGTCGATATTGACGATACTGTACCTGTGGATTACACTCGCGTCGTTGAGGCAATTCGAGATCCGCTACGCAAAGATGAGGTAGCCGCAACTCTCATTGAAGTTTGTCGAGGTGTTATAGAGTCTGAAGACGACAGGCGTCAAAGCATCACTGCTGAAAAGCATGTGATAGCTGCATACGGCCGTTTGCAACGAGTTGATTTGTCGCAGGCATCTCCTTCCACATATGCCGGGATCGACAATCGACTCGAATCCATTGCCAAAATAACAAATGATCTACGCGAAGCCCTAAAGCGTTACGAATCTCATCGCGTGGAACCCTCGCCAGCGGATGAGTGAAGAAGCCAAACTTACTGCGCTCGTGTCGATAATTTACGACGCTAAGCGATTGTGCGGGCGTTTCTCATGTGAACCTAACGGACAAACATCGGCTATTTGGACTCGTTTACAAAATCGAGCTGTATCGACCGGTGCTGGCACTATTGGTGATTCATCAATTGAATTGCAGTGGCCAGAGGTTCTCAACTTGGTTCGTGAATTTGGATCGCGGCAATCGCAGCAAAACCTCGGATTTCGCTTTTTTCCGCAAGGTGCTGCTGCCGAAAAAATACGACAGTTTGCTGAAGAGCTTCGCGCAGTAAAAACGGTTCGAGATACATTATTTGTTACGCATAATGTCGCAGAGATAGAGAAAATTCTGAACGACCGTGGCTTTGTAAAGCGGAACCTCAAGACATTTCAAATTCGCGACTTACAGCATCTTTCGGCACTATCTCACGGAGCGAATTTTTCTGTTCCCGGTTCTGGAAAAACCACGGTTTCTTTAGCCCTGCACGTTTTGGTGCGCAAACCCGGTCAACATATGCTCGTTGTTTGTCCAAAGTCTGCATTTCCGGCGTGGCGCGCGAAACCACGTCCGAAAGGCCGCTTCGTTGAGATCGGGGGTGAAGAGCGGAGGGATCCGGCGGGATTCGGCCCAGTGGCGCTGGGCGGCGAGAAACGCGGCCGACCAGTGCTGCATCGTGCGTCGGTCGCTGTCCTCGGTCAGCACCAAGCCGGGCCGGCGATACCCGAGCGCCTCGAGGTGTGCGAGGGCGATGAACATCTCCTGATATTGGTGTTGGCAGGAGCGGTGGAGCGGCGTGCGCAGGCTGTAGCCGGTCGCGGCGCAGGCGAACGGGCCGAAGTCGAAGTCGATGTTCTCGACCCACTGCGGTGTGCCGAGCACGAGCAAGCCTTCGATGCCCCGGGCGAGCAAAATGTCGCGTTTTCGGGCTGCGGTCATGCCGGGCTCGGCCAACCAGCACTCTTCCAGTTCGTAGCCAAACTGGGCCGCGCGCTCGGTGGCGGCGGTGTGGATGCGCCGCAGGGAGGGGTTTTCCCGCCAAGGTTTGGCCGTGGGGAAAAGGTGAAGGACGCCGATGATTCCGGTGGCCCGCGCTTGGGGGCGTTGGCGCAGATAGGCCATGAGACGGCTGACGTTGGGGTCGACCCGGTAGCCGAGTTGGTCGGCGAGCCGCTTGATGCGCGTGCGGGTGGCCGGGGGAATGCTGGGGTGATCGCGGAGGGCGAGGGAAACGGCCGCTCCGGAAAGTCCCGCCTTGGCGGCGATGAGTTTCACGGTGGGGCGTGGCTTCGGGCCGGGGTTCACTTAACGGGTAAGTTCCGACGCGGTTGCGCGGGCGGCAAATCTAAAACCTGTTTGTCCCCAACCCACCCCGAGCGCCCCGCGTTCGGAGATCTCTCGTTTAGGAAATTCCCAACATGAACCCTGCCAAACTCCTCCTTGTCCTCACCCTCGCGGGCTCGATCGGCTACGCTCAGGCACCCTCGGCGCCCGCCCGACCCGTTGCAGTGGTCGAAACGCCAAAAGAAGAGGTGCTCACCCTCTCTGAGTTCCGCGTCGATAGCTCGAAAGACACGGGCTATCTCGCCACCAATTCCGCCGCCGGCACGCGGTTGAACACGCCGATCAAGCAGCTGCCGATGCAGCTCGAAGTGATCACCCGTGATTTCATCGAGGACATCGGAGCCGTCGATTTTAAGGAGGCCCTCTTGTATAGCGCCGGCGTCGTTCAAGATACCGTGCAGGGCAGCAACAACTTCCTTTTCAGTCCCTCGGGCACCGGCCAGAGCGGTTCGCTGACGGAGGACGGCACGGCGATCAGCATCCGCGGTTACAACACCCGCTTCCTGCTCCGCAACGGTTTCCGCCTCGATACGGTGGCGGATACGGTGAACGTCGGTCGCCAAGAACTCGTCCGTGGTCCGCAGGCGTTGCTCTACGGCGTGTCGGCGCTGGCGGGCATCGTAAATGTCGACCCGCGTTATCCACGGAGCACGCCTTCGACCACGCTCCGCTTTACCCTGGGCAGCTATGATTTTTACCGTGCGGAGGGTTTCACCACCGGGCCTTTGCTGCGCTCCAAAGATTTCTCCGTGAATTACGGCGTGGGTCTGGTGTTCAATCGCCAGGGCTCGCCCAACGATTTTGGCATCCGTGACCGCGTGTTGGTCACTCCCTCGTTCGACATCGTCTTCCGGAGGAACACCAAGCTCTTCGTCGACTTGGAACTCGGGCGTTTCAACCAAAGCGGCACGGGCGTGGGCGACTTTGACGAGCCGAACATCGGCAACGTCCGCAACGAAAACGGCCTGCTCCAGGCGTCCAATATCAACGCAACCCGCGACACCGTCCGCGTCGCTCGCGACCGTTTTGGCAAGTCACGTTTCTTCCGTTGGACCGGCGACGACTCTTATTCCAAGGCCGACTACTTCAACGGCACGGCGCAGCTCTCGCAACGATTCGGCGACCGGCTCGAGATTCTCGCGGGCACCAATTTCAACCGCACGGAGACCGACTTCCGCAACATCGGCGCGAGTGTCTCGCAGTCGCTCTCGGCGACCGTGCCGACTACGCCCGGAATCTGGGTCGACACCGGGGCGAATCCTCTCGTGGCCGGCCAGCGCGTTTACCGCACGCTGTCGTATAACTGGAACACGCCGTATCGCCTCAAGGACATCACTCAGACGCGCGTGGATGCGCTGTATAACTTCGAACTGTTCGGCAACCGGCAGGACCTCCTGTTGGGCCGGCAAGACGTGCAGATTCGGCAGAAGGACAATGGAAACAGTCAGGTTCGAAACAACCTCGGTGTGGCCAATTCCGCCAGTTTCAAGTCCTACAATGATCTCGGTTACTTCGGCTATGGCGGAGAGCAGGTTCGCCCCACCACCGACTCGGTCTTTTG
>CAMDRP010000102.1 GCA_945906965.1 Opitutus sp. GAS368 | reverse complement strand
GCCCTCGCCAAAGAGCCCTCCGCGGCGGTGCGTGCGGTGCTCGGTCACTTCGTCTTTGTGTTCATCCACCCCTATGCTGACGGCAACGGACGTATCGGCCGGTTCCTCATGAACCTCATGCTGGCATCCGGCGGTCATAGTTGGACTGTGATCCGGATAGAGCGGCGAAGCGAATACATGGCGGCCTTGGAAAAAGCGTCGGTCCAAGGCGAGATCGCCGACTTTACCAAATTCGTGGCGGGAGAGATGAAAGCCTCGGCCAAGCTCAAGCCCTTTCGTCGTCAAACCGGTTCGATCACCTGATGCAGCATAGGTGCAGCGGACGATTTCTTCGCGGTGAAACCCGCTACAACGCTGCTGAGCTCACTCCGGCGCGCCTGCGGAATTGGCACGTACGAGGCAGAATCGAAGGCGCCGTTGATGCGACGGAGCCCACCATTAAATTATAAAAAAATAACAACGAGCGTTTTACCGCACCAAGCACGGCCGCTTGGGGTCAAATTTCCAATCAGGGATCAAATACTGCATCGCCACGGTGTCGTCGCGCGCGCCGCCGCCGACGCGCCGGTAAAGTTCGTGCGCCTGGTCCAGTTGCACCGGATCGATCTCGATCCCGAGTCCAGGCCGCGATGGCACTTTAAGTTTACCTTCGGCGATCACCAACGGCTCGCGCGTGAGGCGTTGGCCGTCTTGCCAGATCCAATGCGTATCGATCGCCGTCACGCGCCCCGGAGCCGCTGCCGCGACGTGCGTAAACATCGCAAGGGAAACATCGAAGTGGTTGTTCGAATGCGAACCCCACATCAGCCCACGCTCCTCGCACACCTGTGCGACGCGCACCGAGCCTTGCATCGTCCAGAAATGCGGATCGGCGAGCGGAATATCAACCGCCTGCAACGCCAGCGCGTGGCCCAATTCACGCCAATCCGTCGCCACCATATTGGTCGCCGTGGGCAAACCCGTCGCGCGGCGAAACTCCGCCATGATCTCACGGCTGGAAAATCCTTTCTCCGCACCGCACGGGTCTTCCGCGTAGGCCAGCACCTCGCCTTTGCCGCGACAGAGGCGTACCGCTTCGTCGAGCGACCAAGCCCCGTTGGGATCAAGCGTGATGCGGGAATGCGGAAACCGCTGCGCGAGCGCCGTGACCGCCTCGATTTCTTCTTCGCCGCGACAGACGCCGCCCTTGAGCTTGAAATCGCTGAAACCGTAGCGCTCTTGCGCGGCTTCAGCCAGGCGCACAATCTCGGGTGTGCTCAACGCAACTTCGTGTCGCAGCCGCAACCAATCATCCTGCGCCGCAGGTTCGCTGCGATAGGCTAGATCTGTTTTCGTCCGATCTCCGACGTAGAAAAGATAACCGAGCACCTCGACCGACTTGCGCTGTTGCCCGACGCCGAGCAACGCCGCCACCGGCACGTTCAAGAATTGCCCATGTAAATCGAGCATCGCGGCCTCAATCGCCGTCATCGCGTGGATCGTCGTGCGGAGATCAAATGTTTGCTGGCCGCGACCGCCCGCATCGCGGTCGCCGAAACGCTCGCGCACCGCCTCAATCACCACCGCACTCGCCCCGACCGGCTGGCCGATGACGAGTTCGCGCGCGTCCTCCAGCGTCTGTCGGATTTTTTCTCCGCCCGGCACCTCGCCAACGCCCGTGCGTCCAGAATTATCCGTGAGTAGCACGATGTTGCGCGTGAAATAAGGCCCATGCGCACCACTGAGATTAAGCAACATGCCATCATGGCCCGCGACGGGAACCACGCGCATCGTAACCACGTTGGGCAAATCTCGATCGAGCGGAGCATGCATAAAAGGAAGGAATTTTTTAATTAAACGTTATCGCGTTCAACTCACCTTGAGTTCCACGCGCTTGATTTCGCCGACGATTAAAAGGTAGCTCGCGATCGCCAACGCGGCGTGCGCGCTTACATAAACGAGCGCCCAGTTGAAAGAGCCGGTCGCCTTTAAGATGTAGCCGATCGCAATCGGCGTAATGATGCCGGCGGTATTGCCAAAAGTATTGAATAACCCGCCACACAGGCCCGTGACTGATTTCGGCGATGTATCAGAAATCACCGCCCAACCGAGCGCACCCACGCCTTTACCGAAAAACGCGAGGCTCATCAACGTAATCACCGCCCATTGCGCGCTCACGTAGTTACACGCCACCATGCTCACGGACAGCAACATCCCGACAACAATCGGCGTCTTGCGCGCCAAGGTCAGAGACTTTCCGCGACGCAACAACCAATCGGAAAACCAGCCGCCTAGAATGCCCCCACCAAAGCCACACAATGCGGGCAACGCCGCCACAAAGCCCACCTGTAAGATCGACATCCCACGCTCTTTCACGAGATAGATCGGAAACCACGTAAGAAAAAACCACGTGAGCGTCGTGATGCAGTATTGCCCCAGATAAATGCCCACCAGCATCCGATTACCGAGCAATTCACCGATCACCGCCCACCGCACGCCGCCCTTGACCCCGGGCTTTCCGCTCGTTTCCAAGTCGATCAAGCCGCCCCCGCGCTCGATATGCTCGAGCTCCGCCGCGTTCGCCCGCGGATGCTCGCGGGGGTTGTAAATCAACTTCGGCCAAACCGCGGCGAATACGAGTCCAAGCGCGCCCATGAACCAGAAAACATATTCCCAACCCCAAGCGTGAGCGATCCAACCCATAATCGGCGCGAAGAGCACCGTGGCGAAATACTGCGCCGAGTTAAAAATCGCCGAAGCCTGACCACGCTCCGCCGTCGGAAACCAGGCCGCCACAATCCGCGCGTTGGCGGGAAACGAAGGAGCCTCGGCCGCCCCCAGCAAAAACCGCAGTCCAAACAATACCATCACCGCCACGCGACCATCGAAGCCGCCCACGCAACCCTGCAACAGCGTGAACAACGACCAGAGCGCGATGCTCCAGCCATAAATTTTTCGCGAACCCATCCGATCGAGCAGCCAACCTCCAGGAATTTGCGCGAGCACATAAGCCCACGCAAACGCCGAAAATAAATACCCCATCGTCACCGCGTCTAAATTCAGATCTTTCGAAACCATCGTGCCGACAATCGAGAGCGTCGCGCGATCCGCGTAGTTGAGCGACGTCAGCAGAAACAAAATAAACACGATCACGTAACGCACTCGCGTCCGTGGTACTTGGGTCGATACGGGCGTAGCGTTCATGGTGCGCGCTTATTGCGGACCGAGGACGTTAATGAGCGCCGCGAGCCGCGCCGATTCTTCGGCGCTCAGATCTACCAGCGGCGGTCGCACCGGTCCCGCATCGCGGCCAACAATGCGCGCCCCGGCCTTGATGATACTCACCGCGTAACCAGGCTTCCGGTTACGGATTTCCAAGTAAGGCAGGAAAAACGTGTCGAGTAGTCGCCCCATCGTGGCATGATCATCCGTCGCGACGGCGTGGTAAAACTCCATCGCCGTCTTCGGGATAAAGTTAAACACCGCGGACGAATACACCGGCACGCCGAGCGCCTTGTAGGCCGCCGCATAAACTTCCGCCGTTGGCAAACCGCCCAAATACGCGAAGCGGTCGCCGAGTTTCCGCCGGATCGTCACCATTAACTCGATCTCTCCAATGCCATCTTTGAAGCCGATGAGGTTGGGGCAACGTTCCGCGATTTTTACCAAGGTGTCCGCCTGCAAACGACACGCCCCGCGGTTGTAAATGATGACGCCGAGTTTGACCGAGCGACACACGGCCTCGACATGCGCCGCGAGCCCCTCCTGCCCTGCTTCCGTCAAATAATGCGGGAGCAACAAAATCCCTTGCGCCCCGAGGCGCTCGGCTTCTTGCGCAAAGGCGATCGCCTGCCGCGTCGGGCCGCCGGCACCAGCGATGATTGGTACGCCATCGCGACACGTTGTGACCGCGGTGCGGATCACCGCGCTGTAGTCCTGCGCCGTCAGCGAAAAAAATTCCCCAGTTCCACCCGCCGCAAATAACACCGTCGCGCCGTAGGGCATGAGCCACTCGAGCCGCTTCACATACGTCGCGGCACAGAAATCGCCGGCCGCATCAAAATCAGTAATGGGAAACGACAACAGACCAGCCGACATCGTTTTCTTCAATTCCGCAGGATTCATAAGGGGTAAAGGGGAGCGCGAAAATTCATGCGTGCCCGCGCTCCGCAAAGCAAGCACCCGTCACACTCACGCCACTCCCGGCGCCACCGCTTGTCCGCGCCTCAACCGAGATCACCCGCCTGAGGGCGCAGCACAATCTCCTCGACCACCGTTTTACGCGAAAGCCGGTAAACCTCCAAAAATGCCCGCGCGACATCCTCTGCCGGCATCATCCGCTCGGCGCCGACTCCGCTCTCACTCCACGACGGCGACCACGTCGCGCCCGGGTACACGCAACACACGCGCACGCCGGCCGACTTTGTTTCCACGCGTAGCACCTTCGCTAGACCCGTCACGCCAAATTTCGCCGCACAATATCCCGCGCCGCCTGGATAAGCCGCGAGGCCCGCAATCGAGCTCATGAAAAATACATCACCACGCCGGCGACGTATCATCGCCGGTACCAAGGCGCGCGACATTAGAAACGCACTACGCAGATTCGCCGCATACATCCGGTCAAATTGCGCCACACTCGTCGAGGTCAACGCACTCGCCTCGAATTTTCCGGCGTTATTGATCAGCACATCGACGGCGCCAAAGCGCTTCAAAACAGCGCGTTTGAGTGCGGCCACCGCGGTCTCGTCGCTCACGTCACACGGAAAGATTTCTACCGCCGCTGTATCGCCGGTGAGCAACCGCGCACAACTCTTCGACACGGCGCGCAAGTTTTTTTCCGAGCGGGCCACGAGCGCGAGCTTCACGCCCGTTAAATGCGCGGCAAAAACACGGGCTAAGGCTGCGCCAATACCTTGGGAGGCGCCGGTGATCAGGACGACGGGAGCTTTCATCGTTGGCATTGGCGCCGAAACCTGACGCAGAACGCGAAACTTATCTTTCACGGCTTAGGCTTGATACCGTCACCGAGCGGACGCGACGATCAGCAGATCAAGGATTGGAAATCGGCAAAATCAGCAGTGAAGCCGCCCTTAACACCCTTGCAGATGACGCTCACCGCGTCGTGCGAATGCAACGACTCAAGGTGCGCACAAGCGACTTGAAAATCCACGATGCGTTTGTCGGCCCCAAACTCGCGATAAAGCAACCGCGCCGCATCTTCGACGAATTTGATGTGAGCGCCGTTGAGTTCGGCGAAGGCCTGCTCGTCCTCGCGTTTTACCATGACTTGAGTCTCGGTTTTAAGCGCGTTGAGGCAGTGCAACTGGATATCTTCGATCGTGAGCGAGCGGCCGGCGGCGAGCTCGACGCGCACGCGCGCCTTGGAGCGCTGGGCGTGCGGCGTCGCGAAAACGCCACGGGTGTTGCGGGCGTGCTCCGCGAGCTCCGCACTGCACGGGCAAGTAGAGGAGTATACGAAATCAAAATCGATGAAGCGCCGATATTTTCCCGTGCGATCCATCGTCCCTTCGAAGGCGACGCGGTAATACTGCCAGCCGGAGAGCCCGCTCCGCAGACTTTTTTGGCGAATTGGAAAGGAGAACGAGAGTTTGATCCGCGCGTCGAAGGTGTCGATTTTGCGCTGATATTTCGCGAGGAGCCGGCGCAACACGTCGAAGGTAAAAACTTCGTCTTCGTGCTCGTAAAAGGACCGCATGATGCGGCCCATGTTGATGCCTTTGAGGCCAGCTTGAAGGGATACGGTGCCCGTCACGCTCGTCTCCAGCGTGTGAGTTTTCCCATGGGCCGCGCGAAATTTCAGCGGCAGGCGGAAATTAGCACAGCCGACTTGCTGGATCGGCACGCGGGCGCCATCGGCGGCGTTCACCGCTTCCATCATATCGGGCAGGGAATTTTGGTAAGCGGCGTCCGGTTTGAACGTCGCGTCAAAGGTGCGATTCACCAGCGGGGCGACGCCACCAGCGGTGTGATGCAGATACATCGATTTTTTCTTCATCTCGTTTTTAGTAGTTCAGTCGGGCGATGCCAGTGGTGGGGACGATAACCGTTGCCCCCTTACAACCAGGGGAACTGGCGCAGGGAGTTTAATCGAGGTCGGGGCCGTGATATTCGGCGAAATTGCGAGGCGTCTCGTAGAGCCGCACGCAGTGCAGCCGTCCGGCCGTGATGTACGGGGCGATCTCATTCCAAAAAGCGATTACGAGATTCTCCGTCGAAGGAATCACCCTACGCAAGAAATCGACTTCGTCATTAAGGTTACGGTGATCGCATTTATCCACCACGGCGGTGTGTAAAATACGCTTCAACTCGCCGAGATCCATGATGTAACCCGTCTCAGGATCGGGCGCACCCCGCACGGTGACCTCGAGGACGTAATTATGTCCGTGCCAGTGCGGATTGGTGCACAAGCCGTAGTGCTCAACATTCCATTTTTGACTCTTGGTCGGATTATAAAGTCGATGCGCCGAGTTGAAATGCACCTGCCGCGTGATCGATACCACCCCAGGCAACACCCGCGGCGTGGCAGCCGACACGGACCGTGACGCGGATTTTTTGGCGGCAGATTTCTTAGGCATGGAGATTGAATAGATAGCACAAACGTACCCTCCGTCAACCGCCACGGTCGGACCGTGGGGTTGTCCTTTCCGGTTGAGTCGCCGGCTGAGGCCACGCTGAATCAACGTTTTCCTCCTCGCGCCCATGCCCATCCGCAAAGCCCTCATCACCGCGGCCAACCCCCGCCAGCGCACCCTGCCGCTGCAAACCCTCATCGACCAACAGGGCGAATCCAAGTCCGCCCTCCAGATCGTCCTCGAGGAAGCCGCGGGGGCCGGGATCGAGGAATTTTGCGTGATCGTCTGCCCGGGCGACGAGACGGCCTACGCCGAGGCCTGCGGCGCGCTCCGCTCTCGCGTGCGTTTCATCGCGCAGCCCACCCCGCGCGGCTACGGCCACGCCATTCTCTGTGGGCGTGAATTCGTGGGCGACCAACCGTTTCTGCACCTCGTCGGCGATCACCTCCACGTCGCGCACGGCACCACCAGTTGCGCCCGCCAGTTGATCGACATCGCCGTCGCCGAAAACGCCTCCGTCTCCGCCGTCCAACCCACCCGCGAAAGCCAACTCACCTCGTACGGCGCCATCGGCGGTAAACTCATCGGCGGCGATCGGCCTCTTTACCAAATTGATACCGTCCTCGAAAAACCCACGCCGACCCTCGCCGAGCAACAGCTGATCGTCCCCGGCCAACGCGCCGGTTTTTACCTCTGCTTTTTTGGTCTACACGTGCTCGGACCGGATCTTTTTAACATCCTCGACGAGCAACACGCTGCCGCACCCGACCACTCGCTCGGCCTCTCCCCCGCGCTGCACACGCTCGCTGCCCGCCGGCGTTATCTGGCGTTCTCCATCGCCGGTCGTCGCTACGACATCGGTGCGCCGTACGGACTCTTACTCGCGCAACTCGCGCTCTCCCTCTCCGGCCGTGACCGCGATCGCGTTCTCACTCAGCTCGTCGAGCTCCTAGCCGTTCGCAACGACCAGCCATGAGCGCACGCGTCACCGATCTCATCGCCTCCGCCGAGGCTGCGACGCGCGACCAAGCCATCGACACGTGGTGCCAAGGCCGTGACGTCGCCCAACTCCTCGCCGACTGCGCCGAACTCGACTCCTTCCGCCGCCGCGAAACCAACCTCTATCAACGCGTTCGCGCCTTGTTTTTCATCACCGCGATCCACCGGTATCACCTACCAGCGCGGCCCGATCTCCCACGTCTCGGCCGCGTGCCGTACGAAGGGTTTCGCCACTTGCTCGAGCGCCGTTTCGAAGAAGCCATCTCTGTCTTCGCCGCCGCCCAAGCCAGCCATGGCCCGAGCGAAACGCTCTCCAGCGCCCTCGCCTCCGCGCATCACGCCCTCGCGTTTCAAACACTCGCCGACCAAGTCCGCCGCACCGTCCGCTCAACCCGCGGCAACGCCTGGATGTTTCGTCTCGGTCATCCGCTTGACCAACCGCTGCGCGTCCGACCCGAGCTCCTCGCCCGCGAAAACGCCACCGCTCCCTACCCGCTCCTGCGCGAGCTGACACCCGTGCGCATGGACCTCACCCACTGCGGCTGGAGCGATATCTTTTTTCTCGGCATGGATTTTCCCGAGGGCGCGCGCGTCCTCAACATCTCCGTCGATTTGGGCGTCCACGCCCGTGACGCCGCGCCGCGCCCGCCGGTCGAAGCGTATTTCCGCGTGATCGAAGAGCCGGTCATCCGGCTCGCCAGCGTCGACCTCGAAACCACCGCGACCCTCACCACGCTCGACGATGTTTTTGATTTCGGCCGCGACTATCTCGGGCTTTTGAAAGCCGCCGTCATCGCCGCCGGACTCGTCCCGCCGGGCATCGAGCGCTCAGGCGCGAGCCTCGCCGCGCTGCTCGCTACGATTTTCGGCCCGGGCCGCGGCTTCGAACTCGTCAGCAGCGTCAACCGCATCCCAAAGGGCTCGCGCCTCGCCGTCTCCACCAACCTCCTCGGCGCGCTCATCGGCGTTTGCATGCGTGCCACCGGCCAGATCCGCGCCCTCGACGGCCCGACCGACGAAACCGAGCGACGCATCGTCGCCGCCCGCGCCATTCTTGGCGAATGGATCGGCGGCTCCGGCGGCGGTTGGCAGGATTCCGGCGGGCTCTGGCCGGGCATCAAACTCATCGAGGGCGCCCGCGCTAAACCCGGCGACCCTGAACACGGGATCAGCCGCGGTTGTCTGCTGCCGCGCCATACGCTCCTCGGCCTTGATCGCATTTCCGCCGCGGCACGAAAAAAACTCCAAGACTCACTCGTGCTCGTCCACGGCGGCATGGCCCAAAACGTCGGCCCTATCCTCGAGATGGCCACGGAAAAATATCTCCTACGCAGCGAGCCCGAGCTCAGCGCCCGACGCCGGGCCGTCGCCACGCTTGACGACATCCTCGCGCTGCTCGCCGCCGGCGACATTCGCGGCCTCGGCCGTGCGCTCACCGAAAATTTCTTCGGCCCGCTGCAAACGATGATTCCGTGGGTGAGCAATCGCTACACCGAGCAACTCATCGAGCGCACCCGCGCCGCCTTCGGCGACGATTTCTGGGGATTCTGGATGCTCGGCGGCATGGCCGGCGGCGGCATGGGTTTTATTTTTGCCCCGCACCGACGCGCCGAAGCTCAAGCCCAACTCGCCGAAATCATGCTGGCCACGAAACGTGAACTACAATCCTCGCTGCCATTCGCGATGGATCCCGTCGTATACGATTTTGCGATCAACGAAAACGGTTCTGTCGCCAAGCTGCTAAACGGCGCTGAGGCCCTGCTCCCCGTCGAGTTTTACCAACTTACCGTTCCCGCGCTACTGCGTTGCGATGCCCGCGAGCTCACGCCGCGCGAACGCACCGACGTCGCCCAATTCACCCGCGCCACCCGCACCGCGCCCGCTTTCACCGCTGCGTTGCCCACGCTGCTCGATCGACTCCTGCCCGCGTCCTCGGAAGCCGCGCGCACGAGCCACAATCTCGACGCCCTGCTCGCGGCCAACGGCTTTGACCGCGCCCAACACGAACAGATTCGCTCCGATCTCCGCGCTGGCCGCATCGGACTCGCGATGAACCGTCTCGCGCCTTCAACCAAAATCGAAGACGTGCCCGCCGACGCGCTCTTCAACTTATCCACCTCGCCCGCCGACCTGCGTGCCGCCGGTGAAGCCGCTCTCCGCCGCGGCGAATGCGCCGTCATCACCTACGCCGCCGGCGTCGGCTCGCGTTGGACTCAAGGCGCCGGCGTCGTCAAAGCCCTTCACCCGTTCGCCAAATTCGCCGGTCAACATCGCAGCTTTGCCGATGTCCACCTCGCGAAATCTCGCCACACCGCCGCCCGCTACGGCGCCGAGGTTTCGCACGTGTTTACCACGAGTAATCTTACGCACGCGCCCATCGCGGATTATTTTTGCGCCCATCACGCCGACGCGCTCGATCGCAGCGTGTTTATTTCCCCCGGCCGTTCGATCGGCCTGCGTCTTGTGCCCGCCGTGCGAGACCTCGTTTTTGCCTGGGAAGAAACGGCCCAACAAAAACTCGACGAACAAAAAGAAAAAATGCGCGAGAGCGTCCGCTCCGCGCTCACGCAGTGGGCGCAGACCACCGGCGAAGGCGCTGACTACACGGATAATCTTCCCGGCCAATGCCTCCATCCCGTGGGCCATTGGTTTGAAATTCCGAATCTTCTCAAAAACGGCACGCTCGCCCGCCTACTCTCCGCTCGTCCGCAACTCCGCACACTCCTCGTGCACAACATCGACACGCTCGGCGCCACGCTCGATCCCGCCCTCGTCGGCTGGTTCCAAGCGAGCCAAGCCACGCTCGGCTGGGAGGTCATCCCGCGCCGCGTCGAAGATCACGGCGGCGGCCTCGCGCGCGTCGACGGCCGCGTGCGCCTCGTCGAGGGCCTCGCGCTCCCGCGAGAGTCCGACGAATTCAATCTGAC
>CAMDRP010000101.1 GCA_945906965.1 Opitutus sp. GAS368 | reverse complement strand
GCTTCATCGGCTAGCGCCGCGAGCTCTTTGATGAGGCTATCGATCGCGCGCGCGCGGCTTGCTTCGATCGCCTTCAACAACGTCACTTCAAAATTAATCTTCTCGGCCAACCCGAGTTTCACGCTGCCTTCGCCTTCACGCAGACCGTCGAGCAAGCGCGTGATCTGCTCCGTCGTCATCGCGACGCCGCCGAGGCTGCTACTGCGGCCACCTTGCGCGATCGCATCGAGCAAGGCCGCGCGCACCACTTCCTGTAGATCCGTGAGTAAGCGCACCAAGTCGCGGCCGGCCGCGTCGCATTCGTCAACGAGGGCGACGAGGCGCGCGTGGTCACCTGTGGCTAAGGTAGCGGCGAGTTCGGCGATTTTTTCGGCCGCGACAAGACCGTACACATCGAGCACATCCGGCTCGGCGATCTCGGTCCCACAAAACGAAATCATCTGGTCGAAAATCGACTGCGCATCGCGCATACCACCGTCCGCCATGCGCGCGATGCAGGCGAGCGCCTCTGGGGAAACTTTGATCTTTTCCGCGACCGCGATTTTCTGAAGCCGCTCGATGATGAGCGCCGCCGGGATCGGCTTGAGATCGAAGCGTTGGCAGCGCGACAAGATCGTCGGCAGTACTTTTTGCACCTCCGTCGTGGCGAAGACAAACTTCACGTGCGGGGGCGGCTCTTCGAGGGTTTTGAGGAGCGCGTTAAACGCTGCCGTCGAAAGCATGTGCACCTCGTCGATGATATAGACTTTGAATTTGCCCTGCGCCGGCGAATAACGCGCCGTCTCGCGCAGATCGCGCACTTGCTCGACGCCGTTGTTGGACGCGCCGTCGATCTCGATGACGTCGAGATGCGAACCATCCGCGATGGATTGCACGGCCGGATCCGCGGGATCGAAATCGGCGTTGGGGCCGCCGGTACAATTCAAGGCCTTGGCAAAAATGCGCGCCGTCGAGGTTTTACCGGTGCCGCGCGGGCCCACAAATAAGTACGCGTGCGCGATACGGTTGCGGGCGATGGCGTTTTTCAACGTCCGCACGACATGATCCTGCCCCACGACGTCGGCAAAGATCTGGGGACGCCATTTACGGGCGATGACTTGGTAACCGGTCGTGCTCAAGGGCGCAAAAGTTCAGGAATCGGATGGGGAAAATCAAAAATAAAGTGGCCAGGCACTCCACGGCACTAGGAGGACGACGTTACCGTTGCTGCCTTCCGGCCCTGGCGGGGTTCACGCGCCTGCCCATGCATGGCACCTGGCCGCCGCGAACCATGCTCTTGGGGCAGGTTCGCGCAACAACTATTTGCCTGCGCTGCGTGCGGCGCGATGGAGCGACGTCTTCAAGGCTTCACCGGTTCGGCGGCCACGGGGGTCGTCGAAGGCGCGGGTGGCGCGGTCGCGCCCTCACGCTTACCACCCTTGCGATCGCGCGGCGGCGGCAAACCCGGGCGCTCTTCACGCATCAACTCGCGCTGACGCTCCTGCATCTTTTCGAGTTTCTTGCGCTGCTCCGAGGTGAGCTCGACGGCGAGCGTTTGTTGGAGGCCGCGGAGAATCAGGCCCGTTTCCTTGATGGAAACTTGCCGCAACTGGCGGATTTCGTCCTCAGCACGATCCACCAAGGGACGGATTTTTTCTTTCTGCTCAGTCGTAAGATCAAGTCGATCCGCCATGTGTCGCAAGACCGCCGGCGGCAGCGCAGGCAGCGCGGGGGCGACGCGCCGTTGCGCCCAACGCGGGCCCGCCCGCATCGCCAGCAAACCGCCAAAAATAGCTCCCGCCAAAAACACGGCGGTAAACGCGAGGACGACTTTCCAAGTTTTGTTCATGGCTTATTCGATAGGACCGAGCAGCAGCGTAACGGGATCATCGCCAACGACGATATTTTCTTCATCAGCCTCCGCCGTGAACACCGAAAAATTGGCGCAGACGCTCGCGAACGCCAACAAGCTAGCCACACCAACCGCTCGGAGCGCAAACCGCTCAAATAACGAACGCCCGGAGCGGTCCGCCGCCAGGGCCAAGGCCGCGATGCGCGTGGCAAAACCATAGGGCGCAGCCACCACCGTCTCAGCGGGCGCGCAACGCGCCGCCGCGGTGAGGCGATGCCAAGTGTGATCAGGTTCAATAGGTTTCATGCGTGTTCCTTGCTTTGCAGATCTAAAAAAAGTTTTCTTAATTTCCGGCGCGCCCGAAAAGCCCGTACTTTGACCAGAGACGTATTCCAGCCCGTGAGACTGCAGATCTCGGCGATGGTTTTCTGCTCCATGTCCAGTAATTGAATCACCATGCGGTCGTCGGGTTTGAGTTGATCGAGGAGTTTATGCACGAGCTCATGCGCGGCGAGCGCGTCGTTGGCGGCGACATCGTTTTCACTGGTCATCACCGCATCGAGCACATCGGCCTGATTTTCAGAAAGATCCGCCCAACGAAACTCAGGGCGGCGTTTCTGCGCACGGAGTTGGTCGATGCAGGTCGTTACCGCGATCCGCGAAACCCAGTGCGTGAGCGGCACCGCGCCCTGATATTGCTCAAGCCGGGTAAACATTTTCAGGAAAATATCTTGCGCAAGGTCTTCCTCGGCGACGCGACGCGGGAGATGGGAACGCACGATGCGGATAACCAACGGGTAAAGATGATCGACCAGCTCACGCGCGGCGGCCTGATCACGTTGACGCACGCGCACCAAGCAGCCAGCCACGTCGAACGACGGTTCTTCATCAGGCATAGGGATAGAAAATTGAAACCCAACACAGCACGCAAGACGGGCTTCACGGCGGCAGGTTACATGAGGCCCAAGGCCATACCCTGATTAGAACGCCCGCCTTGACTCCCGTGCCCGCCGCCCGATACGCCTCAGCCATAGCAATGCCCACGCTTACTCAGGCCCTTCGACTTACGAACACGCGCGATCGTTAAAGCACCGCCGAGCGGTGGATCGCGCGTTGGCCTGTTAGCAAATCCCCTCACCGCTGTTTTGCGGTTAGACGGTTCGTCGGCTCGCTTCCTGTCATTCGTTCGTTCAACCTTTCGTTTCTCGACTCCTGTTTCGCCATGCAATCCGCGCCTGTCACCAAATACCGCCCGTTCCCGCCCGTCACCCTACCCAACCGGCAGTGGCCTAGCCGCACGCTCACCCGCGCGCCGATGTGGTGCAGCGTGGATCTCCGCGACGGCAACCAAGCGCTCGCCCAGCCCATGAGCGTCGCGGAGAAACTAGAGTACTTCGAGTTGCTCGTGGGCATCGGCTTCAAGGAAATCGAGATCGGTTTCCCTTCGGCCTCGCAGATTGAATTCGATTTTTGTCGCCGCCTCATTGAGGAGAAACGCGTCCCTAACGACGTCGCGCTCCAGATTCTTTGCCAATGCCGCGAGGATCTCATCATCCGCAGTTGCGAGGCGCTCCGCGGCGCGAAACAGATTATTTTTCATCTCTACAACTCCACGTCGCCCTCGCAGCGCCAGCATGTGTTTAAAGCCAGTCGCGCCGACATCGTCGCCATCGCCACGCGCGGCACGGCTTGGGTCAAGCAGCACACCGCCGCCCTCGCCGCCACTGGCACGCACGTACGTTTCCAATATTCGCCGGAGAGCTTCACCAGCACCGAACTCGATTTCGCGCTCGAAATCTGCGAAGCCGTCACCGACGTCTGGCAGCCCACGGTTGAGAATAAAATCATTCTCAATCTCCCCGCCACTGTCGAATACGCCACGCCCAACGTGCACGCCGACCAGATCGAGTGGATGGCCACGCACCTCACGCGCCGTGACCGCACACTGATTTCTCTCCACACGCACAATGACCGTGGCACCGGCGTCGCCGCCACCGAGCTCGCCCTACTCGCGGGCGCCGATCGCGTCGAAGGCACGCTCTTCGGCAACGGCGAACGCACGGGTAACCTCGATATCGTCAACGTCGCTCTAAATTTTTACACTCACGGCATCCACCCGGGCCTCGATTTCTCCGACATCAACCACGTGCGCGACGTCTACGAGCGCTGCACCAAGCTCGAAGTCCCACCCCGCCAGCCCTACGCCGGCGAACTCGTTTTCACCGCCTTCAGCGGCTCGCACCAAGACGCCATCAAGAAATCTTGGGCCGTTCAAAAACCCGACGCTCCGTGGGACGTGATTTACATTCCGATCGATCCCGCCGACCTAGGCCGCAGCTACAAAGCCATCATCCGCATCAACAGCCAATCCGGCAAAGGCGGCGTAGCGTACGTCCTTGAAAACGACTTCGGCTTCCAACTGCCGAAACTCATGCACAAGGAAATCGGCAAACTCATCAACGACCGCGCCGACGCCAAGGGCACCGAGCTCTCCGCCGCCGAGATCAACACGATCTTCCGCCACGAATATCTCGAGCAACCCGCGCCTGCGCTCGGGCTCCAACATTTCAAAACCACCGAGCGCGATAGCACCGTCACCTGCGACGCCGCGATGACGTTAAACGGCGTCCTCCACGCCCTCACCGGCAGCGGCAACGGCCCGATCGACGCCTTCGTCCGTGCCCTTGCCACCACCACGCTGCCGAAATTCGAGGTGCTCAATTACAGTGAACACTCCCTCGGCCGCGGCGCCGAAGCCCGCGCCGTGAGCTATATTCAGATCAAGACCGAACGCGGACTCACACTCTACGGCGCAGGCATCGACACCAACATTGAACTCGCTTCCATCAAAGCCATCGTCAGCGCCCTCAACCGCGCTCTCGCCAGATAACTTCGCTTTATCAAAATCCCCTGAATTCGCGCGGCCCGGCACGCGCCGACTCGCTGTCTGCTTCAGCGTCTTCGTAGCGACGCATCTCATCATGTCACCCCGAACTCTGCTCTCGCTGCTGCCGACGGCATTCATCCTTTCCGGCATCGCGCTGCAAGGCGCCGACACCCGCGCCGATTTCCTTAAAATTATCGACCGCCCAGGCGTGCCGCTTGCTGCCGTCACGCTCGCTGCGCCCGCTCCCACCGGTCTCACCCGCATCGACTTCAGCTACGATTCAGACGCCACCAACCGCGTCCCAGGTTTCCTTTTAAAAACGTCGTCAACCCCAACGTCCCGGCGCCCGGTCATTATCGTCCTCCACGGCACCGGTGGCTCCAAAGAAAGTGAGCTCCCCTATCTGACCGAACTCGCCCACGCCGGCTTCATCGCCGTCGCCATCGATGGCCGCTATCACGGCGCGCGCTCGCGTTCCGGCAAAGGCTCGGCCGATTACATCGACGCCATTCTCCGCGCCTTTCGCACGGGCGCAGAGCAACCGTTTTTTTACGACACGGCGTGGGACGTCATGCGCCTGATCGACTATCTTGTAACCCGACCCGACGTTGACCCGACGCGTATCGGTCTCTTCGGCATCTCCAAAGGCGGCATCGAAACCTACCTCACCGCGGCGGCCGATCCCCGCGTCGCCGTCGCCGTACCTTGCATCGCTGTGGAAAGTTTCCGCTGGGCGGTCGAAAATAATTCCTGGCAATCCCGCATCGGCACCATCCAAGCCGCGTTCGATGCTGCCGCCCAAGACTCCGGCGTGACTGCGCCCGGCGCCGACTTCGTCCATACCTTTTACACGCGCGTCGCGCCCGGACTCGATCGCGCGTTCGACGGTCCCGCGATGGTTCCACTCATCGCTCCACGTCCACTCTTCGCCATCAACGGCGAGATCGACCCCCGCACGCCCCTGCCCGGCCTCAAACTCTGTAGCGACGCCGCCCAGCTCGCCTATCACGCCGCCGGAGCCGACGAAAAATTCACCCAACTTATCCAGCGCGGCATCGGCCACAAGGTCACGCCCGAGGCTTACCACCAGGCCCGCGATTGGTTCGTCCGTTGGTTGAAACCCTGAGTCGCGAGCGACGCAGCTTGCGCGCCTGCGGCCACACCCTACTTTAGACCTTTCATGAAATTTAATCCCGAGAAACCTGCCCTCTTCGGCGAAACCCTCGACTCTCTCACCGCGCACCTGCGCGAACTCGGCGAGCCGGCCTTCCGCGCGAAACAGATTCTCGACTGGGTCTACAAAAAACGCGCCCGCACTTGGGACGCGATGACCAATCTCCCTAAGCCTCTACGTACCAAACTCGAAGCCACCTTCGACCTCACGCCTGCCACGCTCGTGCTCTTCAAAGAATCCAACGACGTCACCGACAAACTCCTCCTCGAACTCCGCGACGGCTCCCTTATCGAATCAGTCATCATCCGCGCCCCGCAGTCTGATGTCGGCGAGGAGCTTTCCCGAAAAACCATCTGCATTTCCACCCAAGTCGGTTGCGCCATGGGCTGCGTGTTCTGCGCCAGCGGCCTTGCCGGCCTCAAGCGCGACATGTCCGCGGGCGAAATCGTCTCCCAGCTCCTCCAAGTCTGCTACCGCGAAGACGCGACCACGCCACGCGCCCGCCCGGAGCTGGCGTCGTTCGACAACATCGTCGTCATGGGCATGGGCGAACCGCTCGCCAACTACGACGCCCTCATCCGCGCCCTCACCATCCTCAACGCCGAGTGGGGCCTCGGCTTCGGCGCCCGCCGCATCACCGTTTCCACCAGCGGTCTTGTCCCAAAAATTCTCAAGCTCGCCGAGGAACCCATCGGATTCCGCCTCGCCGTTTCCCTCCACGGTTCGACCAATGAGGTCCGCGAAAAAATCATGCCGATCAACAAGGCCTACCCGTTGGAAAAACTGATTCCCGCCGTCCGCGAGTTTTCCGAGAAACACGGCCGCATGGTCACCCTCGAGTTTATTCTCATCGAGGACGTCAACGACTCCGTCGAACAAGCCGGCGAACTCCGCGACATCGCCCGCGACCTACACGCGCACGTAAACATCATTCCTTATAATACCGTCGAAGGCCTGCCTTGGAAACGCCCGAGCGTCATGGTGCAAGAAGGCTTCGCCGATGTCCTCCGTGCTGCCCGAGTGCCCGTGACGTTGCGCCGCGAAAAAGGCCACGACATCGCCGCCGCCTGCGGCCAGCTCCGCCTCAAGACCGAAAAAGACCGCGAGCTCGCCCAAGCCTAACCGCATGAGCTCGGCCGCCGCGTCCCCCGTCGCGCTCTCGGCGCACCCCACGGCGCTGCGCATCCTCTTCGCGATCAGCGCGGGACACCTGCTCAATGACACCATTCAGTCGCTGCTCCCCGCGCTCTATCCGCTGCTGAAAGACTCGCTGCACCTCAGTTTCGCCCAGATCGGTCTCATCACGCTCGCATTTCAACTCACCGCCTCGCTCCTGCAACCGGTCGTCGGCCTCGTCACCGACCGCCATCCGCAGCCTTACTCACTCGCCACCGGCATGGTCTTAACGCTGGTCGGACTAGTCTTGCTCGCGTTTGCCAGTAGCTTCTCGGCGGTCCTTATCACCGGCGCGCTCATTGGACTGGGCTCTGCCATTTTTCACCCCGAAGCATCGCGGGTCGCGCGCATGGCTTCCGGAGGCCGCCACGGCTTCGCGCAATCGCTCTTCCAAGTCGGCGGAAACGCCGGCAGCGCGCTCGGCCCGCTCCTCGCGGCGCTCTTCATCGCCCACCATGCCCAATCGCGCGTCGCTTGGTTCGTGGTCCTACCAATCATCGGTTTCGGCCTGCTCACGCGCGTCGGACATTGGTACAAAGCCCAACTCAGCGCGCACCACGTCACCGCACGCAGCGCCTCGTTAATCGCGCCTTTGGCGCGAGGAAAAGTGATCATCGCGATCGCGATTCTCGCCGTGCTGATTTTCTCAAAATATTTCTACATGGCCTGCCTCGGCAGCTATTACACGTTTTACCTGATTGAGAAATTTCAGGTCTCGGTCCAGCAATCGCAGTTTCTGCTTTTTCTTTTCCTAGGCGCTGTCGCCGCTGGCACGATCATCGGCGGCCCAATCGGTGACCGCATTGGACGCAAAGCCGTGATCTGGGTCTCCATCCTCGGCGTCGCGCCGTTCACGCTGCTACTGCCTTACGCCAATTTATTTTGGACCGCTGCGCTCACCGTGATCATCGGTCTCGTGCTGGCTTCGGCGTTTTCGGCGATTCTGGTTTATGCCCAAGAATTAATCCCGAGTCGTGTCGGGCTCATTTCGGGCATCTTTTTTGGCTTCGCTTTTGGCATGGGCGGCATCGGTTCGGCGGCGCTCGGTCGGCTCGCCGATTTACGCGGCATCGACTATGTGTTTCACGTCTGCTCATTTTTGCCGCTGCTGGGATTGCTGACTGCGTTTCTACCCGATCCACGCCGGAACGCAGCTGTGGCCTGACGCGATTTTTTTGCCAAGAAATTCGCTTGCTCGCTACGCGGTATTTTTTCGCATCGGTTTTCTGAGCGCACCCCGCTACATCCCATATTCGAAGCCACAGGCCTCGTTAAAAGCTACGGCACCAAGCGCGCCTTCCAGATTGCCGAATATTCCTTCACGATCGTATCACAAAATCCGCCAATCTTTTTGAGGCTGCCCCGCCGACGCCTGCCGCAGCCAAAACCTAGCCGGCAAACTAGATCCTTTACACGTATCAACACTTTCATATGCGTTGATATGTTATGTCAACCGAGCCCAAGAGTCCCGCGCCCGTCTCCGTCCCTGCTGCAACGGCGGATCGCCCGATTTCCGAGCTCTTCGCTTTGGGGCGACCGCTCCGCTCCCTTGAGTTTTTCCCGCCTAAAGACGACGCGGGCGTCGAAGCCCTCCGCGCCACCGCCACCGCGCTCAAGCGCATGAACCCTGACTTCGTGTCGGTCACCTATGGCGCCGGCGGCACGACCCGCGACCGCACCGCACAAGTCTGCGATTTTCTCAAACGCGATTTTGGCTTCACCGTCATGCCGCACCTCACATGCGTCGGCCACTCGCGCGCAGAACTCTCCGCCGTAGCCGACCGCATTCACGCCAGCGGCTTCCGCAACATCATGACGCTCCGCGGCGATCCGCCCAAAGGCGAAACCGCCTTCACGCCGTACAAAGACGGCCTCCGCTACGCCAGTGACCTCGTCGAACTACTAAAATCTCGCCAAGGCGATTTCTGCCTCGGCGTCGGCGGTTATCCCGAGAAACACCCCGAAGCGGCCTCACTTGAAATCGACCTCGCCCACCTCAAGCGCAAAGTCGACGCCGGCGCCGCCTTCATCACGACTCAGCTGTTTTTCGACAACGCCATTTACTACCGCTTCGTCGAAAAGTGCCGCGCTGCCGGGATCAACGTTCCGATCGTCCCCGGTATCATGCCCGTGCTTTCGCTGAAACAAATCCAGCGCTTCACTGCCATGTGCGGCACGACCTTACCGCAGAAACTCATCACCCGACTGGAAGTCGCCGCCGAAAACACCGACGTCGTTGAAACCATCGGCATCGACTGGGCCCTTACGCAGATCCGCGACCTCCTCGCCCAAGGCGCCCCCGGCTACCACCTCTACATCCTCAATCGCGCCAAAGGCGCCCTCGCCCTCACCGCCGGCCTCGCCGCGTAAGTTTTGAGGCTGGCGTAAGTCTTTCGCGCGGTTCTATTAATCCGCTATTAAAAACTATCGCACATTTTGTGTGATTAAAGGCTGACTGCTCACGGCCAGCCTTTTTTCCGCCCCGCGTATCCCTGCAGAGGATTTCGCCCGCGAGCCCGTTGCCTCTCGCCCCTCAACTTTGCTGAAACCATCACCGCGCCCGCGCTCATCATCCATGGCAAACAAGACCACCGCGTGCCCGTGAACCAAGCCCGCCGCATGATCGCCGCCCTCGAAAAAAATGGGCGCAAACCCGAAAGCCTGATCCTCTCTGAGGTCGGCCATAATTACGGGCGCGAAAAACCTCGCACCGAGATTTTCAAACGCATCGCCGCCTTTCTCGAAAAAAATCTCGGCCCCGGCGTCGATTAACCACCGGCCATCACGGCGCGAAAGCCGGCCTCGGTCAAAATACGTGCGATCGTTTCCCGTTGATCGCCCTGGATCTCGATGCGGCCTTCTTTCACGGTACCGCCGCAACCACACGCACCGCGCATTTTTTTGCAGAGTTGTTCTTTTTCGGGCAGCCCGATCCCGATGAATCCATCGACCACGGTGACGGTCTTGCCGCCGCGTCCGCCGGTCTCGCGCCGCACATCGACGCGGCCGCGGTTTTTCTCCGGCTTGCTCGCGACTGCGGGCGTCGCCGCGCCGACCGCGGCGGGTCGCACCGACACTTGGGGCAAACCGGCACCACTTAGCGCCGCAAAGGGATTTTGCGCCAACGACCCGCCGCCATCCGTCGCCACTTTATCACTGCGCGCCATGGTTAAGCCCCCGCCTTTCGCGCCGCTCGTCCGCCACACGCGCCGACCGGGATATCGGTCTCGCCACCCAAAAACATCAGGGCTTTGGCGTAGCTGCGATTCTCCAAAAAATGCACCAACTGCGGATGCAGCGCGAGCCGCCCTTGGGCCAGAAAATCATCCAAATGCGCCATTTCCTCGGCCACCGATTGCCCGTCCCCCACCTTAATCGCGGCGAGTAGACCAACGATCGCGGCTTTGATTTGAATCTCCATGATGTTTTTAAAGTTATAGTTATGAAATTTTCATCCTTCTTC
>CAMDRP010000100.1 GCA_945906965.1 Opitutus sp. GAS368 | reverse complement strand
AGGGCGGCATCGAGGCTTCGCCGTAGCCGATGACGCCCTCGTGTTCGACTTCGACGATCATGGCCGGCGTGGTGGTGCGCGAGGCGGTGGCGATGGTGAACGCGTGTCGCAGTTCGAGAGTGTGGGGATAATAGCGCAGGTTCATCCGGAGATCAGGCGATGCAGCACAAAGACAGGGTGGGGGCCGGTAACTCAAGCATGGCCTCGCGGATGGCCGTAGGTAAGCGTGGTCCAAGATCATTTAAAAAAGCCCTTGCGCGGAATTAGTCTCGGGGTACGTTCCGCGGCTTAAGGTCTGTCCCCATCGTCTAGCCCGGTTAGGACACTACCCTTTCACGGTAAGAACCGGGGTTCGAATCCCCGTGGGGACGCCAGCTTAAGTTCTTATCAGTAAGGACTTAATTTTTCGATGAAGCTAGGTTGCCCAGTTGACATGGCAACCTGAGCATGAATCACACTAAGTTTGCTGTCAGCCGCTTTGAAAATCGGAACGGTGCTACGTCGTGGCGGGTGGACGGTCGCCTGCATGGCGTTCGCTTCCGCAAAAACTTCAAAACGCGGGAAGAAGCCGCCGCCGAACAAGCCGCGCTTGAACTCAAAGCGCTTAATGCGGCGAACGGTCTGCACACCATTGCGACCGTCTTGACCGCAGAACAGGTGCGAGAGGCCGAAGCAGTGTTCCATCGCATGGCCGACAAAACCCGCTCTCTCTCATTCTACGTCGATTTCGCGCTCACGAATTACCGCGAGCCCGAAAAGCAAAAGCCGCTGGCCGATGCCGTGGCCGAATACATCGCGGCCAAGGAACACGAGTTCGCGCAGGATCATATTTCGATCCCGCAACTGAACCGGATTCGCTGGGATCTAAAACGGCTCGTCGGGCATTTTCCCCGCAAGGCGGTGGCCGATCTCACCGTTTCGGGCTTGGTCGAGTTCCTCGAAGTGGGGCGGCCCGGCATGAAAACGCACAACAACCGACGTGGCATTGTTTCAACCTTCCTCAAGTTCGCATTTCAGCGTGGATGGATCGCGGAGAATCCGATTCCGAAGGTGCCGCACTTCCGCATCCGTCGGAGGCGTGGCATGGCGCAGACCTTCACCGCTGCGCAGGCGGCGGCGCTCATGGAGCACATGGAAACCTACGACGGGGGCCGCTGGGTGCCCTATTTCGCGCTCTGTCTTTTCGCCGGCATCCGGCCTGGCGTGCCGCACGGTGAAATCACTAAGCTCAAGCCCGATGCGGTGAATCTGGACGACGGGGTGATTCACATTTCCGCCGAGGTCTCGAAGGTGCGCGAGCCGCGCAAAGTGGAGATTCAGCCGAATCTCGCCGCGTGGCTCCGCGCCTACCCGCTGGAGAAATTCCCGATCATCCGCGGGAACTTCAAAAGGCGGCGCGACCGCTTCGCCAAGAAATTCAATCTCACCCACGACGTGCTCCGGCACACGTTCATTTCGATGTTCGTCGCGAAATTCCGTTCCATCGGCGAAGCCGCGATTCAGGCGGGCAATTCCGAGAGCATCATCCGCAGGCACTACCTCGACTTGAAGAGCACAGCGGAGGCGGAGCAGTTTTTCGGAATCATTCCGAAGCAGTTCGCCCGCCATGCGACTCCGCCCGCGGTGTTTCCCTCACCTGCTCCCAAATTGGCGGTTGCCGTTTGAATCTCGTGAGCTCCATTTCTCCATTACGCACTTGGCAGGGCCGGCGTTCACGCTTGATCCTCCCAAAATCAAAAAACAGCAAAACCACGGTTGCCCGTGGTCTTGAGGTGGGAAATCGTAATGTCTCCCGGACTGCCTTGCGGCAGGAAGTAGTGACAGCAAACATCGGCCAAGCCGGCGGAATTTCAAGCAGAATCCTTACTTCGTCCGTTTACCTCTGTTCCCCTTACATTTATGTCGTCGCCTGATCCCCAGCCAACTCCGCCACCACCTCCTCCGAAAAAGCGGTCCATCATCTACATCGACGGCTTCAATTTCTATTACGGGATGCTGACGGATCGGCCAGATCTCAAGTGGATCAATTACCAGCGACTCGCGGAGCTGCTTCGCCCGGACGACGACATTGTGCATGTGCGGCTGTTCACAGCAATGGTGGACAAGAAGAAGGCCGTTTCCCCGAAGCGCGACCGACAGCAACGGCTTTGGGCTGCACTCAAGGCACAGCCGAAGATCACGCTTACCGAAGGTAAATTCGCCGAACGTCAGCGCACCTGCCTCGTGCCCACCTGCCACAATCCCGAACGCAAATTCACCGCGTTGGAGGAGAAACAGACCGACGTGAACATCGCACTTCAACTGGTGCGCGACGTGCAGACGCTGGTCCCGGATATCGTGGTCATTATTTCAGGCGACGTGGATCTGCTGCCGGCATTGGACGTGGCCATGAAAATCGACAAAAAAGTGCGCCCGGTCGTTTACATTCCGGTGCATGAGGAAACCCTGAAATATCGGCGCAAGGACGAGTTTATGAACTACGCCCCGGCGGTGAAACCGATTCCCGAAAAATACCTGCGCCAAGCGCAGTTCCCGCCTCGCGTTCCACTGCCCAACGGCAACGTCGTGGAACGACCGCAAGAGTGGCCGGCCGCGTGATCGTTGGGAACGCGTCGTTGATCGCCGCGAGCCAGCCGGTTGACGGGCAACGAGGGGTATGGAAACACCATCGATCACTCCCACGCAAAGGCCGCTAACCGATATCATCGGACTGCGGCTCAGCGGCATCTTCCCAGAAGGGAAAGAGCCGTCGATCCGGACGCTGCGCGACTGGACAAAACTCCGGCGCATCCCGCATCACCGCGTCGGGCACTTCGTTTACTACGATCCAGCCGAAGTCTCAGACCACATCCGCACCAAGCTGAAGGTGCCCGCCCGGGGCTACCCCGCGCGAACAGCTTTCGCGGCTAGCCTGCGGAGTCGCACCGCAGTTCGAGCTCGCCCCTTGGGAGGGCATCACGGGATCAGCGCGGCCGGAACGACCGTTGGGTGATACCGGATCGAAGCGTGCGCTTCGGCCTGTCGGGGGCTGTAAGCCCCGGCTTCCTTTCGGTTGGGTGGAAGAACGGCGGTGGGGCTGCCGGGCTTTGGCCCAGAGCCGCCAGTTGTGCCAGACGTGCCGGGTGCGATTCCTTGCAGGTAGCACCCGGGCGGTGATCCGGTGCTCGGCCACGAACCGGCGCTTGGCCGCAGCCACGGGCTCGGCCTTCACGTAGAGCGCGACGAACAGCAACCGCTCCAGCCGGGCGAACAGTTCCGCATACCGGGCCAACACCGGCTCCAGCGCACGCTCCTTTAACTGCGCGCTGATCGTAATCATGGCGCGGGTGATTGGTCCTGTTGCAAACTCTCCAGCGCCCGCGCGGCACGATTCGTCGCCGAACGGCGACCGTACAGCCGGGCGCTCATGCTAGTGAGCACCGCGATCACGTCTTGGACCAAATCGTCTTTGAGTTCGGTGTCGTCCACGACCAGCAGTTTGCGACCGCCCGCCGCCAGCGCCGCCTCGACGTATTCCGCGCCAAAACGCATCAACCGGTCCCGGTGCTCCACCACAATGACCCCGACCTTGGGATTGCGCAGCAGCCCCATCAATCCTCGCCGGTGGCCGTTAAGGCCGCTGCCGACTTCCGCCGCCGTCGCGATCACGTTGAGCCCGTTGGCTGCCGCGTACACCGCCAGCCGCCCCAGTTGCCCTTCAAGGTCTTTCTTCTGGTCGGACGACGATACCCGGGCGTAGAGGGCCACGCCGCGCCCGGCCGGTTGCGCAGGCGCATCCACCAACACGGTCCCGGTCGCAAGCTGCCGGGCCGGCACCGGCAACTTCCCCGTCTTCCACAACCGCCACGCGGTTTGATAATGCAGGCCCTCTTGGGTTGCCCAAGCACTCAGTTTCACCGGCGACCTCCTTGCTTCGCTTCAACCTCGACGAACACGTTGCCAACCGCCGCCAAGCGACGGGCGTTCGCCATCGCCAACTCGCGGGCTAATCCCGCCACCCGATCCAAGTCGCCGCTGACAGCCTTCGCCCACCACTGCGTCCCATTGCACCCAACTGCTTCATCGGCCCAAGCGAAAGCCCGGTTCTCAGGTTCGCCCTGTTTCAACGCACGGAAGGCGATTTCCTGCCACAAGGTTTCGGCTTGGCTTTGGATCTTGGCCCGCGCCTCCGCGCTATATTCGCCGTTGGCGGCACAATGGGCGGCAAGACTCTGGTAAGTCTGTTGGGCGAACCAATCGTCCCGCACCTTGCCCCGCTGCCTGGCGCGGAGGCGACTCTCGTGTTTTGCGAGCTTGCGCGCCTCGCGCACCGCGAGGAACCCCGCCAACGCCTGCGCCGCCCACTGCTCCGCCGACGCCCGATCGCCAAAACCGGTCTGCTCCCGCTCGATGGTGGTTCCGCGCGAGGTTCCACGGCGGATGACTTGCGCGGTGTAACCGCTCGAACTTTTGATCACTGAGCAGGAAATTTTTTTTGGCCGGCTCATAAATCGCCCGTCATCGTGACGGATAGACCGAATAAATCAACATAATTATTGACGTTTAATGATAAAATAGGGTGCAGTTGCTTACCCTGCCCACGCTATTAAAAATCAGACAGACACAGAAAATACGGCTTACTTTTTGACTTTCTCCGCAACCAACAGAGCTGACTTCGCGAGATACTCCGTCGCCGTCAAATGAAGCTTACGGTGGCGTGGTTCGGCTCTAGTCGCGCTGCCGGCCGTACTCTACAAGATAGCCTCAGTGCACGGCGCGTTTCCAAGATTACCCTTTTTGGTGCGAATCGTATTCTACAATGAGTCTGTCTTCCCGGCTTGACGCGATAACAACTGATGATAGATTAATCTATCATGAACAGCAAAACCGCAACAGTGGCTGACCTTCGCAACAATTTCCGACGAGTGTCGGCGTGGCTCGAAAACGGAGAGTCGGTCGAGATTATCAAGCGAGGGCGGCGCTTTGCGCGTTTAACACCCGCTGCAGCCGCGCCCAGCAAACCCGTGAAGATCGACTTCGCTGGTCAGTTACGTGCGGTCTGGGGCCAAAAGGTGTTTAGTGTGGCTGAAGTCCGGGCGATGCGTGACGCGGAGTTGGGAGGCCTGTCGTGATCGCCTATCCAGATACCTCCTTTCTTTGCGCGCTCTACGTGGCTCAAAGCACTTCCGCCGCAGCCATCGCCCACTATCAGCGAATGAAGGAACCGCTGCATGTCTCGGCGTTATTGCTCGGCAAATTTCGCCAGTCGGTTCGATTTCAAGTATTCCGCCACAGCCGAGATGCTAATCAGGGCTATGGTCGCAAGACCGGTCTTGGAGCCCTGGCTAAGCTGCAGTCGAATATCGATGACGGCGCTCTTGTCGTCGTGCCAGCCGACTGGGCTGAAGTGATCCATATTGCTGAGCGAATCTCCGCTCAGCATACAATTGACGGTGGTCACCGGTTTCTAGATGTGCTGCACGTCGCCACCGCGAAACATCTCGGCGCCTCAGAATTCCTCTCGTTCGATGCAAACCAGCGAATGCTCGCCGTTGCCGAGGGCATCGCTGCGAAGCCGTGAGTTCGTGGGGTTGTCCTAATATCCTTCCTTGGCTTTCAGGCAATGCAGGTTCGTTCGTGTTTCCCTGTTTGCGAAGACCGGGATTCTTCAGACAGCCCTCCTAATCGGCACCTCAGGGTTGATCTGAACCCATGGCTGCTCGCCGTGCATCGCGAGTATTAGATTGTTCACATCCGAGTGGAGCGACGGAAAGAATACATGGCGTCCCTAGAAAAGGCTTAAAATTTATCCGATAGGCGCATTTTTACTGGGCAGTGGAAATGGCGATGCGAGTGAAAAATACTCTCATACCCTTCGCCGTCTCAGGGTTCACGCATCCCTCCGGAAAATCGTTTTTCAGCTCTATGCTCGCATCCACGGTCAATGGTTTCGCAAGAATTACCAGACCCGCGCGGAAGCGGAGGTAGAGCGTCAGGTTCAAGAAGTAAGTTGGCTTCAGCGAAACACGGGCATGCGTGCGGCTGTCACTCGGCTCAGCGAGGGATCAACTTCACGAAGCGGAGGCAATTTTCCGTCGAATTTAACGCGCTCTTTGTCGTTCTACCTGGATTTTGCGCTTTCGAATTACCGGGAACCGGAAAAGCAAAAGCCGCTCGAACGGGGAGGAGCTTAAGGCTCCGCTGAAACGGGAACCTCCTCTAACCGCGTCCGCCTGCTTAAGGAATCCCGGTTCCTCTAGGACCGTGACGTGACCTCGCCATATTGGAGGGCGGGTCAGATGTTTTTGGTTTCCTTGAACAGCAGGGTGAGTATTGCCTCTGGCATGACGTGGTATCAGAACGCTCGCCGGGCGCTTAAGATTGATTGGGGTGTCTTCCTCCGCATGGCTATAGTGATAGCTGCCATTGGGTGGCCGCTCATGCTGATGGCACGTCTGGTGGTCGGGACTTCGTTGCTTACAGCCGGGTTCAATATTTTGAGCCTAACGTTTTTCTTGTTGGGGTTCTTGATGCTGGGAATTGTTTTATTTAAGGGGCTTGTTTCCGATTCACCGTCTTCAGGTCCACGCCGGTGGATCACGGTCGTGCTCTATGTGGTGCTGTTGGCGATCGCCATTGGCGTGCATGCTTATTATAGCCCTTCGCGAAATTATATCGCCCAGCAGTCTAACCCCAATGTTCTGTGGATGACCTTGTTGACGTCGCGCCTGATCGGCGTGTCTTTGGCGATTTATGTCTATTTCTATCTGTTTGAGCGTAAGCACGCGACCGCGGCCCAGGCTCGGGTGCTCGCGTTGGAGCAGATGGGGCGCGAAGCGGAAATCGAGCGGCTCCGAGCGCAGATCAATCCGCATTTTTTATTTAACACCCTGACCTCGATCGCCGGCACGACCACGGAGCCCCACGTGGAGGAGATGGCGCAGCGGTTGGCAGATGTGTTGCGCTACAATCTTTCTCATGCAGGCGAGCGCGCGCGGTTTGAGGAAGAGGTAACAGCGATCGAGAGTTACCTTCAGGTCGAGCGGATGCGTTTTGGGGAGCGGTTGCAGTATGAAGTGGAGGTTTCGCGGGTCGCACGGGAGGCCATGGTGTCGCAGCCGGTCTTACTGCCCTTAGTGGAGAACGCCATTAAGCATGGGTTTATCACCTCACCTCGCGCCTTGCGCTTGAAAATCGAGGTGAGCGTAGTGGGCGCGGAGTTCCGGGCTGTGGTGGAAAACACCGGACGCTGGATTGAACCGCTCTTGCCCGCGGCGCCAGGGACCCAGATTGGTTTACATAACCTCAAGCGTCGACTGGCGTTGATCTATGGCGGGCGCGCACAGCTCCAGTGGGTGGCTTTGCCCGATGCCGTGCGGTTCCTGATCACATTGCCTTTAGACGTTGTCGCATGAAGCCGCCGCTACGTTGCTTAATCGTGGATGATGAGCCCCGCGCTCGGGCGTTTCTAAGGAAGCGACTACTGCTGCACCCAGAGATAGTGATTGCAGGAGAAGCCGGTGATGTCGCGGAAGCGCACCGACTGTGTGTGGCTCTGCGACCGGAGGTGATCTTCTTGGATATCCGGATGCCTGAGGCGGATGGGTTTGAGTTAATCCCGCTGCTTCAGCCGGTGCCGCAGATCGTGTTTGTGACCGCTTATGCGGACCGAGCTTATGATGCGTTTCAGGTGAGCGCGCTGGATTATCTGCTCAAGCCGTACTCCGCAGAGCGCATGGCGCAGACGGTGGACAAGTTGCTGAGTCGGGTAGCTGGGGTAGGGATTATCTCGGCGGTGCCGACCCCGGTCGTATTGGCCCCCGATGCGAGTATCGTGGTGCGCACCGATACGCTCCTGCTGCGGCTGAATCTGGCGGACATCGTCTTGATCGAGGCGGAAGAGCCTTACACGCGGCTGACGGTCACAAGTGGTAAAACCTATCTACTGAGCCACACGATGAAGGCGTGGGAGATGTTATTACCATCAGCCGTGTTTTATCGCCTGGATCGTTTTCATATCATCAACTTAAATAAAGTGGTAGGTTTTGACCCGCAATCGCGGGATCTGGCCGAGATTAACTTGGCCGGGGTGGCGCGACCGATCCAGGTCGGGCGGACCGCAGCGAGCCGCCTGCGACAGCAGTTGCGCCCCGAGATCGTCCGTTAGGTGCTGGGGTATCCCCTAGGTCGGGCAACCTGGGGTAGTAGACTAAGGGCTGCGCGCGACCGTCGCCTGCGGTGGGGCGCGTGCTCAGATCGTAGAACTACGCATTTCAAAGACAGCTTCACGGTAAAGATTATCCCGATTGGCTCATTAGTCCTTCAGCGGGTGCCGAACGAGCTAAATGGTAGGTCAAACCCATGAAAATTGCCCACAGTGTTGGTATCTATCTGCGCCCAACAAGTCTAGAGCATGTCTCTCGTAGAGAGCTGGTTGCTAAGAAACATGGCTACATTTTCTTCGTTACGCCAAATTCTTTAATTGAGACCTAATTACCATTTTATATCTGGGCTGCCTCGCAGTGGTTCTACCTTGCTTGCCGCTATCCTCCGCCAAAATCCCCGCATCCATGCGGCGATGACGAGTCCCGTTGGCTCGTTGTTTTCGGCGCTGCACCACACGATGGGGCAAAGCAACGAGTACTCCGATTTCATCGACGATAAACAGCGCGATCGGATGCTCCGCGGGTTGTTTGAGCTGTATTACAAAGATCACACCCAAGATATCGTCATCGATACTAACCGCCTCTGGTGTGCGCGGTTGCCGTTGTTGTTTCAGTTATTCCCCGACTCTAAAATCATCTGCACGGTCCGCAACGTCGCCTGGATCATGGACAGCGTGGAGCGCCTCGTGCGCAAGAACGCGCTCAAACCGTCTCGCCTCTTCAACAACGCGGCCGAGAGCGCCACCGTCTATCACCGCGTCGAGACGCTCGCCGGCCGGGACCGTTTTGTCGGTTTTCCCTACCACGCGCTGAAAGAGGCCTTTTATAGCCCCGAGGCCCGCAACATTTTGATCGTCGATTACGATTTGCTCGCCCAGGCGCCGGCCAGGGTCATCCCGCTGATTTATAAATTTCTGGGCGAGCCCGAGTACGCGCACGATTTCGAAAATCTAAACTACCAAGAGCCGGAATTCGACGCCCGCATCGGCGTCCAAGGCCTCCACGAGGTGAAGCGTAAGGTCGCGCTCCGGCCCCGCCAAACCGTGCTGCCGCCCGATCTGTTTAAGCAATATAGCCAACTCGATTTCTGGAAAAATAACGAGGGCAGCCGCGCCCACGTCATCAGCGTCACACCTTCTCCCTCTACTTCTTCCTCTGCATGAATCCGACCCAGCCCTCCGACTTGCTCCAGTACCTGAAAACGCGCGCGCTGCCCAAGCGCTTGGTGCGCGTCGGCCTAGCGTTGACCTCGAGCTTCTATAGCCTGCGGCCGGATCTTTTGCTGGCAAAATCCGCGCCGCCCGCAGGCACGCCCGCCCGGGATTGGCCGATCGAAGGCGGCCTGACGCCGTTCACCTTGCCGAAGTTTCCGCCGCCATCTCGCAGCGAATTGTTTTTCATCGACGCAGGCGTGGCCGATCCCGGGGCATTCTGGCTCGCGGCTCCCAAAGGAGCCACCGTGGTGTGCATTCCCACCGGCGTGGATTCTTGGCGCTTCATGGCGCAGGAAGCGGCCCGTTTTGAAGGCCTAAGCGCGATCCACATCGTCTCCCACGGACAACCGGGCGCGGTCGTCCTTAACGGTCAGCACTACGCCGCCGCCGATCTCGACCCCCTCGCGATTCCGCTCCACCAACTCGGCCGCGCGCTGACTAAAAACGGCGATATTTTTCTTTACGGGTGCGAAGTCGGCGCCGGCGTGGCCGGGCAAAACCTGCTTAACACCCTGGCCGCTGCCACCGGCGCGGACATCGCTGCCTCCAAAAACAACACCGGCAACGCCGCCCACGGCGGCAACTGGGACCTCGAGATCGTCACCGGCCAGATCAACCCGGCGCTCGCCCTCAACGCGACCTCCATGGCCGGGTACAACGCCGTGCTTGTTTACAATACCGTTACGACTACTGCAAATCGTATCGCAGGTCCATTAAGGCAGGCGCGTGCCCTTGCGGGCGTTAATACCGTTCCTTTCTCCCCGGCATTTCCGCATGCCCTATCCATTACTGCACCTGGAAGTAACGTCACCAATTCCGCTGCTTTCACGGTTACTTTCAATCAGTCGGTTACCGGGGTGGATGCAGCCGACTTCACTTTAGTCGCAACAGGCAGCGTTGCCAATGGCACCATTTCTTCGATTACCGGTTCAGGGGCAGTTTACACCGTAAATGTTACCGGCATCACGGGTACCGGCACCCTGGGTCTGAAACTGGTCGAATCACCCTCCATCACCGCCTTACCTTCGTTTGCTGCGCAAGCCACCCTCAGCACGGGAAGTGACCCACGCGCTGTGACCGCGGGCGATGTGAATGGCGATGGTAACCTTGACATCATCACCGCGAATTTCGCTGCCAACACCGCCAGCGTGCTTTTGGGCAATGGCAATGGCACCTTTGGTGCCAAAACAGACTTC
>CAMDRP010000099.1 GCA_945906965.1 Opitutus sp. GAS368 | reverse complement strand
TTTTCGTCGTGGCCGGTCGTGTAGAGCAAGCCGTCGTCACCCCAACTGCCGCCGGAGCTGCTGCTTTTGCCCCAATTGGTCACGACCTGCGCGGGGAAAATCCACGATTCAAGCAGGTTCCACTGCTCGTCGAATTTGCCAAAGAGCGTGCTCCGGTTGTCGGTGCCCGCAGCGGTGCCCTGGTCGTTATAATGGGCAAAGCAGGCCCACCAAAAACCATCTTTCTTCTCCGCCCACGTAAGCGAGCCATGGCGGATGCCCAGGCTGACGGTTTTCACGGGCTGAACGGTAACCGGGTCGAAATATTCCAAGGAGCTCGCCATCGGCAGCTGCGGGAAATTGGAATGCGCGAGCACGAGCTGACCGTCTTGGATGAGACCGCCGTTTAAGTGAATCGTCGCACCGCCGCGCAGGCCGACCCACTCGGCGACGCGCGCGCCCGTGATTTTGTCGTATTTACCGACGACGTAGTTACCGATGCCGTAAAAGTGGTGCGCGTCCACCGCGACGCCCTGATTGGCGCCGCGGGGCTTCCAGCGGCGCAATTCTTCCGCGACGAGTCCGTGGCGCGTGAGCTCAGGCTTGGGTGCGGCGGGCAAACCCGCGAGCCAAGCGCGGTTCGCTTCGCGCACGGGATCGGCCGGCGCCGTCTCGGCCGCACGGAGGACGGGCGAGGCGACGATCAGGAGGAGAAGGCAGACGGCGCGCAGTTTCATGGGAGATTAAAAGCTGCGCGTAGCTTCGAAGAACCAGGCGCGGCCGGCGAGGAGGTTTTGGCTCACGCCGGGGCTGTAGCCGAAGCCGCCCGTGGCGAGCGGCGGGGCTTGGTTGGTGAGATTGGTGACACCGAGGCGCACGCGCGTGCCGCGCAGCCAGGAAGTGGTGCCGCTGAAACGGTAGCCGAGGGAGGCGTTGTAGGAAATGCTCGAAGCCATGACGTAGCGGTAAACGAATTGGCCGCCGGTGAAGTGTTTCGCGATGTAGCTCGGGCGACCGAGCGACTCGTAGAGCGCCGCCGTGGTGCTGGCGCCGGAGTCTTGGGAGGGGCCGACGTAGTAGGCGCCGAGGTTGGCGGTCCAGGCGTTGCGGCGCCAGGTGAGATTGCTCGTGCTGCGCCAACGGGAGACGCCGTTGACGGTGAGGTCGTTGGTCTCGACGGCCGGCAGATTGGCTGGCTGCTGCACGGAGCGGGAGCTCACAAGGTAGGACCAATCGGAGTTGAGCGTGACGTTGCCGAAGGGAAGTTTGGGCAGCACGTAGCGCAGGCCGAGATCGACGCCTTCGTTTTCGCTACCGGAGATGTTAATCCAGGGTTGGTTGAAGGAGAAAATCTTACCCGCGGTGGCTTGGGCCTTGCCGGGGTTGGCGGCGTTGTAGGTGTTGAAGGTGGCGGTGTCTTCGGGGGTGACGGCGTAGCGCACAATGTCGGGGTCGCCCTTGTAAGCGGCGGTGCCGCTGCCCAGATCGATGGTCGAGATGGAGCGACCGGCGGCGAGTTGGGCTTGGGTGTAGGCTTGGATCAAGGAAACGTCACTGGCGCGGATCTGGGCGCCGCTGCGGGAGCCGAGCAGGTTGGTGCGCTCGATGCGCCAGTGGTCGGCGGTCACGCTGAGGCCGCGGATGCCCGGTACGTCGATGACGACGCCATAGGTCGTGCCTTCGGATTCGGAGGCCTTGAGGTTGGGGTTGCCGCCGAAGTAGCCGCGTTGGACGTAGGCACCTTCGTTGGTGACGGGGTTGCGGTAGATGTCGATGTCACCAGCGCCGGCAGTGATGGACCAGCGTGGGCTAGTGAAGAGGGCGGCGAGACTCGGGGCCATAAAACCTTCGTTGTAGGAGCCGCGGAGCATGAGCCAGGAAAGCGGGCGCCAGTTCACGCCGACCTTGGGCTTGGTGGTTTCACCGAAATCGCTGTAGTTTTCCATGCGGGCGGAGGCGGTGAGTTCAAGGGTGTTGATAAGGGTCAGGCGACGTTCGGCGCCGACCAAGGGCAGCACGAATTCGGCGTAGAGGCTGGTGATGTCGCGTTCGCCGATAACATCAGGCCGCGGCGGATGGAGCAGAAAGTCGTTGTCGGTGGTTTCTAGGCCGACGCCGGCGGGATTTTCTCCGCTGTACGGCGGGCGTTCATCGGCGAGCTTGTCCTTGCGGTATTCACTACCAAAGGAGGCCATGATATCGCCGCCCCACCAGCGCAGCAGGCGGCCGGTCACGCGCAGGTCGCCGCTAGCAATGGAGCTCTCGGCTTGGCGGGCGAAGACAGCGGAGAAAGAGTCCACGACCGCAGACGGATTCGTGTAGGGTTTGTCGGCGACGACGGCGCCGTTTTGCACTTTAAAGGTGTAGCCGAAGGGATTGTAGGCGCTGGCGTCGGTGCGTTGGAGGGCTTTGAGCAGGAGGCTCTCGCGAACGTCGGGGTAGGCTTTGTCTTCGCCGTTGACGCGGTTGTAGAAACCGGAGGTTTCCCAAGTCCAGGTGTCGCCGAGTTTGCCGCGCAGGCCGCTGGCGAAGCGGATGACATCGGCCGTGGTGGTGATTTTTTCGACGCCAAGATCGGGCAGGGTGACGGAGACGAGACTGACGGTGCGCGGGGCGCCGGTGAGGCGAAGCGAGCCATCGGTGTTGGCGGCGCCGGTGGCCGAATAGAAACGGGAGCCGTAGGGATTGTAAGGATTGTCGATCGAGAGCGTGGCGAGCTTGTCCGTGGTGGGGGCGTTGAGCGCAAGCGGCTGGCGGACCATCGTGGAATCAGCCGTGTAGTACGAGAAATCGGCGAAGGCGGTGATGCGTTTCGTCAGATCGTATTCGGCGGAGAAAAAAGAGTTGGCGCGGGCCATACGCGGCGAGGCCATGCCGAACTCGTTCAGATCGAGGTAAAATTCGGGGTTGGCGGTTTGGTTAGGGGCGAGGGTGGTGAGGGTCGGCGTGCCGTTGACCGGGCGGAAATAGTTGCTGGCGCTGGCGGTACCGAGGCGGAAGATCGGATAACGACCGCGAGCGGTGCGGGCGTCGAAGGCGCCGCCGAGGTTATTGAAGGGCGCAGGCGCGATAGCAGCGAGGTTGGAGGTCACACTGAAATCGCGGTCGCGCAGGAAAATAGCTTCTTTGTAGAGGGATTCCACGGTGCCAAAAAACCGACCGCGCCCTTGGGCGAAGCTGGAACCGAAGGTGAGCGCGACCTGGGTGCTTTGACCGCCGCCGTCTTCGGTGAAGCCTTGGCGCACGTTGATCTCGGCGCCTTTGAATTCGCGCTTGAGCACGTAGTTGATGACGCCGGCAACGGCATCCGAGCCGTAAATAGCCGAGGCGCCGTCGCGCAGGATTTCGATGCGCTCGATCCCTTGCGTGGGCAGTTGGTTGACGTTCACGGCTTGGGAAAGGCCGGCGGTCATCGGGTTGATGGCCATACGGCGGCCGTTGACGAGAATGAGCGTGGCGGTCGAGCCGAGGTTACGCAGATTGATGTTGGCGTTGTCGCCGCGGGCGCCGGAGGAGCCGAGGCGCGTTTCATTCTCAGGCAAATTGACCACCGAAGGCAGCGTGGTGAGCATGTCGACCGGCAGAAGCGCATTGCGCACGCTCATCGCGTCCTGATCGAGGACGGTAATCGGAACCACTTTTTCCAAGTCCGTGCGCTGGATGTTAGAGCCAGTGACGACGAAATTTTGGAGTGAAATGACTTCCTCGGTCGTTTTCACGACCGCTTCGGCGGCGCGCGCGGAGGAAAAGGCGGCGCAGCTCAATAGTACGGCGACGGCGTAGGAAATCCCCGCGGAGAAAGCGGGATGGCGGCGAGGGTTCAGGACGAGCGAGATGGATTGATACATGCTCGGCTAAAATAGGCTCGGCATGTCACAAGCCAGCGGCTTTACGGTGACGTTGCCGTGACGTTACGATGATGGAGTGCGTCCGAAATCGCCCGAGGCAAGGAACGGTCTGATAACGGTGCGGGATTGCGCGCGAGGTCGGGCCGCGGAAGAATTTATTAACCCCAATAAAATTCTATGAGCGTTTTTTTTCGTGCCATTATTTGTGTGTTTTTACTGGCTGCCGTGGCGCCCGCCGCGCCCACGTTGCACCTCATCGGAGATTCGACGATGGCGGATAAACCAAAACAACCGGCGAATCCCGAAACCGGCTGGGGTCAGGCTTTGCCGACGCTACTGAAAGCCGAGGTGGGCCGCGTTGTTAACTACGCGATGAATGGTCGCAGTACGAAGAGCTTTATCGACGAAGGCCGCTGGACCAAGGTCGTCGCCGCGCTGCAACCCGGTGATTTTGTGATTATCCAATTTGGCCACAACGACGAGAAGGCCGACAAACCCGCCGTCTACGCGGCGCCTCGCGGAGCGTATCAGGAAAATCTCCGCCGCTTCGTCCGCGAGGCCCGCGCCCACGGGGCGACCCCGCTCCTTGCGACGCCCGTCGCGCGTCGAAAATGGAACGAGCGCGGCGAACTCGTCGATACGCACGGCGATTATCCCGCGGCGTTGCGCGCGGTGGCGGCGGCGGAAAATGTGCCGCTCTTAGAATTAAACGGCCTCACGAGCGAGCTCGAGCGCGGTCACGGCGTCGAAGGCTCGAAGCGCTTGCACCTTCATTACGCCGGCGGCGTGTACGCGCGTTGGCCGGAAGCGGTGAAAGACGACACGCATTTTTCCGAATACGGCGCGGCCCGCGTGGCGGCGTTGGCCGTGCAAGAATGGCTGCGCCTCGGGCTGCCGCTCACGGCATGGGTGAAATGAGCTCGGGTGTTTATCGACTCAGGTCGACGGCTTCAATGAGTCCCGACGTTTATCCCCTGAAGCGCGGACTCTCGGCCTGCAGGTGCGAGCGAACGAAAGAGGAAAGGGGGCGCCTCCGTCTCGCAGGGGTTGAGATCAAATCCGATGGCCGGTCGTGCGTAGCGTGGGACCGTCGACCCAGTGCCCAGGAATCATCGTGGTTGAAGCAGGCTGGGGGATGCCGCGCTCGTTGCGCTGGAGTTGGGCGATCAGCAGCTCGATGCCGCGGGCTCCGAGCGCATGCGGATGGAGATCGAGGCCGGCGCAGGGCCGATCGGCCATGGTGACGTTGAGGCAGAAATAGCCGTGGGTCTTGGGTACACGGGCACCGGCGCCGGTCATCCAGGAAATAATTTCGGGCGAATGTCCGAGAACGACATCGGGATCGTATTTACGAAACCACTTAGTGAACGCGGCTTCGTTGAGTTCGGGGACGATGAGCGGCGGGACCGTGCCGATTTCGGGGTGATTGCGTTGGTACGCGGTGAAGGCGCCTTCCCAGCGGTGTTGGAGGCGCTCGTCCTGGTGTTGTTGGAGCACAATACCAGGGCGGCTGTAGCCGAGGGTGCGCAGTCGCGCGAGGGCCAGCATCAGCGAGCGATGATGATCGGAACACACGGCGTGGAGCGCGGGGTGTTCGATGGCGTAGTCCGCGTAGATGCCGGCGTAGTGCGACCAATCCAGTTTTGTAAAATCGGGCGCGGCCCACGAAGGCAAAAGGAGCACGCCTTGGATCCCGCGAGATTGCAGAATGGTATCGAGGCGCGGGAGCGTGACCCCTTTGCGGCCGACCAGAAAGGTCTCGAGTTTAAAACCGAGTTCACCCGCACGTTTTTGGGCGCCCTCGGTGAGCGCGGCGTGGAAGCGTGCGCCGGCGGGCGGGCGTTCGGCTTCGTCAAGATCAACGGCGGCGATCACACCACGAAACATCTGGTTACGTGAACGGCGGACCTCGGACATGACGGCGCCGACCAGAGGGTTGGGTCGGTAGCCGGCGGCCTCCGCAGCGGCGCGGATGCGAGCGGCCGTATCGGGTCGAACACACGCGGAGCCGCGGAGCGCCTCGGAAACCGTGGTGCGGGAAAGTCCGAGGGCAGCGGCGAGGGTACGGACGGTAGGGGCGGTGGACATGAGTAGGGCAGGGGAACTAAAGTATTCGGACAGACAGATGCGTTGAGGCTGACGGGGGAAATTGAAACGTCATAATTCTTCCCCGAGACGCTTAACGGCTAACCGCTTGGGGCCATCGATTAAGTCGGGTGGGGCAGCCTGACCGGATATTTTTTGCAGTTGGCGCGAATCACGACGGGGGAGGCGGGTAGCGATCCATTTGCCGGTAAAGAGCATCAGACGTGGGATTTAAGGCACTCTCGTTTCATTGGCGTTGAGCTGGAATCATTCGAGCTATCTTTTGCGACCACGCCTTTGATCCGCCGAGCTTCAGGGCCTGTAACCCGCTACAGCGACCAAAAATCTCGGATCGGCACGGCCCAGATCCGTTTATCTTCCATCGGCAGTATGCTCCCGCCCGTATATACCAGCATCCCGCCTTGAAAATCCCTTCCGCATTGCTCGGCCAGTCGCCGTAGGCCGTGTCCGTCGGACTCGTTCACCGAGGCCGAAGACTTCACCTCTATACCCCACGTCTTGCGCCCGATGGTCAGTACTAAATCGACCTCCACTTGGTCTTTATCCCGGTAGTGCCAACAACGCAGATCGGGATTCGTCCAACCCGCCTGGGCGATCACCTGTTGCACGACAAAACTCTCCAGTAGATGCCCGAATCGGTCGCGCCGTAGCGCCCAATCCTCAACGCTCAGACTACTCAATACGGCCGCTAGTCCGCTGTCTACTAGGTGGATCTTTGGTGCCTTCACTAGCCTCGTGGCCTCGTTACGGTGCCACGCGGGTAGTCGGCGCACTAAAAAAAGTTTTTCAAGAATCCCCAAATATTTATCTATAGTATCCCTCTGTAAGCCAAGGTCTTTACTTATATTATTCACGTTGAGTAGCTCCCCCGTGCGCAACGTCAGTAACTCAAGTAAACGCGCTACCGCACCCACATCGTTCACGCGTGCGAGCTCCTGCACATCGCGCTCCATTAGCGCACGCACGTAGTTCCTGTACCACCGGCGTGCTCGCTCTGGCGCTCGACTGAGGGGCTCTGGGTAGCCACCCGCCACGATCCGAGCTGGAAGTTCTAACCCGTCTCCGCCCGTTCCGCGGATCTCGGGCCGCAGGGCCCCGGCGAGAAAAGTTTTTAAGAGGCCACCCGCGGTTCGCTCCTTTTCTGATTCAGTCAGCGGATGCAGCCCCACGATTTCCATCCGCCCGGCCAATGAATCGCCGAGTTGCGGCAGCAGCAACAGGTTCGCCGATCCCGTAAGCAGAAAATGCCCCGGCCGCCGTTTCTGGTCTACCACCAGCTTGATCGCGCGCAGTATACCTGGCGCCCGCTGCACCTCATCGATGATCGTCTGGTGGGGTAGCCCCGCCACGAACCCTGTCGGATCGTGCCGCGCCGTCGCCAACACCGCCTCATCGTCTAGGCTGATATAAGTGAACTCCGGCGCGAAGGTCTTCACCAACGTGCTCTTGCCGCATTGGCGCGGTCCCAGCAGCGCCACCACCGGTGTGTCCGTGAGCGCGGTCGCCAAGGCCGGGCGCATCGACCTTGCATAGAGGTTTTTACAATCGTCCATTTGCTGGTTATAGTTGCGTCTAATAGCTGGTTGTCAATGCGTCCAATTGCTGGTTATCAATGCGACCAATTGCTGGTTTTAAATTCGTATACAATTGTTAACCAATGTTTTATTTTGATAATTTAGCCAGGATTATCTTGTGGTATTTTCGAGTAGTTTAGCCGTCGGCATATTGCTCGCTTTACTCCAGGACTAAAATCAGGATGGTTCGCGGGCAAAGGCGCTATTTTCATCCCCATTAACCTCGGGACTTTGCGCCCCCTTTCTAACCCCACCTGCTCTAGTTGCATCTCGGCTACATTTTCCCATGCACACCTCGTTATCCCGGCGTCTCTTCTTAACCCGGCTTTTGATCGCACTCATGCTCGCCTCGCCCGGTCGCGTCTGGTCGCAAGCGGCTGCTTCTACCCCGACTCCTGCCGCCACGAAAACCACCGCTAAGGATGAGGCGATCACGCTTAATACGTTTCAGGTCAACGCCGACCCCGATGACACCTACGACGCGACCAACACCAATTCGGTCACCGGCACCAACACGCCGTTGAGCAAAACCCCGCTCGACGCCAAAGTCTTCAACCGCCAGCTCATGGACGAGCTCGGTATCGTCGATGCCACCGAGATGCTCGCCAAGTTCGGCGGCCTCGGCCCCGCGCTCATCGGTTCCGGCAACGAAGACGTGCGCGGTAACCTTGAGGGCGACCGGCAAGATCCGAAGAGCATGTCGATGCGCGGGCTCCAGATTAACAATCCCCGCCGCGACGGTTTTCTGCGCTCCGATACCTCGCTGCTCGACTCGTTTGATATTGAGCGCGTCGAAGCCATCGGCGGTTCCAACTCCCTGCTCTTCGGCTCCGGCGATGCCGGCGGTGTGGTCACCAGCAATTCCAAGCGCGCTTACCTCAATCGCCGCTCACTCGCCCTCACCACCACCGCCGATTCCGAGGGCTCGCTCCGCTACACCCTCGACGCCGGCGCGGGCAACCGGATGTTCGCTCTTCGCGTCAATGCGGTTAAGGGCGACACCAAATATTTCCGGCCCAACATCAGCCAAGCCACCGAGGGCGCCCACGTCGCCGCCACCCTCCGCCCCTGGAAGTGGCTCGAGGTCCGCGGTGAATATCGTGAATACAAGCGCGACGCCATCCTCGCCCAAGCTGTCATCGTCCGCGCGCCCCTCACACTCCTCCTCCCCAACGGCGCCCGCGTCGACAACCAGAACTCCCGCTACCTCGCCGCCTTCCCCGAGGCGCGCAATCTCACCGGCGGCAAATTCGACCTCACTACGGTGGACTCCGCCATCGGGCCTTTCCGACGCGATGCCTACTTCAACAGGCTCAAGTCCGTCGTGGCCGAGGCGACGCTCGCCGAGGGTCTCGCCGTTCAACTTCGCTATGGTCACGACGCCCGGGTTAATCAAAGTCTCAACCCGAGTTCCACCTCCGTCTTCGCTCCGGGCGCGACCGGCAATCTCTTCGTCGATCCCGCCACCGGCGCGGTTGGCACGAAGTGGGCCATGAACCAGACGCTCAACGACGCTCCGTTTTGGACCGGCGCCCGGGGCTACCGCGGCTCGGTCGTCTACCAGAAAAATCTCGGCCGCTGGGGCACGCACCAAACGAGCGCGTTTTATCAGGACATGTTTTCGTGGGTGAACTCCGAGTCGTGGCGCTTCTACGAGACCGACGGCACCGACCGCATCATCCAAGACCCGACCCGCATTAATAACACCGAGTCTGGCCGCAACGTGATGCCCTCCGTCTGGGTCGAGGCCTTTCCCAAGAATCTCATCGGCAATATCTCTTGGCTCTCCAACAAGATCGTCCACCCCAACGGCAAGACCTACAAGCTCTCGCCCATGATCTATCCCTACGCCGTGCCGAAGACTACCGGCAATCCCCTCGGTCTTTCCGGCCCGATCAACGCCACCACCGGTCAGACCACCGTCAGCACCGGCGTCTACGGCTACGACGATACCCGCGAGACCAGCTACGGTTTTAGCTCCTTTAGTTCGTGGTGGAAGGAACGCATCGACACGATGATCGGCTACCGCTCCGAAGAAGCCATGGCCTACCGCGTCCAGACCGGTCTCCGCCGCGGCCCTATCACCTACGACAGCCTCACGACCGGTGCCGTCTTCGACACCGGCATCAAGGGCCTCCGCGGCTCCGTCAACTACTCCACCAACGCCAAGATCAACTTCGATACCACGCGCGACATCTTCAACCAGCCGCTCCCTCCCGGCAAAGGCACGAGTAAGGACATCGGCCTCAAATTCGGCCTGTTTGAAAACCGCATCTCCGGCAATTTTAACTACTACATTTCCGAGGCGCAGAATTTCACCGCGGGTCTGCCCAACCGCGACGACGTCGACCCCAACGGCATCAACGGCCGCTTCGGCGGTAACGCCTACACCTACAGCAAGACCTCCGACGGCTATAACCTCACCCTCTCGTCCCGCCCACTGTCCGGCTGGGAGGTACGTATCAACATCGCCACCGCCAACGGCAGCGAGCGCAGCAACGTCACCGTACCGCAGTTCTACAACGACCAGTTCAACACCACGACCGTCGGCGGCCAGCAGGTCGTCGCCGTCAAGACCGGCACCACCCTCGCGCCCTTCCTCGTGCCGTCCGATCCGTTGAATCCCGCTTCCGCGCAAATCCCGCTCTCGCTCGCCATGCTGAAGGATCAGACGAGCCTTTACTACGCGCAGATCGACCCGGAGGGCGGCCAGATTCTTAACGCCCAGACCCTCGGCCTGCAGACGCCCGGCATCGGCACCGGTGTCAACGGTCTGCCGATCACTGACCACCAACTCGGCTTCGTCTCACCCAGCGGCGGCTCGCTCATCGTCCGCCGCGCCGGTGAAGCGACGGTCGGCTACTCCGAGCGCGCTTACAGTGTCATCAACCGCTACCAGTTTAATACGGGTGTCCTGAAGGGCTTCGTCGTCGGTCTCAGTACGAGCTACCAACAAAATTACCGCGCCTACATGTACAACGACGCGGCCGACGGTGGTAAGCGCAAGATGTTCCTCTTCCCCGATCGCACGGTTCACGATGTCTACGGCATTTACCGCTTCCGACCAACGAAGCGTTTCACCGCCTCGGTCCAGCTCAACGTCGCCAACGTCCTCGATGTTAATCGCACGCTCTACTTGCTCAACAGCTCGAACGGCACGTTGCGCTACGCCCAATGGTTCAACGCCCCGCGCAAATTCTCCGTCACGAC
>CAMDRP010000098.1 GCA_945906965.1 Opitutus sp. GAS368 | reverse complement strand
CCCGATGCTCGTGACCGCGCTGGGAATCGTAATACTCGTCAGACTTGTGCAATCTTGAAATGCATTACGTAGGATGCTGGTTAGCCCACTAGGCAGTGAGATGTTCGTTAAGCGCGAGCAGCCGATAAAATCACCTACACCGATGCTGGTGACGCCTGCCGGGATCGTGATACTCGTTAATGCGGTTCTCACGAAATTATAGCCGTCCAAAGTCGTGAGACCGCTGGGCAGGGTTACGCTCGCAAGGTTGGTGCAGTCTTGAAAGACTGCTCCCAAATATGTGATGGATTCAGGAATCGTCACACTCAAGAGACTGCGACAATCGCGAAAGGCCTCAATACCGATACTCGTGAGGCTACTACTAGGGAAAGTCACGCTCACCAAATTATGACAAGATGCAAACGCCCAGGGTGCAATACTGGTGACTCCATTCGATATCGTGACGCTCGTAATACCTGCGGCCCCCTGAAACCCAGCCCCACCACTAAAAAATGACGCACCACCAAGAATGCTCGTGACGTTATAAGTCGCCCCGTCGACGGTGATCGTCGAGGGGATCGTAATCGCGCCGGAGGCTCCCGTATTCCCCGACACCGCGGCCGTTGCGACCCCGACCGTGTAGGTATACGTAATATTGGATTGAGTTACGGTGGCAGCAAAAAGCGAGTGACCCGAGGCAACAAGCGTAAGCACAGCCAAAAGACGTAAAAAAGCGACGCGACACGCGTGACGGAAGTGTAGAAGTGAAGTACGCATGGGACACACAACGAATCCGCTCATGTCAGATGAAGCCGAATGGGTTGAATGCTCCTGATATGTGATCAGTGAGGCGTTGCGCCTCGCTACCCTGCCCGCCGGGCATTCCCGCCGGGTCTCCATCGCGCGCAAATGATTACATAGAAAAAAACTCGCAGACCTCAAAAAAGTGCGCGGGCCAGCCCCAGCCTCGACGCTTTACCCTCATGAGAGGAGAGCTTAAATGCACGTGGACGGATTAGGCTAAAATTTGGCGCGGTTTTGAGTTTCAGCGGTGGCTGTATGTGACGCACCCCCTTGAGACGGTTGCGCCTCGTTCATCACAGATAGGGACCATTCATCCCCATTTCAGCTTTCTAAGGGACGGCGGGCCACCGCAGGTTTCCCCGATAACTTGGGCCACGGCTCTCATGCGGGGTGACCTCACCCCGCTTTCCGGTACTCTACACCCCACTATACGACGAGAGAGTCGGAGCGCGCGACGGGCCGTATAAAGCCTAGGCTTGGCCCCAGGCCCGGCTCGGTTTCACCCCATCAGGATTCCGGCAAGAGCGTTTTACACAAATCGGGAAGGCGCGCGATCGATGCGGTTAGCTTACGCATTTTCAAATTAAGGAGCGGCCCTTTGATGGGCCAGAGCTGCACGAGGCAGGGCAACTCCATCAGTTCACGCTCATTAATGATCGGCCGCTTTTCTGGGCCGCCTTTGAGTCCAGCTTGGGAGACCATAATGTCGGCCAGCTGCGTCGCCGCGGCAAACGCCGGATGATGGGGAGCCTTCACGGAATCGTGGTGATAGCGGACAGCTTCCACCACTTCTAAGGGGATAAGGTGCGTTGCCAGAAAAAAGGCCCCGATGGCCGCATGGTCCCAGCCCAAGAGCTCACGCTCAGCGAGCAGGACCTGAGCTTCATCTGGGTAAAGGGGGTGAGACAGCTGGGTGAATTCCGCTGGGAACACTTCAGCGATGACGAGCTTGCCGAGGTTGTGCAGCAGTCCACTTAAGTAATCGGTGTCATTGTCGACCCTGAGATCAAATTGATTAAGGATTTCGCGGGTGGCGTACGCGCAACCAAGGGAGTGAATCCAAAATTCGCGCCAAGAAACTTTCGTCCCATCCTTCGCCTTGATTTCAAGATCCTCAATCAGGGGTGCCGTGGTCATCAGCAGGCGCACGCTACTCAGGCCCAGATGCAGGACCGCGCCATCGATCGTATTGATCTGAGCGTTGAGTCCAAAAAAAGCGCTGTTGGCCATGCGCAGCAGACGCGCGGTGAGCGGGGGATCCTGGCTAATGATCTTAGAAAATTCCTCAACCGGGGTGCGCTGATTACGAAACAGTTTCGCGAGGGCCGTGATATTACTCTGGAGGGAGGAAAGGTTGGGGCAATGAAGGATGCGTTGCCTCAACTCCGCTTCTAAAATCGGCCGTTTTTCAGGACCAGCGGCCTGTTTCGGAGGAAAAACCCGACTAGAGGCGAGGCTGAGGGACGGCGAGAATCCGGCCGGCCGCGTAATTTCTTGGGTAAAGAGTCGCTGCGTTGAGGGCAAAGCCGGCGCGAACCGGGCTGGGTGTCTTTGGTCCAAACGCAAGATCGCGCGTCGCCGCAAAAGCAGTGGCTCTTTTACGCCCTTGAGGTGGAGGCGCGCACGATCTCGCGAGGTCCGCTGGTAGCTCACCACGTGTGCTAAGTTGATGAAGGTAAATCGATCGACCCGAAAAAACGTGGTATGGGCTAACTGTTTTTGCCAAGCGACGAGCGTGCGCCGGATCATATGCGGGGTACCGTTACTTTGGGTGAGTCGACTGTAGTTGCCTTCGGCTTTGATGAGGGACACCTGATCCATTTTAACTAAGAGCTCATCGCTCCTACCCGCTACCTTAAACGATTGAACCGGCGGCGCATCCGCGCTGCCCCCCCCTAAAAGGAGACGCAGCTGCGTGACCGTCATAGCTACTTGCTGGGCGGTATAAGGTTTCAGCAGCACATCGCTCGCGTCAGGCACCGAAGCGGCCAACGCCCCTTTTTCCTGCGTGGCCAGCGCCACGGTCAAGTACGGGGGCAGCCCTGCACGCAACGCGGCGAGTTTATTCAACTCGGCCAGCGAGGCATCGAGGAAGATAACATCGGGGACCAAGCTGAGGAGTGGGATCGCTTCCGCCACGGTTTTGACCGCGGCGAGTACTTGGATTGCCGCGTGAGCAGCGAGATGCGCCACCAGATCACCCCGCGCCTCCGGGTCGCTATCTACAATCAGGCATCGTACGGATTTATCCATGGCTTCGGCAAGCGACCTTATTTGAGTTCACTATGAAAAGGTTAATGCGGTGAACTGGGCGCTGCATGCGCTGAACTGGGCGCGACCCTCATGAACGACCTTTCAAATCAAGGCTGAGGTGACCCGCCAATTTGAGCCACCTCGGGAGTTTCTCTGTGGCGAAACGAAAGGGAAAACCTACGGTAGAAAAATTGAGAAAGATAACATCCGGGACTAAGCTAAAAAGCGGGATCGCTTCAGCCACGGTTTTGACCGCGGCGAGTACTTGGATTTCAGCGTGAACACCTAGATGCGCTAGGAGATCACTCCGCGCCTCCGAGTAGCTATCCACAATCAAGCATCGCATGGGTTTATTCATGGGCCACCGATTAAAAAAGATCTGGAGCTTAAAACGGTTGAGGTTACCCCGATTTGACGGACACGAGTTGGGCGCCCCGTCCACCCGTACCCGCAGCCCTGAAGCCGCATTACCGCAGAATCCCTGAAATTTGTCATCGCGACGAAGCCGTTCTTTAAAAAAAATCTCCCGCCTCACCTTAGGTTAATACTCAAACAATCCCGTAGCCCCCACGTATTCCCAGTATACCACTATCCCACCCTAGGGATACTCCCGTGTTCCTGGGATTTGCTCCACGAGTATCCCCTGAAAATTCCTGTCAGATTGCTGCCAACATTCATGCCTCTTGGCGCCAACTCCTGCCAACACCTGCAAAACGTCAAAAAGCTTCGAGTCGCTGGGCGTGATGCCGTTACTTAATTACCATAGATTTCCATAACTATTAAATCCGGTTTCAACTCTCGCCACCTCCACCATTTTTATAACCCATTGTGACCGTTCACGCCGATGGAGTTATTCAGCGTACCCGGCGTGTAACCGAGGATAGGATCGTGGGCGGGCAGCGGAAGTTTTGCGTAGGAGTTACGGCACTTTCTAGATCTCGATCAGCGCCACGCCGGATGAAGCGTTTTTCGCTCCCATTTTTACTAACTTTATAATATGATTTAGACTAGAATTTTAACGTAGCTGTTGATTTTTTGCTAACGACTTACGAATTCAACATTGGATTTCAGATTGCTTCATAAAAAATTAGGTATTTAGATCCACCTGCCTCTTAAAACAGCCTTGTTTCTAAAGCATAAAATCACCTCCCGATGAGCACGGTTCAGGAAATCGAGTCAGCTATCGTTCGCCTAGGCCCCACTGAGCGTGGGGCGATTCGCGACTGGTTAGACGAGCTCATCGAAGAAAACCTTGAGATCAGTGATGCTTACAAAGCCAAGATAACGCGTGCCCGCGAAGAAATTAATCGCGGCGATATTTCGCGTGTTCGGACTCCTGTTGCCGCACGCTCTTGAACGCGGCCACGCAGGTTTACTCACGCGATTTCGATGCAGATTTCCTGAAACTGCCTGGCGATCTAAGGGCTCGCATCGAAGTAAAGATTGATGACATGGGCGCCTGCAGTCGTTCCCACACGTGCGACTCACCGGACTCGATTGCTATCGCGTTCGCATTGGTGACTACCGTGTCGCATACGACTTCGACGTAGCAAAAGAGACTATTTATTTATTAGCCGTTGGTCACCGGCGCGAAGTGTACCGGACATAAAGGCCCCGCTGCTTGCATGTTTATATTCGTCATCATTGGCTTGGCGTATTTTCCGTTGCAGATTGCAGCATAGAAAAAATGGACGGGCCCATGATTTTACTGGAGCTTTGTTCCTGCCGTGATTCCGATTAGTGGCTGCGCTATTGGTCTAGTTAAAAACAGCAATCTTTGGCCATTTTGGGGCGTGTTTCTTTTTTCCTACAGCTTATAGACGCTAAGCATTCTTTGGTCCTGTCGTTGGTTTATGGAGAAAAAGAAAAAAACCTGACTAGGCATCGACTTCTAAGGAAATCGTCTTGGAAGGAATATGGGGATAATACACAGACGGTCTGTGCAATCAACGCCCGGTGATCGAATCGGCGCAGGTCGGCCGTTAGCTTGGGCGATTTAGTGGTTTCTTGATATGCACGACATCTGCACGACACTTGGAGCCATGAAAACAAAGTGGCTCGCCTCTCGTGAATTTTCCGCCCACCCAGGCCGCACGTTGGCCACAGTTAGCCGAGCCGGTCGCGTCTTGGTCACCGCTAACGGCAAACCGAAAGCGATCATGATCCCGACCTCGGAAGCCACCTTCTCCCGCGATTTGGAAATGCTCGACCGCGTGGCGCTGACGCGGGCGGTTGAAGCCATTCGATTCGATTCCGTCGTAAACGGCACCGACGCTCTCACGATGAAGGAATTCGACGCTGAGGTTGCAGCTGTGCGCACAGCCGGTCGCCGGAAATGAAACGGTGGGTGATCGACCCCAACGTTGTCGTGTCGGGTTTGCTGAACGCGCACGGCCCGTCTGCGCGCGTGCTTGATGCCGTTATCGATGGCCGTTTGAAGCTCGTTTACGATGCCCGCATTCTGTCCGAATACCGTGACGTGTTACACCGGCCACGCTTGAAGCTGGTACCGGCCAAAATCACCGCATTGCTGAATGGCTTGCAGGGTCAAGCCATGGTGACGCCCAGGCCGCTTGCCGTGACCGGGCCCGACGCTGACGACATCGTTTTTGTCGAGGCCGCACTTGCCACAATAGACAAAACGATTGTGACCGGAAATCTCGCGGACTATCCGCCGGAGATTTTGCACGGCGCGCGTGTGCTCACGCCAGCGCAAGCTACCATGGAGTTATCCTCCGACCTCCATTCTTGAAACCATGAGTACGGACCTGCCCCGGATGACTGGACACCGCAGAACTCTCCGGGCACTAGCATTGAAGCTCAGCGCGATCGCTTGGGCTTGGCCTACGTGTGCACCGCTAGCAGCCAAAAATCACCCGCAATATACCCGCTAAATGACCGAGGAAGCCAGGTTCAACTCCCGCCGCCTCCACCATTTTTATAACCCATCGTGCCCGTTCAAGCCGATGGAGTTACTCACCGCACTCGGCGTGCGATCGGCGATGAGATCGCGGGCGGGAAGCGGAAGGAGCAAGACCGCCAAGCTAGCCTAGCCCGTCGATAGCATGTCCGCTAAGATCGTGTTCGATACACCCTACGGCTCGAGTCGTTTGGTCGCGATGGGCCCCGCCCCTAAATCAAAGTGAGCCCGAAACTCCGGGCTTTCGATCAGCCAGAGCAACTCCGGTCCGTAGCGCAGTATCAACGGGGCCTCGGTTTGCTTAGATTGATCCCTATTACACGACGGGAAGACGACTTTGAGATAAGCGAGGCTTGAGCAGGCTGGCCTTACGGCACTTCGTAGATTTCGACCCGTGCCACGCCGGATGATACGTTCTTCGCTGATTTGATCAGCGCGGTGTACTGCGCCGGGGTTCAGCGTGATCACCACCGCCGCGTCTTTGCTGCCGGCGGGCAACATAAATGCATCGGTCTGGATCGCGGCCGTCGTGATGGCCGCACGGTTCGCCCAACCCTCGTTGGTTGAGATGGCCTTACCCTCTTGGTAGATCGTGAGTGCAGGATCGGCCTAGCCGTACATAATTCCGATTAGCCCCGTAGCCACCCGCCAGGGGTAAAAATCCTGACAACCGGGCCTGTGCGGCCGCTCGCGTGGGCTCAAATGATATCATGACTTGAATATCGTGGCTGCATGCTCGCTGTAACACTTACGTTAGTCCTAGGCTTTAACTTCCCGCAACATGCCCCTCCGTTATCTTTTACTAGGGATGGGGTGATCCTGCCTCGACTTGGTCGTCGGCCCACCACTGGGGGTGTTGTTTGTTTACTCCTGAGACAGGAGCCCCGATAGCGAAATTATCCTATCGGGCCGGATTCGCAGGCGTGAACGATTTCAAGCTCGTGCGACCCTTCATAGCCATAAGCTCGTCGTAGGCGACGTTTTGCAGGGCCGTAGCTTGCGCGGCCGAGAGTCCGAGTTCGAAGGCGGAGCGTTCGCCTTTGCCGAGGGAGCGCGGATCAAGTCCGGTAAGATCGCCGAAGATCATGAGGGCTTCGAGATAGTAGCCGAAGGTGCTGCCGTGATAGAAGTCATGGGTCCAGAGGCTCACTTTGCCAAACTCGATTCCGTCGTAGGGATTGGGATCGGCGATGCCGCTATTCATCGCCCGGAGCCACGCTTCGCCGACGGGAATCACGCCGCGAATGTGAGGGCTGCCGGCGGCGGCTTGGTCGTAGGCCACGCGGACGTCGCGCGTCATCTGCTCGACTGACTTGCCGTGCCAGTGTCCGTTCGCCGGGTAGACGGCATCGGCGCGCGCCCAGGTGGCGATCAGGCGGATGTCCACCTGGGGATTTTTGCTGTGCAGTAACTCCGCGACCTCCTTGGCCGACTGAATTAGCAAAGCCGGGTCGCCGGGTTTGGCGCGATTGAGCAGGCTGTAGCCGAGCATCACAACGCGATCCCACGGACGGCCGATCACGCCGGCTTTCTCGGCGAGGTGATGGTCGAGTCCCTGGCCTGAAACGGTCTCTTGGCTGACAACGAAATCCAGCTCCGCTTGGGCGGTGAACGATTTGATCAGTGCCGGCACGCCGCCGAAACCCGTGCCGTTTAGATCGGTTACCGTGTCCGCCCGATAGTGACGCAAGGGTGAGCCGGAGCCGAAGAGAAAGCTGTTGCCGATGAAGAGCACGCTCAGGGTCGACGCTCGTTTATTCTTCTTTCCCGGAGCGCTGCCAGACTGCTGCGCGGCGAGTTCCGTGCGAAACACCTGTTCTTTGTCCGCGACGTAGCGCCGGTAACCGGTGGAATCGATAAACGGATTAGCGGCACCGGGTTTTAGTCGAGGAAATTTCTCCAAGAGACCAAAATAAGTCCCATGCGAACCGAGAAACAGATCGCACGGCAGGACCTTGAGCGTGCGAAACATCCGCTCGAAGTCGCCAGCGATCTCCGGATAAGCGGCGTTGTCTACGAGCTTGTAGCCGGAGTTCACGTTAGGGCTGCCGATGATAACGGCGTTCAGCGTTCGCCCCGCGTCGCTGACAGGGAGCGACCAGGTCGTGCAGCCCTTCGTGTGGCCGGCCGTGAGATGCGCGGTGAGGACGGAACCCCCTAATTCGACCGTGTCGCCGTCGTGCAACACGCGATCGACCTTGGCGCTCGGGTAGAGTGAGCCCGGAAAACGGCCGTAGTGAAAATCGGCACGACCGCCGGACTCAACGACCGCAACGTCCTGCACCATGACAGCGTAGGTCGCTCCGGTCTGTTCTTTCACCAGCGCGCAGCCGGCGTTGTGGTCCCAGTGGGCGTGGCTGATTAAGAGAATCTTGATATCGCTGAACTTGAAGCCGAGATCTTCCACGCTTTTGCTGATCAACGGCACGTTGGCTTCGAGGGATGCGTTGAGCAGGATGTGGCCCTTAGGCGTGGTGACGAGGTAGCTTGCGAGACCCTTGCTGCCGACGTAGTGGAGGTTGCCCGCAATTGTGAACGCAGGGAAGGGCTCAAGCCAGTCGTTGCGGCCTTGCGCACGGCCGACGCCGGTGAGCATCAGGCCGCACACGAGTAAGGCTAGGATGCAACAAAAGCCGGGGGTATAGCGGCAGCGAGTCAGGTGAGCCATGATGGAATGAGTCGTCGGCGAGGGGTCAGAATTTCTTAGTCAACGTCAACGAATACATGCGGCCCTTGGCCATCGTATTAAAGAGAGCGGACTCGTAGGTATTGTTATCGTCGGAGAGGGGCGGCTCGGTGTTGAAGAGATTGTTCACGCCGACGCGCACGCTGGTATCGCGGAGCCAACTGCGGGTGTCGGTCCGGCCGAGCCGATAGGAGACGAAGGCGTTATAAACCTCGGTGTCGCGATGGACCATGCGATAGATCTTCGAGCCGTTGGTGAAAACTGGCTGGATGTAGGAGGGGCGGCCGAGCGATTCGTATACGGCCTGACTCGTGGTGACGCCGGAGAGGGTGAAACTGCCAGTGTAAAACATGCCGAGTCCCGCGCTCCAGCTGTCGCGTCGCCAGTTAAGCTGCACATTGCCGCGCCACTTCGGGGAAGCGCCGGATGTGGCCGCGAGATTCGTCTCCATGAGTTCCGTGCGCAATGCGCCGCGAGTGGAGTAGATGTAGAACGCGTTCAGTTTCGTCCAGTTGGTCTCGAGCGTGAAGTTGCCAAGCGTCATCGGGCGGAAGCGATAGTTCAGCCCAAAGTCGAAGCCGTTTACGAATTGTTGCGCCTTGTTGAAATACGTGGTGCGCAGGAAGTCGATCGAACCGACGGCGGCACGCTGCGCGCTAGGGGCGCGCGTGGCGTTGTAGGCGGCGAAGAAGTTGCGGTCCTCCTGGGTTACCGGCAGGCGCACGACGGATCCGTCGCCCTGATATTTTGCCGTGCCGGAGCCGAGGTCGATGGAGTTAATGCTTTGACCGGCGGCGAGCGCGGCTTGCGTAGCGGCAACGAGAGAGTCGCGGTCATCGTTGACGGTTCCGCTGGAGCCGAGAATATCCCGGTGTCGTATCTCGTAGTAGTCGACCGTGAGCGAGAGACCTCGAATGGCCGGCACATCGATCACGATGCCGGTCGAAATACCGTTGGACTTCTCGGGCTGCAGTTTTGGGTTACCCTCCACGCGATTGATGCGGTTCAGGCCTTGGTCGGTCAGCAACTGGGTTACGATGGACCGATAGGTGTCCTGGCTGTTAAGCGCTGTTCCGATAAAGCTGCCACGATACAGGGCGGGCAGAGACGGTGGCCGGAAACCCTTGCTGTGGGAGGCCCGCACCATGATCCAGTCGACTGGCTTCCAGGTGAGTCCGAACTTCGGGCTCACGGTATTGCCGAAATCGCTGTAGTGTTCGGTCCGAGCAGCGGCGCTCAATTCGAGGGATTGCACCAGCGGCAATTTGAAATCCCGCCCGGCGAGCGGCAGGAGAACCTCCGCGTAGCCAGAATAGGCGTCGCGATGAGCAAAGGTGTCGGGAATCGACGACGCGCTCACGACATCCGAGCGCGTGGGATCGAGGCCGGAGCCAGCCGGATTGAGTCCGGCGAACGCCGCGCGAACGTCGGAGAAATCCTCGCGACGGACCTCGCCGCCGAGGGCGACACTGATTTTGTTCCCGCCCCACAGGGACCCGACCTCGCCGCTGGCGTTGAAGTCGATGCTGCGCAATCGGGTCATGCCGTCGCGCTCGAAGACGCCGTAGGTGGACTGCTTCACGCTTGCCGAATTGCGGAAGGGGCCCGTGTCAACGAGCGCGCCACCTTGGATGGCGTAGCTGCGACCGAAGGCATTGAGCGCCCGGGTGGGGTCGGTCAGCAATGCGGCGGCCTGCGTGAGGCTGGTGCGTTGGATGGGCTCGTTTTCGTTGGCGCGACCCTCCGCGTGCATCACCGCACTTTCCCACGACCACGTATCGCCGAACTTTCCGCGCAGGCCCAGCAGGCCGCGGTAGGCCGAGTTAGTGACCGTATCGATGCGCGAACCGAAGTCCCAAAAACGGTGGTTCACGACGTTGACCGCGCTCGGCGTGCCGGTGAGACGCGGCGTGCCGTCGGAGTTGGCCGCACCGGTGGGACTCCAGAAGCGGTCACCAAATGGATTGTAGGGATTCGTCGTCGGAATGAACAACGATCCGTTCACGCTACTCTGGTAGATGTCAGGGTCGCGATCAATGATCGAGCGGGCGCCGTAGTAGTTGAAATCGGCGAAGGCGGTCAGGTGGGGGCGCAGGTCATATTCGCCACCCAGGAAAACATTTTTCCGGGTGGATTGCGGCTGCAGCGAGCGGGCGTCGTTGAGGTTCCAATAGTATTCTTTGCCTGGCCCGCTGGCGGCGCGAGCCGGAGCCGCCGACGCGACACCCGGCTGACC
>CAMDRP010000097.1 GCA_945906965.1 Opitutus sp. GAS368 | reverse complement strand
CGCAAGACCCTCGAAATTTTCCGTGGTTTGCGCGACAAGCTTGAAGAAACGCGGAAGCCGTAGTTAGCTGACCTTCTTTTGTTATGAAACCGACCGACGAATCCGCTGCCACACCCAACCCTGAGCCTGCCGCTCCGGCCCCCGCCGCCCCAGAGTCCGTCCCCTCGGCCGACCTCGCGGCCCAGCTGGCCACCGCCAAGAAAGAAGCGGCCGATAATTACGACCGCTTCATGCGCACCGCCGCGGACCTCGAAAATCTCCGCAAGCGCACCTTGCGCGAAAAAGAAGAACTTCGTCTCTATTCCGCCTCGCGCGTCCTCGAAGATCTGCTGCCCGTAATGGATAACCTCGCCCTCGGCCTCACCGCCGCGAAGCAGCCCAACGCCGACCTCAAGACCCTCACCGGCGGCGTCGACATGGTGCTCACGCAATTCAAAAGCGCCCTCGGCAACCACGGCCTGAAGGAAATCCACCCCGCCGGCCTGCCCTTCGACCCGCATCAACACGAAGCCCTCTCGCACGCGCCGAGCCCCGACGTGAAAGCGGAACATGTGCTCAACGTCATCCGCACGGGTTATTCGCTCAACGGCCGCCTGCTCCGGCCCGCCTCCGTCATCGTTTCCAGCGGCCCCACCGCCGCAGCCAAAGAAACTGTAATCTAATAATACATCCGCCGTTTGCGCCTCGCGCGCGAATGGCCCCCACGATCCCTATGGCGAAGGAAGATTACTACGAACTCCTCGGTGCGCAAAAAGGCGTGACCGAAGAAGAACTTAAGAAGGCCTACCGCAAAAAGGCCGTGCAGTTTCACCCTGATAAAAATCCGGGCAACAAGGAGGCTGAAGAAACCTTTAAAAAAGTTTCCGAAGCTTACGAGGTGCTGAAAGACCCGGAAAAGCGCGCCGCTTACGATCGCTATGGCCACGCCGCCTTCCAAGGCCCCGGCGGTGGCGGCGGTGGCCGCGGTCAACCCGGCGGCGGCGGTTTCCACGATCCGTTTGATATTTTCCGCGAAGTCTTCGGCCAACAAGGTGGCCGGGGTGGCGGCGGTGGTGGTGGTGGCGGAATTTTTGATGAAATGTTCGGTGGCGGCGGTGGTGGTGGCGGGACCGATCGCGATGGCTCCGATCTGCGCTACGATCTCGAAATCACGCTCGAAGAAGCGGCCCGCGGCGTGGAGAAAGAAATCTCCTTTCGCAAAGCTATGACGTGCGAACGCTGCACCGGCACGGCCGCCGAGCCCGGCTCAAAACGCGTCACGTGCCCCACCTGTCGCGGCGCCGGCCAAATCCGCCGCTCCGGCGGCATCATTACGTTTACCCAAGCCTGTCCGACCTGTGGCGGCACCGGCCAAAAAATTGAAAAACCCTGCACCGCGTGCCGGGGCGAAGGCCGCACTCCGCAGACGACCAAGATCAACGTCCGCATCCCGGCCGGCGTCGAGACCGGCTCGCGCCTCCGCTCCACCGGCAACGGTGAAGCCGGCACGGCGGGTGGCTCGGCCGGCGATCTCTACATCGTGCTGACCGTTAAGGAACACGAACTCTTCGAACGACAAGGCGACGCACTCTTCTGCGAGATTCCGATTAAGTTCACCCTCGCCACGCTCGGTGGCAGCATCGAGGTGCCCACGCTCTTCGGTAAAGGCTCGCTGAAAATCCCCGCCGGCACCGCCAGCGGCACCACGTTCCGCCTCCGCGAAAAAGGCATGCCTTCTCTGCGCGGTGGACGCCAAGGCGACCAACTCGTCCGCGTGCAAGTTGAAGTACCGACCTCGCTTAGCTCCGATCAACGCAAGTTGCTCGAGGAGTTTGCCCGCGTCAGCGGTGACGCCGCCGAACCCACCTCGAAGAGCTTTTTCGAAAAAGCGAAAAAGTTCTTCTGAGCCCGCGCCACTCGCCCGGGCTAATCCTCGGGCGATAAAGTCTTCCTTCGGCGCGGCTCCCCGTTTATCCGTCTGAGCTGTGACGAACCTTGCGCCGCCCAATCCTAAACTCCTGACGCTTGCCGCCGCCGTGGCGCGCCGCGCCGAGCTGCGCGCCGCCGGCCAAAAAATCGTCCTCACCAACGGCGTCTTCGACCTGTTGCACACGGGCCATCTTTATTACCTGCAACAAGCGCGCGCCCAAGGCGACGCGCTCTTTATCGCGCTTAACGCCGACTCCAGCGTGCGCGCGCTCAAAGGCCCATTGCGGCCCGTGCAAAACGAAACCCAACGCGCCTACGCGCTCGGCGCGCTGGCCTGCGTCGATGCCGTATTTATTTTTAACACGCCGCGCCTCGGCGCGGAAATTCGCGCGCTCGCGCCGGACGTTTACTGCAAGGCCGGCGATTACACCCTCGAGAAACTCGATCCTAACGAACGCGCCGCGCTGGAAAGCGTGGGCGCGCGGATCGAGTTCATGCCGTTTTTGCCTGGCTTCAGCACGACGGCCTTGATCGCGCGCATCAAAGCCGCGGGCGAAATTTGATCGTCATGCGCGTCGTCATTCTCGGCTCTGGTCGCGGCTCCAACGCCGAGGCGATTCTCCAAGCTCAGCAAGCCGGTCAGCTCGGGCGCGCCCGCGTCGTCGCGCTGTTTTCAGATAAACCCGATGCGGGCATCCTCGCGCTCGGCCCGCGTTTCGGCTTACCGGCGAGCTACATCGATCCGGCGCCCTTCAAAACGAAGCTCGAAGGTGAAGGCGAAGCGCGGTTCATCGCCGCCGTGCGCGCGGCGCAGCCCGATCTCGTCGTGCTCGCGGGCTTCATGCGCGTGGTCAAGCCGGGGTTGCTCGCGGCGTTTGCGGGGAAAATAATTAACCTGCACCCGAGTTTGTTGCCGAGTTTTCCCGGGCTCGACGGCATCGGCCAGGCTTTCCGGCGCGGCGTAAAGGTGACCGGTTGCACCGTCCACGGCGTGACCGCGGAAGTCGATGGCGGTCCGATTCTCGATCAAGCCACGGTGCGCGTGGCGCCGGGCGAGACGTTGGAAACGCTCGCGGCGAAAGTCCACGCGGCCGAACACGCGTTGTTGCCGGCGGTGATCGCGCGCTTGAGCGAGATGAGGTAAGGCGCGGCGTGTATCACGCGCGCCGTCGTCGGATCAGTTGTCGAGTTCGACGCCGTTGTTCCAAATCCGATACATCTGCTCGGCGGAAGGAACGTCGATCTGGCGGACGACGCGGAAGCCGATCCACGGCACGCTGGTGTGATACCAGATGCTTTTCGGCAGTTGGGGATCGAGAATTTTCCACTCGGGCGCGGAACCGCGGCGGGCGGCGCTGCGGAGGAGTTCGGGCGTATCGGTCCAGTTGCCGCCGCGCACGGCGTGCGGGTAGGGCTGCGTGGATTTCACCCACGCGGTGGCGGGATGGCCTTTGAGGCGCGTGTAGACGTCGGCTTCGTACTGATCGAGGGTCCACTCGGAGACGTTGCCGTGCATGTCGTAGAGTCCCCAAGGATTGGGTTTCTTGGTGCCGACGAGCGCGTATTTGTCGGCGTTGAACACGGCGTAGTTGGTAAGTTGCGCGGGATCGTCGCCGAAGGAATAAGCGGTCGTTGTGCCGGCGCGCGCGGCGTATTCCCATTCGAGCTCGGTGGGGAGACGGTAAAAATATCCGGTCTTGGCGCTCAGCCATTGGCAATATTTTGAGGCGGCGTGGTGCGTCATACTGATCGCAGGGAAACCCTCGCGGCCCATGCCGAAGCTCATCTCGACGTAAGGCTTAGTTGGGTGCGAAACGGCGTCGGCTTCACCTTTGCTACCGTTACCGGCGGCATCGGTGGCGAACATGAAAATCTCGTACTCGTTCCACGTGACTTCTTTTTGGCCCATCCAAAAGGCGCCGACGGTCACTTTGGCCTGCGGGCCTTCATCGGAATTGCGGTTTTTTTCGCTGGCGGGACTGCCAACGTTGAACGCGCCGGCGGGGATGGGTTGAAGCGCAAACGAAACGTCGGTGCCGGGAATCTTTTCCGTGTAAGTGGCGAGCGGCGTGGGCGAATCTTTTTTCGCGGCGAGAATTTTTTCTCGGATTTGGCTCACGAGTGCGAGTTCCTTGGGGTCGATCTCGGGCAAGGCGTGCAGCGACGCGACGCTCAGGCCGAGCGCGAAGCCGGCTAGGGTATTTTTGAAAAACGAAGAGGTGATCATGGCGTGAAAATAAGGCCGGCGGGAGCGTGGCCGAAAGCGGTGCTCCGCGTCGAGCCGTCAGCGTTGCGTTGGTGGACGATCACGCGAATGGATTCGGCGGAGTGGTCCGCGAGTTGTTGGGCCGCCGCTGGGGCAAGAACACTGCACGCCGTGGCGAGTGCGTCGGCGAGCGTCGCGTGCGGCGCCACGACTGTCACCGCGGTCGGTCGAGTCAGTCCGAGACCCGTGGCCGGATCAACGATGTGGGAATAGCGCACGCCCCCGAGCGTAACGAATTGTTCCGTATCGCCCGAGGTGGAAACGCCAGCGCGCGCAACGATCAGCGTGAGCGGTTTGTCTGGGGTGGAACCAAAAGGGTTCAGCTCGATCTGCCAGCCCGGTTTGCCCGGCGGCGGATCACCGAGGGCGAGATCGCCACTGGCGGCGACCATCGCGCTCGGGATGCCGCGTTGCGCGAGCACGGTGAGGGCGGCTTCGGCAGCGTAGCCTTTGGCGATGCCGCCGAGATCTAGGGCCATGTGCGGACGCAGCAGCGTCACGGTGCGCGCGACGGGATCGAGCCGTAGGTGTTGGAAGCCGCAGGCTTGTTGAGCGGCGGTACGTGCGACTTCGCTTGGGAGCGCGTGCGAGCGGCGCGTTTCGCGCCACAGACGAATCACCGGCCCGAGCGTGACATCGAACGCACCGTGCGTTTTTTCCGCGATGGCTTGGCTGCGTTGCAAGATAGCGAACAACTCCGTGCTCACCGGCACAGGTGTTGCGGGCGGTTGGGCGCACAGGCGCATGAGTTCGCTAGTCGGATCGTAGTCCGACATGATGCGATTGAGCTCGGCGATGCGGTCAAACGCGGCGCGCGCGGCAGCTTTGGCGACGGCGGGATCGGGCGGGTAAAGTACGATCCGAAACAACGTGCCCATGTGCGGCTCGATATACTCGAGCCGCTCGGGGGCGGCGAAGTTGGGCGACGCAGTGACGATGAACCCTAGCAGCCCAGCGGCTGCGTGTTTCCAACTCATGCGGTGGGCCTCAGCTGCCGATCACGGCGTCCATCTTCTGCGCGAGATGCACGAGCCACGCGGCGTCGTCGGTAAAGCTCGGCGGACGATATTGCTCGGCGATCAACCAACCCGAATAACCGATGTCGTCGAGGGCGGTGAGCACCTTGGGCCAGTCGCAATCGCCTTCGAAAAGATCGACGCGGAAGCCGGCGTACGGGCCTTTTTCGTCGCGGACTTTACGGCTGAATTCTTTGATGTGCACTTTGACGATGCGCGCGCCGAGCGTGTGGATCCAGTGCTCAGGCCAGCCGGTATTGACGATGTTGCCGGCGTCAAAGTGCCAACGCACCCACGGGCTCTTGAACGCGTCCACGTAGGCGGCGGCCTCGAGCGGGCTGAGGAGAAATTGGTTCCACACATTTTCAATCGCGATGACGACGCCGAGGGATTCAGCGAGCGGAAGCGCCTTGGTAATTTCCGCGACCGAGCGCGCGTAGGCGTCGGCATAGGGCACGTCTTTTTTGACGACGGCGGGTACGAGCAAAACAGAACTGGCGCCGTAAGCCTTGGCGTCGCGGAGACCTTGCTTGAGGCCCTCGAGACCAACCTCGCGCGCGGCGGGATTGGGATCGGAGAGCGGTTTCAACCAGTGCGTGGAAATGACGACGCTCGGGATGGCGAGCCCGGTCTGATCGCGCGCGGCGAGGACCTCGGCTTGATTCATGCCGCTACCGACTTCGACGCCGTCAAATCCCGCGGCGCGGAGCAGCTGGAATTTTTCCAACAATGTTAATTTCTGCGCAGTCGGGCCGCCGAGCGTGCCGAGCATAAAACCCTTTTTCATGCCGCGTTTTTTAAGCGCGACGGGGGTTTTGGCGGCGGGGGCGGGGCTGGTTGATTGAGCGCGGGCAAATGGGGCGACGGCCGCGACGGCGGCGGTGGCGCGGAGGAAATCGCGGCGATTCATGGCGTGAGTTTAGGTGAGTTTGGTCTGGCCGGGAATGGCGCGGGGCGTGACCGCGAGCGGGGCCTTCCAGTCGAGCGTGGCGGGCACGAGCGATTCTTTGGAGTTGAGGGCTTGGTTCCAGGTGACGACCTGGCCCGTGTAGGCGGCCATGCGGGCCATGATGGCCATGAGCGTGCTGTGCGCCATGTTCACGCCGTCGTTGACGGGTTTATCGGCGCGGATCGCGGCGAAGAGTTCGTCGTGCTCGACCTGATACATGTCGCGTTGCGGGCCGGTGTATTTCCAATTGGTCTCGCCGGAGATGCCTTGGGTGGCGAGGCGGCCGTTGGAGAAGATGCCCTTCGAGCCGGTGACGTAATCGGTGACCTCGGTGTAAGCGCCGTCGTGTTGGCGGCAGGAGAGGGTGGCGCGGACGCCGCTGGCGTATTCGTAGGCGACGCTGAAGTTGTCGAAGGTGTTGCCGTAGGCGGGGACCGAGCGGCCGCCGACGCCGACGACCTGCGTGGGCATTTCTTGTTTCATGAGCCAGGCGATCTTGTCGACGTTGTGGATCGCTTGCTCGACGAGGTGGTCGCCGGAGAGCCACGTGAAGTTATACCAATTGCGCAGCTGCCACTCGAGGTCGGTTTGGCCGGGGTTGCGGGTGCCGGGGAACTTGGTGGTGAGCGAGCCTGTGTGGTAGGTGGCGATGATGGCGCGGATGTCGCCGATGGCGCCGGCGTGAACTTTGGCGACGGTCTCGCGCATGCGTAGGTCGTAGCGCCAGCAGAAGCCGGACATCACGGAGAGATTTTTACGTTTCGCCTCGGCGGCGGATTCGAGCACCGAGCGGATGCCGGCACCGTCGACGGCGACGGGTTTCTCGCAGAACACATGTTTGCCGGCGGCGATGGCGGCTTTCAGGTGTTGGGGCCGGAAGGCGGGGGTCGAAGTGAGCAGCACAACGTCGACGCCGCTATCGATGACCTTTTGGAAGGCGTCGAGGCCGACGAAGCAGGTGGCGTCCGTGACGTCGATTTTGGCGGCGGCGACTTTCCTGAGCGTGGCGAGGCTGGACTGAAGGCGGTCGGCGAAGACGTCGGCCATAGCGGTGAGGCGGACGTTGGGATCGGCCTTTAAGGCTTGTGAGGCGGCGCCGGTGCCGCGGCCACCGCAGCCGATGAGGCCGACTTTGAGGATGCGGTTGTTGGTGGCGGATTTTTCTGCGGCGTGGCCGAGAGCGGAGGTTGCGATGAGGCCACCAACGGTGGCGGCGGAGGAGTCTTTGAGGAAGTCGCGGCGTGAGATCATGGTGGGTGAGGGTTGGGTTTTGAACGTGGGTAAAGGTGATGATTTAATGTTATAGGGTCTTTAGGAAAACGTCGCGGAATTCGACGGGGTCGTTGTGGCCGGCGAAGCCGAAGAAGCCGCTCGGGCGGTCTTTGCCGGGGTGAGCTTTTTGGCCGTGGACGGCCTTGAGGTCGACGGTGGCGAGGTCGGCCTCGAGAATGACGGTGCCGTTGAGTTCTACTTGGGCGCGGGAGCCTTGAATGGTGATTTCTTGGAAATTCCATTCGCCGATGGGGTGTTGATAACCGCGGGCGGCGGCGACCATGCCGTAGGCGGAGCCGTGAGCTTGGCGCGGGTCGATGGGGCCTTTTACCTTTTCGTAGTTGTCGTCGAGCACCTGGAGTTCGCACATGCCGACGTAGGCAGTGTCGCCGGTGCCGGGATAGCGGATGGCGAGGCCGTTGTTGCCGCCGGGTGGGAGCTTAAATTGGAGCCGCGCCTGAAAATCGGTGAGCGTGGAATTCCAATAAATCGTGCCGCCTTTATTTTTCTGCCAGACGAGCGCGCGGTCTTTGATTGCAACGGCTTCGAGCGGGCCGGCCCAACCGTCGAGATTTTTGCCCTCGAAGATCGGGCGGTAGCCGGTGGCGCTGTGGTTGGCGAGCAGGCGGCAGGCTTCTTCGCTACCGATTTCGCGGATGTAGATGTTGCGCCAGCGGGTTTCACCGCCGTGGGTTTGGAGCTCGATGGGGCCGCGGGCGGGGATGGGGCGCTGCTGGTCGCGCGGGAGTTTTTTATCGTAGTAATTTTCGAGCAACGCGTGGTCGACGACGAGTTGGTCGTTGAGCCAGACGCTGACGCGGGCGCCGATCATGCGGACGCGGAAACGATTCCATTGGCCGATGGGATTATCGGCGCGCACGAGCGGGTCGCGGCCGGGAGATTTTTTATCGTTGTTCCAGAGGCCGCCGGAGCCGCGGGCGGAACCGTAGCCATGGGGATCGGGTTGGGCGGGGTCCCAGATTTGGATCTGGGGAACGCCGCGCAGGTAGATACCGGAGTCGGTGCCGGCGGCTATTTTCCAGTCTACGAGAAGTTCAAAATTGCCGTAGTCGCGTTCGGTGGTGGCGTAGCCGCCGAGGCCATCGTTGAGTAATTCGCCGGCGTCGACGGACCAGTGCGGGCGACCATTTTTGAGGGCGGTCAGGCTGGCGGTCCATTGGGCAATCTGGGCGTCGCGCTCGGCTGGCGTGAGGCTGAGGAGTTTGCGGTGATCGTAGGTGTCGCCGCCGCGCCAGCCGGCGAGGTCTTGGCCGTTGAACAAGGCGGTGAAGCCGGCGGGGGCGGCCGCGAAACCGCGGGTGAAAGTCAGCGCGAGGATAAGGACCAAAGCAAAGCGTTGCATCATGGAAGGTGGGGGGGTGTGGATATTTGAAACAAGAATCCCGCCAAAGGAAAAGGGATTCTTCGGATCGGCAGTTTTTCCGGCTTGGCGTGAAACATTTGGGGGTAATGCTAGGGCAACCCTGCGGTCGGATTCCCTGATCGTTCATTGCTTACCACGTCTGATCTTACTTAATATGTCTCCCTCCACGTCGTCGCCGAAAGGCCGTTTGTTTTTCATGATGGTGCTCGAGTTTTTTATTTGGGGGGCGTGGCTACCGTTGATTTTCGGTTATTTGCCGAGCCTGGGTTTCACGCCGGGGCAGCAATCGTTGATTTTGAATGCGTTTCCCGTGGCCTCAATCGTGGGGATGTTTTTTAGCAACCAGTGGGCGGATCAAAAATTCGCGCCGGAGAAATTTTTGGCGTTTTCCCATCTAATCGGCGGGCTCGCGATTTTGGGTTGCGGGTTCACGAAGGATTTTTGGCCGTTTTTCCTGCTGATGCTCGTGCACTGTCTGCTTTACGTGCCGACCATCTCGATCACGAATTCGATCGCGTTCGCTAACATGAAGAATCCTGAGAAAGAATTCGGGATCGTGCGCATGGGCGGGACCATCGGTTGGATTTTGGCGGCGTGGCCGTTTACTTTTATTTTTGTGAATTGGGCCGCCGTGGATGCGGCGCATCCGTCGGGTTTGGTGGATTGGTTGGGCATTGCGCTGGCCAACCCGCTCACCGGCGATGCGGCCAAGGCGGCCACGAAGTGGACGTTTATCGTGGCGGGTCTGGCCTCGTTGGCGTTGGCGGCGTTTAGTTTGGTGTTGCCACGCTCGGCGCCGAAACCGGCGGCGACGGCCGGTGCGGTGCAGAAATCGGCTTGGTTGGAGGCGCTTAAGCTCCTGAAGCACCCCTTCTTACTCGTGTTGTGGTTGGTCACGTTGGTGGATTCGTTTGTCCATAATTGTTATTTTAATTGGACGGGAGTGTTTCTCGGGACGGCGAAGGAAGCCGGTGGCGTGGGTATCGCGTCGAATTGGATCACGCCGGTGATGAGTCTCGGCCAGATCGCGGAAATCCTGACGATGTTTGTGCTCGGGGCGACCTTGCGGCGCTTTGGTTGGCGTACGACGATGATTGTGGGCATCTTAGGGCACGCGGCGCGCTTTGCGGTGTATGCGTTTTTCCCAGAGAGTGCGCCGATGATCATCGTGGTGCAGGTGTTGCACGGGGTTTGTTACGCGTTCTTCTTCGCGACGGTATATATTTTCGTCGATGCGTATTGCCCGAAGGATATCCGCTCGAGCGCGCAGGGTTTGTTTAACCTGCAAATCCTCGGGGTGGGGGCTTTGTTGGCCAATTCGATCTGCCCTTGGCTGATTCAAAAGGTCTACACGAATGGAGCGCTCATCGATTTCAAGGGGCTCTTTATGGTACCTTTGGCGACGGCTTCGCTCGCGGCGGTGGCGCTCGCTTTGTTTTTCCGGCCGCCGGCTAGGGGTCCGGGCGAGGCTGGAGTGGGCGCTCCGGCCGGTCACTGAGTTAAACCATCGATTGTTAATTCCTTCCTATTTTTATGGCCAATAAACTTCGTGTGTTGGTGGTAGGTTGCGGGCACATGGGCACTTCGCATGCCCGCGCTTATCATCAGATGTCAGCGGACTTCGAGATCGTCGGGCTCGTGAGCCGCGGTGAGGCTTCGCGGCGTAAATTGGGCGCGGAGTTGGGCGGGCGTTACGCGGAGTTTGCGGATTACAGCGAGGCTTTGGCCCAGACGCGGCCCGATGCGGTGTGCATCAGCACGTACTCGGAGACGCACGCCGATTACGCCATCGCTGCGATGGAGGCCGGCGCGCATGTATTTTTGGAAAAACCAGTGGCCGATACGCTCGTGGATTGTGAGCGCGTGATCGCCGTGGCGCGTAAACTGGGAAAAAAGTTGATCGTCGGCTATATCCTGCACGTGCACCCCTCGTGGCAGAAGTTTACGGAGTTGGCGCAGACTTTGGGTAAACCCTTGGTGATGCGAATGAATCTGAATCAACAAAGTTCCGGCGCCAATTGGGGCACGCATAAGAATTTATTGCGCACGACCTCGCCGATCGTTGATTGCGGCGTGCATTACGTCGACGTGATGTGCCGCATGACCGGCTCGCGCCCGGTCCGCGTCAACGGCATCGGCGCGCGACTTTCGGATGAAATCGTGCCCGGCCAGATCAATTACGGGCATCTCCAGGTCGTTTTCGCTGATGGATCGATCGGTTGGTACGAGGCGGGTTGGGGTCCCATGATGAGCGAGACGGCTTTTTTTGTGAAAGATGTGATCGGGCCCAAGGGTTGCGTGAGCATCGTGGCCAAATCGGCGGCGGGCGCGGGCAAATCCGCCGATGTCGATTCGCACAGCAAAACCGAATCATTACTCCTCCATCACGCCAGTCTGGGCCCCGATGGAGTGTTTACCCGGCGCGACGAGACGATCGATGTGAACGACGAGCCCAACCACGACGAACTCTGCCGCCGCGAACAGGAAGTATTTCT